>NZ_JBARTQ010000321.1:0-8060 GCF_049645325.1 Pseudomonas sp. | reverse complement strand
GCGAGCAAGCCCGCTCCCACAGTTTTAATGGGGTTTGCAAAGGAAGCCGGTTAGAAATCGCCCCAAAGCTGTTGGGCGACGGCCAATGCCACTACGGGCGCTGTCTCGGTGCGCAGCACGCGCGGGCCGAGGCGGGCGGCGTGGAAGCCGGCGCCTTGGGCGGATTCAACTTCGCCGTCATTCAGCCCGCCCTCGGGCCCGATCAGGAAGGCCAGGCTGGCCGGCTTGGCATGGCTGAGCATCGGCTCTGCCACCGGGTGCAGCACCAGCTTCAAGTCCGCCTCGGCCTGCTTCAGCCAGTCGGCCAGCAGCAGCGGCGGGTGAATCACCGGCACGATTGAACGCCCGCATTGCTCGCAGGCACTGATGGCGACCTGGCGCCAGTGCAGCAGGCGTTTGTCGGCGCGCTCGTCCTTGAGGCGCACTTCGCAGCGCTCGCTGAAAATCGGGGTGATTTCGTTGACGCCCAGTTCGGTGGCTTTCTGAATCGCCCAATCCATCCGCTCGCCCCGCGACAGGCCCTGGCCGAGGTGGATGTGCAGCGGCGATTCGGCCTGGCCTGCGAAGGTTTGCGTCAGTTGCACGGTGACGCGCTTTTTACCGACTTCCAGCAGCTGGCCCATGAACTCCTGGCCGGAACCGTCGAACAGTTGCACGGCATCGCCTTCGCTCATGCGCAGCACGCGGCTGATGTAATGCGCCTGTGCCTCGGGCAGCTCATGGTCGCCAAGGCTCAGCGGGGTGTCGGTGAAAAAACGGGACAGTCTCATTTCTGTTCTCTGGAAAAGGGTGTGCAGAAGGGCGCGCAGAGCGTTCTGGGCTGCGTTCCCACGCAGTGCGTGGGAACGATCAACTTCAATCAACCGGGATCGCGGAACCCAGGGTGAAAGTCTCGCGGCACGGCCACGCTGACTTTGCTGTTGGTGGCGATATCGATGCCTTCGCTGGCCACTTCCGCCAGGAAGTCGATCTGTTCCGGGGTGATCACATACGGCGGCAGGAAATACACCACGCTGCCCAACGGGCGCAACAGCGCGCCGCGCTCCAGGGCGTGCTCGAAGACCTTCAAGCCGCGGCGCTCCTGCCACGGGTAGGCGGTCTTGGTGGCTTTGTCCTGCACCATCTCGATGGCGAGCACCATGCCGGTCTGGCGCACTTCCGACACATGCGGATGGTCAGCCAAATGCGCGGTGGCCGTGGCCATGCGCTGGGCCAGGGCCTTGTTGTTCTCGATAACGTTGTCTTCTTCGAAAATATCCAGGGTCGCCAGGGCGGCCGCGCACGCCAGCGGGTTGCCGGTGTAGCTGTGGGAATGCAGGAAGGCGCGCAGGGTCGGGTAGTCGTCGTAGAAGGCGTCGTACACATCGTCGGTGGTGACCACGGCCGCCAGCGGCAGGTAGCCGCCGGTCAGCGCCTTGGACAGGCACAGGAAATCCGGGCGGATACCGGCCTGCTCACACGCGAACATGGTGCCGGTTCGGCCGAAGCCCACGGCGATTTCGTCGTGGATCAGGTGCACGCCGTAGCGGTCGCAGGCCTCGCGCAGCAGCTTGAGGTACACCGGATGGTACATGCGCATGCCGCCGGCGCCCTGGATCAACGGCTCGACGATGACGGCGGCGACGCTGTCGTGGTTCTCGGCAAGGGTTTGTTCCATGGCCAGGAACATGTTGCGCGAATGCTCTTCCCAGCTCATGCCCTCGGGGCGCAGGTAGCAATCCGGGCTGGGCACCTTGATGGTGTCGAGCAGCAGCGCCTTGTAGGTCTCGGTAAACAGCGGCACGTCGCCCACCGACATCGCGGCGATGGTTTCGCCGTGGTAGCTGTTGGTCAGGGTCACAAAGCGCTTTTTGTTCGGCAGGCCGCGGTTGAGCCAATAGTGGAAGCTCATCTTCAGCGCGACTTCGATGCACGACGAGCCGTTGTCGGCATAGAAGCAGCGGGTCAGGCCCTCGGGCGTAATCTTGACCAGGCGCTCGGACAGCTCGATCACCGGCTGGTGGCTGAAACCGGCGAGGATCACGTGTTCCAGCTGGTCGACCTGGTCCTTGATGCGTTGGTTGATGCGCGGGTTGGCGTGGCCAAACACGTTGACCCACCAGGAACTGACGGCGTCGAGGTAGCGCTTGCCTTCGAAGTCTTCCAGCCACACGCCTTCACCGCGTTTGATCGGGATCAGCGGCAGTTGCTGGTGGTCTTTCATCTGGGTGCAGGGATGCCACAGCACCGCGAGGTCGCGTTGCATCCACTGGTTATTCAAGCCCATCGTTTTATCTCCTCGAAGCGGTCCTGCGTCCGGCGCAGGCGAAACAATCGCGCAAGCCTATGCAATGCCAGGCTGTGTCACAACCCATTGCGGCCCCGAAGGTCGAATTCGCAGTAAACGCAGGACGATCTGTCACGTTTCTTGGGAATAGTCCTTAATCGGTTGTTAACGTACTGTGCATAACCTCTTGATCGTATTTCTCGATATTTCAAAGCGAAATTTTCCGCTTTAATTCGATAGGTAAATCGCTAGTCTTGGGCGCAGCTCTTACGGGATTAAGTACATGCAGCTACGTAATTCACCGGCCCGTTACGGCTGGGTCAGCATGGTTTTGCACTGGGGCGTGGCCCTGGTGGTGTTTGGATTATTCGCGCTGGGCTTGTGGATGGTCGGCCTCGACTACTACAGCGCCTGGCGCAAAGACGCGCCCGACCTGCACAAGAGCATCGGTATCACGCTGTTTGCCCTCATGCTGGTGCGCATTGTCTGGCGCCTGGTCAGCCCGCCACCGCCGCCGCTGGCCAGCTACAGTCGTTTGACCCGTATCGGTGCTGCATTTGGCCACGCGTTTCTTTATCTCGGGCTGTTTGCCGTGATGATTGCCGGTTACCTGATTTCCACCGCAGACGGTGTCGGTATCCCGGTGTTTGGCCTGTTTGAGATTCCTGCCGTGATTTCCGGGCTACCGGACCAGGCAGACAACGCCGGCCTGGTGCACTTGTACCTCGCCTGGGTGTTGGTGGTCTTCGCCGGCTTGCACGGCGTGGCTGCGTTGAAACACCACTTTATTGATCGTGATGTGACCCTGACGCGAATGCTGGGGCGCAAAGCCTGATGTTCAACCTCGACTCACAAGGAATAGAAAGCATGTTGAAAAAGACACTCGCCGCGCTGGCCATCGGTACCGCCCTGCTGTCTGCAGGCCAGGTGATGGCTGCTGACTACAAGATCGACAAGGAAGGCCAACACGCCTTCATCGACTGGAAAATCAGCCACCTGGGCTACAGCTACATCCACGGTACCTTCAAGGACTGGGATGGTACGTTCAGCTGGGATGCCGCCAAGCCTGAAGCCAGCAAAATCGCGGTTGACGTGAAAACCGCCAGCCTGTGGTCCAACCACGCAGAACGTGACAAGCACGTTGCCAGCAAGGACTTCCTCGACGTTGCCAAGTTCGCCGATGCCAAGTTCGTGTCGACCGCTGTCAAGTCCACCGGCGAGAAAACCGCTGACGTGACGGGCGACCTGACCTTCCACGGCGTGACCAAGCCTGTGACCTTCAAGGCCACTTTCAACGGCGAAGGCAAAGACCCGTGGGGCGGCGAACGTGCTGGCTTCAACGCCACCACCACGCTGAACCTGAACGACTTCGGCATCAAAGGCCCAGGCCCGTCTTCCCAGACCGTGGACCTGGACATCTCGCTGGAAGGTGTCAAAGCGAAGTAATTTCGCGGAAGCATGAAAAACCGGATCCCAGGATCCGGTTTTTTTATGCCTGGAATGCGGTCAGCTCTCACAGGGGATCTTTATTGAGCTCAAAAAATGCCCCGGATCTCGCGTGAGCGTACTTTTTGTGGTGAGCGGGCTTGCCCCGCGCTGGGCTGCGAAGCAGGCCCAATAAGGGCAATGCGTTTCTTCAGACAAAACGCATTGCCTGGTTTTGGGGCCGCTTCGCAGCCCAGCGCGGGGCAAGCCCGCTCACCACAAATTGGTGGCTCAGCACAAAAAGTCCGGTCAGCACAAAGAGCTGCTCACCCCATATCCGGGTTGCCACAGCAGCCTTACGGCGCCCATAAAAAATGCCCCGTCTCTTTCGAGGCGGGGCATTTTTAGGGGTGCTTCAACTCAGCGGTTGCGGGTCAGCAGCGCTGGTTTTTCACCACGAGGACGGCCTGGCAGTTGGTCCAACTGCTCGGGTGTCGGGAAGCGATCCGCTTTCGACTCCTTGTGGATGATCTTCGGCGCCGGGCCGCCGCGCGGGTTCTGCACGGCGGGTTCGGACAAGCGTGGCTGGTCGTCACGGGCCGGGCGGCGGTTGTTGCTGCGCGAATCTTCGCGACGCGCCTGACCGTCACGCGGTGCGCCATTACGCGGGCCGCTGCGCTTGGCAGGTGGCGTACCGGTGGTACCGCCGCTGCTGTTGCGCGGGCCGTTCTGACGACCGCCTTGTGGCTGGCCGCCACGTGGCGCGCCGGTACCTGCAGCGGCACCCGCGCCCGCGCCCTGTGCCGGAGCACCTGGACGACGGCCACGGCCCTGGGCCGGTTTGGCCTGGGGCACGTAGTCAACGCGGTTACCGAAGTTGTCCACGTCGTCGTCGAGGAACTCGTCCGGGGCGCGGTCGGCTGTGGCGCGTGGCGGCTGGCTTGGCTGGCGCTGTTCGCGGGCCGGGGTGCCTTCACGTGGTTTCTGTTCGCGGGCCGGGCGTTCGCCACGGGCGCTGGCAGGCGCTTTTTCCTTGCCGCCCTTGTCCTTGCCCTTGTCGCGACGACCACCGCCACCACCGCCGCCGTTCGGGCCATCGCCCTTCGGACCGCGTGGGTTGCGTGGGTTACGCACGTCCGGACGCTCGCGCGCTTCAGGCTTCTCAGCCTCCACGGCGCTGGAGTCGAAGCCCATCAGGTCGCCGTCGGCGATTTTCTGCTTGGTCATGCGCTCGATGCTTTTCAGCAGTTTTTCTTCGTCCGGTGCAACCAGGGAAATGGCTTCACCCGAACGACCGGCCCGGCCGGTACGGCCGATACGGTGCACGTAGTCTTCGTCGACGTTCGGCAGCTCGAAGTTGACCACGTGGGGCAACTGGTCGATATCCAGGCCGCGGGCGGCGATGTCGGTGGCAACCAAAATGCGTACTTCACCGGCCTTGAAGTCGGCCAGGGCTTTGGTGCGCGCGTTCTGGCTCTTGTTGCCGTGGATGGCAACGGCGGTGAGGCCGTGCTTGTCCAGGTACTCGGCCAAGCGGTTGGCGCCGTGCTTGGTACGCGTGAACACCAGCACCTGTTCCCAGGCGCCATGGGTGATCAAGTGCGCGAGCAGCGAGCGCTTGTGGCTGGCAGCCAGGCGGAATACGCGTTGTTCGATACGCTCGACCGTGGTGTTCGGCGGCGTGACTTCGATGCGTTCCGGGTTGTGCAGCAGCTTGCCGGCCAGGGCGGTGATGTCGTTGGAGAACGTTGCCGAGAACAGCAGGTTCTGACGTTTGGCCGGCAGGCGGGCGAGGACCTTTTTCACGTCATGGACAAAGCCCATGTCGAGCATGCGGTCGGCTTCGTCCAGCACGAGGATTTCCACGTGGGACAAGTCGACGCTGCCTTGGCCGCACAGGTCGAGCAAACGACCCGGGCAGGCAACGAGCACGTCAACACCACGGGACATGGCCTGAACCTGAGGGTTCATGCCGACGCCGCCGAAGATGCAGGCGCTGACGAACTTCAAGTCGCGGGCATACAGCTTGAAGCTGTCGTGCACCTGGGCGGCGAGTTCGCGGGTAGGGGTCAGGACCAGTACGCGCGGTTGGCGCGGGCCGTGACGCTGGGATTTGTCCGGGTGACCGTTGGGGAACAACCGCTCCAGAATCGGGAGGGCGAAACCACCGGTTTTACCAGTACCTGTCTGCGCCGCAACCATCAGGTCGCGACCTTGCAACACGGCGGGAATGGCCCGCTGTTGCACCGGAGTAGGCTCGGTATAGCCCGCTGCCTCGATGGCGCGGACTAAAGCCTCGGAGAGACCGAGGGAAGCAAAGGACATGAGTAATCCTGTTTTAGTTAGGGCTTGGCCCAAAGGGATAATCTTGCCGGGCGTGAATGGCGCTTAGGGGAGCGCAATCCCGTCCGGTCCTGCTGCGTCTGGCGGACACTCCACCGGCTCGCGCGGGCTGAAAGCTGCGCAGTAGCTGGGTTGGGTGCCTTTTTCAAGACCTCAGCGGCCGGGCGTAAGCCTGGCGGAAAGGCCGGAGTATAACAGAGCAATCACTGCGCGCTGCTTTCCTGCTGCTCAACGGTGTGTTCTGACGCCGTAATGGCTTGGCTTCCACCGTATTTGGCACTCAGGGCGGCATAGGCCGGTTCCTGTTTGAAGCGCTTGAGTTCGGCGGCAAAGCGCTGCACCAGCAGGTCCATGCCGGCGCCACGGCGCACCGCGAGAAACTGCGGTTGGCGGCTGACCACCCACGGCGCCTGGCTGACCTTGCCTTCGAGGCCCAGCGCCTTGATCACATGCTGGCCCACGCGGCGGTCGGTAATCACCAGGTCGATGCGCCCCAGCGACAATTTGCCGAAGTTGGCCTCATGGCTGGGCGCCGACTCTCGGTTGAACAGGCCCGACTCACTGAAGCCGTCGCCATAGAGGTAGCCCGGCGACGTGCCGACGGTCAGGCCGCGCAGGTCGTCGAGGGATTGCACCGGGTGCGGGCGTTCATTGGCGTAGAACAGCACGAACTCGACGTCCGACAGTGGCTCGCTGGGGTACAGCAGGACGGTGTCGCGGTCGTGGCTGTGGAAAATGTCGAGCGCGCCGTCGGCGTGGCCTTGGTCGAGCATGGCCAGGCAGCGTTTCCAGGGCAGGAATTGCCACTCCACGTCCACGCCCAGGCGCTGGAATACGGTCACCGTGGCTTCATAGTCCAGGCCGCGCATGGTGCCGTGGTCTTCGTATACATAGGGCGCCCAGGGCTCGGTGACAATGCGCAGTTTCTCGCCGAAAGCACTGAGGCTCAGGCAAGTAAAAAGCGCGGCGGTCAACAACTTGAGAATGACGGGCATGCCTTGAGATTACGACGGCCCAGCCCTAAAGAGAAGCTCTGGCGCACGCATTAGAGGGCAAGCAGGGGGCCAATAAAAAGGCCCTCGATATGACGAGGGCCTTGGGTGCGGCGCGGAAACCTCAGCGTGGCAGCTTGAGGTTGTTCCAGATCGCCAGGCTCGGCTCGGCCTGGTTCAGGGTGTAGAAGTGCAACCCTGGCGCGCCACCTTGCAACAGGCGCTCGCACATTTCGCTGATGACCTGTTCGCCGAACGCCTGGATGCTCTTGACGTCATCGCCGTAGGCTTCCAGTTGCTTGCGCACCCAGCGTGGGATTTCAGCGCCGCAGGCGTCGGAAAAGCGCGCCAGCTTGCTGTAGTTGGTGATCGGCATGATGCCCGGCACGATCGGGATGTTCACACCCATCGCCCGCACACGCTCGACGAAGTAGAAGTAGCTGTCGGCGTTGAAGAAGTACTGGGTGATCGCGCTGTTGGCACCGGCGTTGGCCTTGCGCACGAAGTTTTGCAGATCGTCTTCGAAATTGCGTGCCTGGGGGTGCATCTCCGGGTAAGCCGCCACTTCGATATGGAAGTGATCGCCGCTTTCTTCACGGATGAAGCTCACCAGGTCATTGGCGTAGCGCAGCTCACCGCTGGCCATGCCCATGCCGGAGGGCAAGTCGCCACGCAGTGCGACGATGCGCTTGATGCCGGCTTGTTTGTACTGGGTCAGCAGGCTGCGCAGGTCAGCCTTGCTGTCGCCCACGCACGACAAGTGCGGAGCGGCGGGAACTTTGACTTGGCTTTCCAGCTGCAACACGGTGTTGATCGTGCGGTCACGGGTGGAGCCGCCAGCGCCGTAGGTGCAGGAGAAGAAGTCGGGGTTGTAGCTGGCCAACTGCGTGGCCGTGGCCATCAGTTTTTCATGCCCAGCATCGGTCTTGGTCGGGAAGAACTCGAAGCTGTAGCGA
Organism: Pseudomonas sp.; assembly: GCF_049645325.1. Classification (GTDB taxonomy): domain Bacteria; phylum Pseudomonadota; class Gammaproteobacteria; order Pseudomonadales; family Pseudomonadaceae; genus Aquipseudomonas. The sequence continues at coordinate 78 of NZ_JBARTQ010000321.1, read as the reverse complement.
CGGTCTTGGGACATGGTCGTATCCTTGGAAACTCGAAACTGGAAGGCTTACACCGTCAATGTGGGAGCGGGCTTGCTC
>NZ_JBARTQ010000320.1:0-2247 GCF_049645325.1 Pseudomonas sp. | reverse complement strand
GCCCACGGATTCAAGCCGGAGTGCGGGCATGCCGAGCCTAGGCGAGGCACCGAGTGGAGGGGCAAGAGCGTTTTGCTTACTTTTGCGCTCCACCAAAAGTGAGCCGCTGTAAGAGCGGAACCCATACCCGCCATCACCCAAAAAACGGATATGTACTCCCCCAACGCCCCCCAAAAGCCCACCCCATTGAAATGGGTCCGGGATTAACCCGCGCCAGGCAGGTACAATAGCAGCCCCCTTTTGTTACGGCCCTTGTCATGACTGACCCCATACGCCTCTCCAAACGCCTTATCGAACTGGTCGGTTGCTCCCGTCGGGAGGCTGAGCTGTTCATCGAAGGCGGCTGGGTCTCGGTGGACGGTGAAGTGATCGACGAGCCGCAGTTCAAGGTCACCACCCAAAAGGTCGAGCTCGACCCCGACGCCAAGGCCACCGTGCCAGAGCCGGTGACCATCCTGCTGCACGCGCCGGTTGGCGTGGACGCTGAGACGGCCATGGCCTCGATCAGCGCCGAAACCCTGTCCGAAGAACACCGCTTCAGCAAGCGCCCGCTCAAAGGCCATTTCCTGCGCCTGACCGCCAGCGCTGACCTGCAAGCCAAGGCCAGCGGCCTGCTGGTGTTTACCCAGGATTGGAAGATCCTGCGCAAATTGACCGCCGACGCCGCCAAGATCGAGCAGGAATACGTGGTCGAGGTCGAAGGCAACATGGCCGCCCACGGCCTCAACCGCCTTAACCATGGCCTGACCTACAAAGGCAAAGAGCTGCCGGCGGTAAAAGCCAGTTGGCAGAACGAAAACCGCCTGCGCTTTGCGCTGAAAAACCCGCAACCGGGCGTGATCGCCCTGTTCTGCGAAGCGGTTGGCCTGAAAGTCATCGCCATCCGTCGTATCCGCATCGGTGGTGTCTCCATCGGCAAGGTACCGGTCGGCCAATGGCGTTACCTGTCCGGCAAAGAGAAGTTCTAAGCCGCTCCCCTTTCTCGACACTGCCTGACCGGGCAGTGTCCTCAGTTGAAAACCAGGATTGCCCACCATGATTCACAATGACGTACTGCGCAGCGTGCGCTACATGCTCGACATCAGCGACAACAAGATGGTCGAGATCATCAAGCTCGGCGGCATGGACGTAACCAAAGACGACCTGCTGACCTACCTCAAGAAAGACGAGGAAGAAGGTTTCGTGTTCTGCCCGGATGACGTCATGGCCCACTTTCTGGATGGCCTGGTGATCTTCAAGCGCGGCAAAGACGAGAGCCGTCCGCCGCAGCCGATCGAAACACCGGTGACCAACAACATCATCCTGAAGAAACTGCGCGTGGCCTTCGAACTGAAGGAAGACGACATGCACGCCATCCTCAAGGCCTCCGAGTTCCCGGTGTCCAAGCCGGAGCTGAGCGCACTGTTCCGCAAGTTCGGCCACACCAACTACCGCACCTGTGGCGATCAGTTGCTGCGCAACTTCCTCAAGGGCCTGACCCTGCGAGTGCGTGCGTAAGCCATGAGTTACCAGGTCTCGCCCGTCGGCTTTGTGCGCTCCTGCTTCAAGGAGAAGTTCGCCATTCCGCGCCAACCGCAACTGGCGCCCGCCGCCCGTGGCGTGCTGGAGCTGGTGGCGCCGTTCGACGGCGGCGAGGCGGTACAGGGCCTGGAGCAGGTCAGCCATGTGTGGCTGTTGTTTCTGTTCCACGAGGCCCTGGAAGACAAGCCGCGCCTGAAGGTGCGCCCGCCACGCCTGGGCGGCAACACGTCCATGGGCGTATTCGCCACCCGTGCGACACACCGGCCCAATGGCATCGGCCAGTCGGTGGTGAAGCTGGACAAGGTAGAGCCGGGCCGCCTGTGGCTTTCCGGGATTGACTTGCTCGACGGCACGCCGGTGTTGGATATCAAGCCGTATGTGCCGTATGCCGACATGATCGACACGGCCACCAACAGCATCGCCAGCACCGCGCCGCAGCTGATTCCCGTGCAGTGGCTGAAGACGGCTCTGCATCAGGCACAAGGCCATGCACAGCGCCTTGACGAGCCCTTGGTGGAATTGATTGATCAGTGCCTGGCGCAGGACCCGCGGCCGGCGTATCAGACGCCTGGGCCTGAGCGGGAATACGGCGTGCAGTTTTGGGATGTGGATGTGCGTTGGCACTATCCCGAGGCTGGGATGATTTGCGTGCTGGAAGTGGTGCCGGCCAAGTAAACGGCCAAAAACAACTGTGGGAGCCGCTTGTGTGGGAGCTGGCTTGCCTGC
>NZ_JBARTQ010000319.1:0-2852 GCF_049645325.1 Pseudomonas sp. | reverse complement strand
GCCGCTGTGCTATCGTTGCGGCATCACCCTGAAAAACACCTGAGAGTATCGCTGCATGAACGTGGCTGTCTCGCCCACAGAGCGCAGTTTGAGCTGGAGACGCATGTTACTGGTGGCGGTGCTGTGCCTGCTCGCGCCACGCGCATTTGCCCAAACGCCCAGCCTCGCAGACCACCGCGCCCAAGCAGTCACCCAAGTGGTACTCGGCATCCTCAGTTATGCCCGTTGGCCGGTAGAACCTGCGCAACTGCGCCTGTGCATCGTCGGGCCTACCCAGTACACCGACGACCTGATCAAAGGCACCACCCAGGCCACCGGCCGGCCGGTTGTCGTAAAGCGTTTGCTGGCCGACCATCCTGATATCGTCAGTGCCTGCGACGCCGTGTACATCGGCAAACTGTCTGCCGATGAGCGCAGCCGCCTGTTCGCCTCGCTGATCGGCCACCCGGTGCTGAGCATCAGCGAAGGTGGCGACCAATGCACCGTGGGCAGCCTGTTCTGCCTGCGCGTGGCGGATGAGCAGGTGTCGTTCGAGGTCAACCTCGACTCCGTCGCTCGCAGCGGTGTGCGTATTCACCCGAGTGTGTTGCAACTTTCCCGTCGTCGAGCGCCGGCGCCGTGAGGGCCCCAAAAGCACGGCCAACCCTGCGCTCCGTCATTGGCCGTGGGCATTTGATCCTGGCGTTGGTGGCCGTGAGCCTGGCCAGTGTGTCCCTGACCTTGCTTGGTGTGCTGGCGCTGCGGGTATACGCCGAGCACAACCTGCACCTGATCGCGCGCTCCATCAATTACACCGTGGAAGCGGCGGTGGTGTTCAACGACAGCGCCGCCGCCACTGAAGCCCTGAGCCTGATTGCCTCCACCGAAGAAGTGGCCCAGGCCGAAGTGTTCGACGCCAACGGCAAACTGCTCGCGCATTGGGAGCGGCCGGACACCGGGATGCTCTCGCACGTTGAACTGGCATTGGCGCATACCCTGCTCGAACAACCCATCAGCCAGCCGATCCTGCACCAGGGGCAATCCATCGGCAGCATTCACGTGGTCGGCCACGGCGGCAGCCTGTTGCGCTTCCTGCTCAGTGGCCTGGCCGGGATTCTGATCTGCACCGCCCTCAGCGCCTGGGTGGCGCTGCACTTGGCGCGGCGCCTGTTACGCGGTATTACCGGGCCACTGCAAAGCCTGGCGGCGGTGGCGCACGCCGCGCGCAGCGAACGCGACTTTGACCGGCGCGTGCCCCCGGCGCAGATCGCCGAACTCGACAGCCTGGGCAGTGACTTCAATGCCCTGCTCGGCGAAATGGAAGCCTGGCAGAGCCACCTGCAAAGCGAAAACGAAACCCTCGCCCACCAGGCCAGCCACGACAGCCTGACCGGCCTGCCCAACCGCGCGTTTTTCGAAGGCCGGCTGATTCGTGCCCTGCGCAGCGCGGCCAAGGTCAATGAGCGCGTGGCGGTGCTGTTTCTCGACAGCGACCGTTTCAAAGACATCAATGACAACTTCGGCCACGCCGCTGGTGATGCCGTGCTGGTGGCCGTGGCCGAGCGCGTGCGCGCGCAACTGCGTGAAGACGACTTGGTGGCGAGGTTGGGCGGCGATGAATTCGCGATCCTGCTGGCGCCGCTGCACAAACTCGAAGATGCCCAACGCATCGCCGACAAGATCATCGCCAGCATGGACAAGCCGATCCCGCTGCCCGGCAACACCCAAGTGTTGACCTCCCTCAGTATCGGCATTGCGATTTATCCCGATCATGGCGCCACTCCCGGCACCTTGCTCAACGCCGCGGATGCGGCGATGTACCAGGCCAAGCGGCTGTCCCAGGGCGGCCAGCAAACGGCGGAATCGGAGCCGTCCGCCGCCAACGTTAATCACAGGAGTTGACCCCTTGTTCTCGACCGCGCGCGTTATGTTTATCACCCTGCTGGTGGCCCTGCTTGCCCTCGGCGGCTGCCAGACGGCGCCCCCCAAAGGCCTGACCCCGGCGCAAGTCGCCGTGCTCAAGCAGCAAGGGTTTGAACTGACCGACGAAGGCTGGGCGTTCGGCTTGTCCGGCAAAGTGCTGTTTGGCAGCGACATCGAAACCCTCAACCAACCCAGCACCGATATCGTTGAACGCATCGGCAAGGCCCTGCTCGGCGTGGGCATCGAACGCGTTCGCGTGGACGGCCACACCGACGCCTCGGGCAAAGAAACCTACAACCAGCAACTGTCCCTGCGCCGCGCAAAAAGCGTGGGCAAGGTGCTGACGGGCGTGGGTATGAAGGAAGAAAACATCCAACTGCGCGGCCTCGGCAGCAGCGAACCGGTGGCGCCGAACACCACGGCGGCGGGGCGCACCGAGAACCGGCGCGTGTCGATAGTGGTGATTGCGGACTGAGCAACCCGCCCGCTGCAGACTCGGTTCCAATTTGAAATGCAATCAAACTGTGGGAGCGGGCTTGCTCGCGAATGCGGTCGTTCAGCCATGGACTTATTGACTGACCCGCCGCCATCGCAGGCAAGCCAGCTCCCACATTTATGGGTGCTTGGCCTCAGCTTTATGCTCGCCGCAGACTCGATTTCAAACTTGAAATGCAACCAAACTGTGGCAGCGGGCTTGCCCGCGATGGCGGTCGTTCAGCCAAGGACTTATTGACTGACCCGCCGCCATCGCAGGCAAGCCAGCTCCCACATTTATGGGTGCTTGGCCTGAGTTTTGCGCCCGCTGTAGACACAGTTCCAAACCTGAAATGCAATAAAACTGTGGGAGCGGGCTTGCCCGCGAATGCGGTCGTTCAGCCAAGGATTTATTGACTGACCCACCGCCATCGCAGGCAAGCCAGCTCCCACATTTATTGGTGCTTGGCCTGAGC
>NZ_JBARTQ010000318.1:0-6871 GCF_049645325.1 Pseudomonas sp. | reverse complement strand
GGCACAGTTCGACCTTGGTGGCGTTCGCGGAAAACAATGCGAAGTTGACGCCCAGGCCGTCCCAGGTGGCGCCAAGGGGGAAGGGCAAACCTTCACGAATCCGCGACGGCTCGTGGTCCGGCGTCGGTTGGCTTTTATCGGGCTTGCTCATTAAGTTGCTCCTGCAAAGGTCTTTTTTCGGGCCGAACACGGCCGTGCCGATGAGTATTCAACGGCGCACATTGGAGAGTGAAATAGCCGCCCACCGACACTGTCGGCAGGCGGCTCATAAGGTCACAGGATTAAGGCTTGGGCTTCTTCGTTGCCGGGGGCTTTTTTGCCGCCGGGGGCGCCGGCTTGCTCGCGGCAGGCACTGGCGGCTTGGCTTTGGCGGCAGGCTTGGGCGCGGTTTTCGGCTTGGTCGCAGGCTTTGGCTTGCTGGGCGTCAGCGCTTCCGCTTCGGCCAACTTGCGCGCCATCTCCCAGTGACGCGCATCTTCACCATGGGGTTTCCCTTCAGATTCCCAGATCTGATGCGCCAACTCGCGAATACGTTTGTCTTCAGTACTCATCACAATGCTCCTCACAGAAAATTTCAGCTTTCTTGATCATCAGGATTGATAAAGACATTGACCGGGAAATCCCCCAGGGCAGTGCAGATCAGCAGCTCCTTGTCTGGTGTGACTGCGCCCGTATGAAAAAGTCCCTTCCAGTTTTGAGTTGTGGCGGCGAACGGTAATTTCACCCGCGTATCGCCCCAAACCTGCGCATTGATGTGAGGCTGCACACCGTTTTCAAGCAAGCGATGGGTCCAACGCGGCACCACCACCAGCAAGCGTTTGCCTTGGTGTTCGCGGCAAAATGCGACGACGTGATCGGCGTGTTTGCCGGTGACTTCCAGCGGTGTATAGGCGCCGCTGCGCAAGAGATCGGGGTTGGCCTTGCGCATGGCCAACACCTGGGCAATCAGCGCTTGCTTGATACGCCCGTCTCGCCAGTGGGACAACAGTTCTTGAATGCCCGGCGGCGACTTCAACGCTTGTTGCCGCGCGTTGAAATCCACCGGGCGCCGGTTGTCCGGGTCGACCAGGCTGAAGTCCCAGAACTCATCGCCCTGGTACAGGTCCGGCACACCCGGCACGGTGAGGCGAAGCAAGGATTGCGCCAGCCCATTCAGGGCACCCGCCGGGGCGATGGCGTGAGCCGCGTCACCGATGGCGTTGCGCAATGCGCGGCCGTCTTCGCTGAGCATCAGGCGTGACAGGAAGGTCTCGACGCCTTTCTCGTAGGCCTCGTTCGGCGCGCTCCAACTGCTCTGCAACTTGGCTTCGCGCAGGGCTTTTTGCTGCCATTGCCACAAGCGCTCTTGATAGCCTTCAAAGTTCACGTCCATGTCCAGCGGCCAGCTGCCGAGCAGCACCTGATAAAGGATCAGCTCATCGCCCGCTGACGGGCTGTCCGAGTCGCTGCGCAACGGCGCCGCAAGGCGGCGCCAGTGTTCGACCTGTTCGGCATACCAAGTGGCGCACTCACTGAGCACGGCCAAGCGCGCGCGCGTGTCTTCGCCGCGTTTGTGGTCGTGGGTGGCGGTGGCCAGCAGGTTGTCCGGGAACGTCTGCAAGCGTTGTTGGTTGACCGCGTGGAACTCGGCCAGGGGCGCACTGAACTGCTCGGTGCTGAAGCCCACGTCGTTACGCGACAGCAGCACTGCCGAGCGATAGAACGCGGTGTCTTCCACGGCCTTGGCGGCGGCGGGCGAGGTCAATTGCTGGAAGCGCACGCACGCATGCTTGAGGATTTTGCGCTCACGCCCCACCGGACGATTGCGCCACGGCTGACCGCCCAGCCATTTCTCCAGGTGATCGAGCACCGGCCAGTCGCCTTCGCCCAACGTGGTGCGCGCGCCTTCCAGCGCCTGCTGGAAAAACCGGTCGTCTTCGGCGCTGCGGCCCCGGGCGCTGATATAGGTGCGGTACACCGGGAAGTGCACGATCAGTTCCTGCAAGGCACGGCGGATCGCGCCCAGGGTCAGGTCGCGGGTCATCACGTCGTCGCGGGCCACTTGCAGCAGGGCCTGGGCCACGCTTTCAAAGTCGCCGCCGAGTGAGCCGTTAAGAATTTGCTGGCGCGCCAGTCGGGCTTCTTCAATAAACGCCGAAGGCCGCTCGCTGTGGCGCCTCCACAGCTCGGCCAGCGGCGCGAAGCCCGCCGGGTCATGTTGCAGCAGCGACAGCTGGTTCATGAATTCGTAACCGGTGGTGCCGTCCACCTGCCAGTCTTCGCGCAGGGTTTCGCCTTCGCCGAGGATCTTCTCGACGAAGATCGGCAGGTGTCGCTCGGGCGATAGGGAATCCACGCGACGGCGCAACTTGCGGCAGTAGCCGCGCGGGTCGGCCAGGCCGTCGATATGGTCGATGCGCAGGCCGTCCACCAAGCCCTCGCTGATCAACTCGAAAATTTTGCCATGGGTCGCTTCGAACACGGCGGTGCGCTCCACGCGCAGGCCGCCCAGCTCGTTGACGTCGAAAAAGCGCCGCCAGTTGATGTCGTCTGCCGCCGTGCGCCAGCTGGCGAGGCGGTAAGCCTGCTGCTCCAACAGCGAGTGCAGGCGCTTGAAACCGTCGGGTTGGCGGCCGTCGAATTCGCTCAGGCGTTGCTCGATGGCGGGCAGCACTTCGGTGGCCCGTTCAGCCAGCGCCTGCTTGAGCCAGGCCGTTTCGTGGTAGGCGTCGTCTTCATAGGCCAGGGCTGTGAAGCGATCGGCCAACGGCTTAAGCGCCTCATCAGTGCCGAGAATAACCGCGTAGTCCCGTGGGCAGATGGGGAAACGGTGCTCGTAATGCTCCACATAAAACTCGCCGTGGGTGGCGTCAAAGTGCAGGGTCAGGGTGCCGGTTTGCAGGGCCTCGCCATAATCGCTGCCCAGAAACGGCATCAACAATTGGCCCTTGAGCAGCGGGTCGGGCGAGTGCCATTGGATATCGAAAAATTCGCTGTAGGGGCTCAAGCGTCCCCATTCCAGCAGGTCCAGCCACCAAGCGTTATCGGCACCGCCGACGGCCATGTGGTTGGAGACGATATCGAGGATCAGCCCCATGTCGTGCTCGCGCAACGCGGCCACCAACCGGCGCAAGGCCGGCTCGCCGCCCAGTTCCGGGTTGACGGTGGTTGGGTCGACCACGTCATAGCCGTGCATGGAACCGGCGCGGGCACTGAGCAGCGGCGAGGCGTACACATGGCTGATGCCGAGCCGGGCGAAATACGGCACCAGTGGCACCGCGTCGTCCAGGGTAAAGCCTTTATGGAATTGCAGGCGCTGGGTCGCGCGTAACGGCACGGCCTTCATAGGTCACGCTCGCGGGCCTGGTTGCGCGCCACGGCCAGCAGCTCCAGGCGGCGTGCGGCGCTTTCATTGTCGAGCAGGCTGGCCGCTTCACCGGCCAGGCGTCGGCGCCAGTTAGGGTGGGTGTCGGTGGTGCCGGGCAAGTTGGCTTGTTCCTCGATCCCCAGCGCATCTTCCAGCGGCAGCAGCACCAGCGGCGCGCGGGTGTGGCCGAGGTAACGCACACTGGCGTCGATCATGTGGTCGGTGTCATTGCGGATCTCATCGACGAAGTTCTGCGGGTCCTGGCTCAAGGCTTGGCGCAGCGCCTGGCGTTCGCGCAGGCGGTGCTCGCTCCATTGCTCCACGGTGGGCGCATCGATCAGGCCCAATTGGATGTTCCATTCGATATCACGGCTGTGCCACCAGCCGTTGAGGGTCGGCAAGTCGTGGGTGCTGGTGGTGGCCAGGGCATTGTCCGGCCAGTCGAGGATCGGCTTGAACTGGCCCTCGTGGTTTTGTTCGAACAGCAGCACGCGCATGCCCAGAATGGAGCGGCCGATGAGTTTTTCGCGCAGGCCATCCGGCACGGTGCCAAGGTCTTCGCCCAGCACGATGGCGCGGTGGCGATGAGACTCCAGCGCGAGCAGACGCAGCAGGTCGTCCACCGGGTAATACAAGTAAGCACCTTCACGCGGCGAGGCATCCATGGGGATCACCCACAGCCGTTGCAGGCCCATCACGTGGTCGATACGCAGGCCGCCGGCATGGGCAAAATTGGCGCGCAGCATCTCGATAAAGGCGCGAAAGCCGTTGCGCTTGAGGCCTTCCGGGGAAAACGCGGAGATGCCCCAGCCCTGGCCGGCGCGGTTAAGGATATCGGGGGGCGCGCCGACGGTAAGGTCCGCGAGCAATTCATCCTGGCGACTCCAGGCCTGGCTGCCACCGCCATCGGCGCCGACGGCCAGGTCGGCAATCAGGCCTACGCCCATGCCGCTGCCTCGGGCGGCTTGTTGCGCGCGCGCCAGGCTGCGGGCGATCAACCATTGGCTGAAAGCGAAAAAGCCGATCTCATCCGGGTGTTCAGCAGCGAACTGCGCCAATGCCGGGCTTTGCGGGTTACGCCATGCCTCGGGCCAGTGCCGCCAGTCGAGGTCCTCACCTGCCGCCGCGCGAACCGTTTGCACGGCCTCGAAGCGGCAGTGGTTTTCCAGGGCTTCACCGCCGGCCTGGCGGAAGCTCAGGAAGTCGGCGTGTTGCGGGTGCCCGCCGTGGCGGAAGTCGTCATACAGCGCGCGCAACAGGCGTTGCTTGGCTTTGGCGGCGGTGGGCCAGTCGATCAGGGTCAACTGCTCCAGGCTGTGCAGCTCATCCTCCAGGCCCGCAGCCTCGATGGCGCTGCGCACTTCGCGCTCGCCGAGGATGCACGCGGGCGAGGCATACAGGCTGTTGAGAAACAGGCGGCTGGAAGGCGAATACGGGCTGTAGCGCTCGGGGTCGGCACTGAACATCGCGTGCATCGGGCTGATGGCCAGGGCATCGGCGCCGCGCTCGGCGGCGGAGCGGGCCAGGTGTTCCAGCGCCAAGGTGTCGCCAAAACCGCCGTCACCCAGGCGACGCAGGGCATACAGCTGGGCGCTCAAGCCCCACGCGCGGGCGGGCTGGCTGTCGACCGCCTCGGCCACGCTGTAGCAGTGAGTCGGCGCAACGGCCAGGGTGAAGGTCTGGTCGTCGATGTGCACCTGGTGGTAGCCCAGGGCAATTACGCCGGGCAGCAACGCGTTGCCGTCGAGGCGCAATTCCAGGGTGTCGCCGTCTTCCAGGCTGACCCGGCACAGGGTGTCGGGCTCGAAGTAGCGCGCGAGGTCCAGGCTGGCACCGCTGTCGACGGTCATCAACGGCGGCAGGTGCTTGTCTTGTTGCACCTGTTCCAGTTCCAGCAGGCTGGCGTCGATTTCGGCATCGGTGTCGGCCGGGTGACCCAGGCCTTTGAGAACCGCGCGCAGGGCGGCGGGTTTTACATGTTGCGGGCGGCCGTTTGCATCGATCCAATCGACGGCCAGGCCCGCGCGGCTGGCGAGTATTTCCAGGTTCGCTTCGCTCAAGGGTGCTCTCCAACAGGGAATAAGGCGACGCGCGCGCTGTACGGCGCCAATTGCGCCTCGTCACGGGCAGGCGTCTCGAATAGCAGATGCGGTGGCGCGGGGTGATCCAGCGCGGTGGCACTGAGGTTCAAATCAATGTGCAGCACGCGGCCGTCGCCCAGGCGCCAGCGCGCGCTGACGGCGCCGTCTGCCAGCACCTGCGCGCCCAACGCTACGCTGCCGGGCAAATGCGGCACGATATGCTGGTGACGCAGGCTCAGCAGGTGGCGATAGAACTGGGCGTGTTCGTTTTCGACGAAGGTGGGCACCGATTGCAGAAACGTCGGCAGGGCGTTCGGGTCCGGAATGCGCTCACGCCGCTCCGGGTCCTTAAACGCGGCGAAGTCGGCAAACTCATTGCGACGGCCTTCGCGCACGGCTTCGGCCAGTTCGCCATGGTGGTCGGTGAAAAACAGGAATGGCTCGGCGGCGTTGGTTTCATCGCCCATGAACATCAACGGAATCATCGGCGACAGCAACAGCAGGGTAGTCGCCGCTTTCAGGGCCTGGGGCGTGCAAAGCTGATGCAGGCGTTCGCCGAACGCGCGGTTGCCGATCTGGTCATGGTTTTGCAAAAACAACACAAAGGCGCTCGGTGGCAAATGCCCGCTGGGCTCGCCGCGCGTATGGCCGTGGCGTGTGGTGTCGCCCTGGTAGATAAAGCCTTCGCCCAGGCAGCGCGCCAGCTTGGCCGTGGTGTCTTGGGCGAAGTCGCTGTAATAGGCGTCGGTTTCGCCGGTCAGCAGCACGTGCAGGGCGTTGTGGCCGTCATCGTTCCACTGCGCGTCGAAATCCTGTTCCAGGAGGCTTGCCTGGTTGAATTCGTTCTCCAGCACCAGCCACACGTGGCGGCCGATGTCGGCTTGCTCGCGCACCCGTTGCGCCAGTTCTTTCAGGAACCCGGGGTTGTCGATGGCGTGCACGGCATCCAGGCGCAGGCCGTCAAAGCGATATTCGAGCAACCACATCAAGGCGTTGTCGAGGAAGAAGTCGCGTACTTCACGGCGATCAAAATCAATGCCTGCGCCCCACGGCGTGTGCACGTCTTCCTGAAAGAAGTTTTTCGCGTACTGGCCTAGGTAGTTGCCGTCGGGGCCGAAGTGGTTGTAGACCACGTCAAGGATCACCGCCAGGCCGTGCCCGTGGGCGCTGTCGATCAGTTGCTTGAGTTGTTCGGGGGTGCCATAGGAGGCTTGCGGGGCGTAGGGCAGGACCCCGTCGTAACCCCAATTGCGTTCGCCAGGAAATTGCGCCAGCGGCATCAATTCAATCGCGGTAACGCCCAGCTCGGCCAGGCGCGGCAGTTGGGCTTCGACGGCGGCGTAGCCCCCCAGCGCGCCGACATGCAGTTCGTAGATCACCGCCTCGTGCCACGGCCGGCCGGGCCAGTGGCTGTGGCGCCACTGATAGGCGAGCGGGTCGACGA
>NZ_JBARTQ010000317.1:0-3732 GCF_049645325.1 Pseudomonas sp. | reverse complement strand
GCGCTGTTCACCATTGACCTTCAGCCAGATTTTCCCCGCCGAAGGATGCCCGACTGCGCTCACCGGCTGCAGGGCGGTGCTCGGCGCCGATTCGTCGAACGCCTTGGCCCATTCCCACGGACGCGAGAGCTTTTTCGCCTGGGCTTGCAGGTCGCGGCGGGTCAGGTCGATGCCGACGCCGTAACCCCAGATGTGGGAAAACGCCTCTTCGGGGCTGATATCCACCCCGCCCTTGCCGATCGCCACCACCAGTTCCACTTCATGGTGCAGGTCGGCAGTCAGCGGCGGATAGGCGATCACACCTTCAGCCGGGACCACGGCATCCGCCGGCTTCATAAAAAAGAATGGCGGTTCGCGATCCGGGTCATGCCCCATTTCCCGGGCGTGTTCGCTGTAGTTACGGCCCACGCAGAACACGCGGCGCAGCGGGAAACGCGTGTCACTGCCCTGGATAGCCAGGGAGGGAGTGTGTGCGGGGGTGAATACGTAATCAGTCATGGCCTGTGCCTCTTCGTTAACCTGGCGCCAGTATGGCGAGGCGCGCCAGGGCAAAGTTGGACGGGCTTACGCAGATTTTGCACTGGGCGGTGCTTGCGCGATCACTTGCGCGCCACCTTGTAGCGCAAACAATCCTGATAAAAGCTCTGGCGAATCGTCTCGGGCTTGAGCCGTGAACGGCTGTCGTAAGTCTGTTCGGTGATGCCCATGGCCATCATGCGCATCCACGATTTGTTGAACTTGATGGTCTGGATCTTCTGCCGTGCGGCGTACAGCGATACGCCCGACAGTTTGAGTTCCTGGGCCCTGGCGGCCGTGCCGGCGCCCCAACTGCACATGTACTTGTCACCTTCGCGCAGCTCCCGTGCCTGCACGGCAGCCGCGCCACCCGCCAATGAGCAGGCGATCAGCATGATTCCCACAGTGCGCATTTGCTTCCTCACCTAACCACCTGAAAATAAAAGTGATTCTGGCGAGAATTTTGTTACAAAGGGGCCATTAAATGGCCTTCTCGGCTAAACATTCGCCTTCGGCATCCCATCACCACTGGTAGGTCGCGCTGGCCTGCACAGTGCGCTGCGAGCCATACCAACACCACGAATAGGAATAGCAGGAAGCCACGTATTCCTTGTTCGCAAGGTTGGTGGCGTTCAGCGCCAGGCGCAGGTTGTCGTCGGGGTTGGCGATGTTCGGGATGTCGTAGTGCACAGCTGCATCGACCAGGGTGTAGCCCGGTACTTTCAGGGTGTTGGCGGTATCGCCCCAGGACGAACCCACATAACGCGCGCCGGCGCCCATGCCGAAGCCCTTGAGGTGGCCGTCGTGGAAGGTGTAATCCGCCCAGGCCGACGCCGTGTGACGCGGCACGCCGTAGGTGGTGGTGCCTTCCACAGGAATCGCCGGGCCGGTGCCGATGTCGCTGATCGGCGCATATTGCACGGTGCTGTTGGATTTGCTGGCACGGTTATCCAGGTAAGCGTAGGCCGCAGTGATGTCGAGGTTATCGTTCAGGCTGGCCTTGCCTTCCAGCTCAAAACCACGGGATTGCTGCTCACCGTCCTGAATGCTGCAACGTCCGTTGCCGCACAGGTGGGTGGGGTCCGGATCCAAGGTCGGCACGTTGCTCTGGCGCAGGTCGAAAATGGCGGCGGTGATAAAGCTGTTGCTGCCCGGCGGCTGGTACTTGATGCCGATTTCATACTGCTTGCCTTCGGTCGGCTTGAACACCGAACCACCGTAGCCGGTCCCCGACTGCGGGTTGAACGACTCCGAATAGCTGGCATACGGCGCCAGGCCGTTATCGAACAGATAAACCAGGCCGACGCGGCCGGTGAACGCCTTGCTGTCCAGGGACGACTTGCTCTTGGCGCCGGAGCTGATGGTTTTGGTGGTGCTGTCGGTGCTCGCCCAGTCATACCGGCCGCCGAGCAACAGCACCCATTGGTCCCACTTCATCTGCTCCTGCAGGTAGACGCCGGTCTGCTCGCTGCGTGAGGTGGCGTCGGTGCTGAAGGCCGGCGTGACCACGGGCGCGCCGTAGACCGGATCGAAGACATCCAGGCTTGGGCCCTTGCCGTAACCCGCCTTGGTGTCAGTGCGGGTGTTCTGGTAATCGAGGCCCGTCAACAAAGTGTGCTGCAGCGGGCCCGTGTCGAATTTGGCTTGCAACTGGTTGTCGAGGGTGTAGGCGTCCATATCCACATCGGTGGCGATGGTCGAGCGCTTGGAGGTGCGGTAATCCGCCTCCAGGTAGCTGTTGTAAATGCTGCGGTAGGTGCCTTCGGCGCGCAGGTAACGGGCGTTCTGGCGCACGGTCCAGACGTCGTTGAAGTGATGTTCGAAGGCGTAACCGATGGAGTAGTAATCGCGGTCACTTTTCTCGAAACGCTTTTCACCGTCGTAGAAATCCACGTCGATCTTGCGCCCGATCGGGCTGCGCAACACCGAGCCCCAGGCAGGCACCGAACCGTAGGACGCGCCCTTGGGGTCCTTCTGGAAATGCCCGAGCAAGGTCAAGGACGTGGCCTCGTCCGGGCGCCAAGTGAATGCGCTGGAGAGTGATTGGCGGCGCGTCTCGGTGTGTTCGACCTGGCCATCTGCATCGTCGAAAAGGCCGGCGACGCGGTAGGAATAAACTCCTTGATCGTCAATCGGGCCGCTGAGGTCGAAGGTGGTGCGCTTCTTGTTGAAGGTGCCGTATTCCACGCCGATTTCATGAAACGGTGTGTCCAGCGGGCGTTTGGTGACCATGTTGATCACCCCGCTCGGCGTGCCCTGCCCGTACAGCACCGACGCGGGGCCGCGCAGCACTTCCACGCGCTCTAGGTCAAAGGCATCTTTTTGCGGCAAGGCATCACGGCTCGACGGCATGCGCAAGCCATCAAGATAAGTGGCCGGCGCGAAACCGCGAATAGTCAACTGGTCGAGACGCGACGCCGTGGCGCCACGGGTTTCCGGAACCACAGCGGCGCTGTAGCGCAGGATCTGGTTGAGACTTTCCGCGTTTTGCGCGCGCATCTGGTCCTTGGTGACGATCGAAATCGACTGCGGCGTCTCGATCAGCGCGGTGTCGGTCTTGGTCCCCGACAGGCTGCGCGTGGCCACATACCCCGCCACCGGTCCGGCCGGGCTTTCGCTCGCGTAAGCGCCGCTGATGGTGGTCGCCTGCAATTCCATGGCGCCCGCGTTATCCGGGATGGCCTCCAGGCGGTAACGGTCGGCGGAAATCTTCAGCGCCTGCAAGCCACTGCCCGCCAGTAGCTGAGTCAGCGCCACGTCAGTGTCGTATTGCCCGCTGACCCCATTGCTGCGTTTGCCTCGAGTCAAACTCGCATCAAACGCCAGGACCAACCCCGCCTGCTCAGCCAGGCTGTTGAGCGCCTGGCTCAAGTCACCGGCAGGCACCGAAAACCGGCGCATGGCGCTGCCGGCCTCTTCGGCGAAGGACGGTTGGACAGTCAGCAATGGCACGGCAGCAAAGGCCAACGCCACTGCAAGGGCCAGTGGATGCAAGGGACGAGCAAGGCGCGACATGGGAAATCCTGCGTAATAGAGGTTCTATTAACCATGACGGCCAGATCGCAGAATCGGGCAAGGATGAGCGTGGTTTTTATTTGTGCAGTCTTCTTGCAATGAGTCGGATCGCTTTTTCGTGTAGTCCTTCGGATTAGTTTTTCGCGGTTTCTAGCCGCTTCACGTCATCCCATTCTGATTTTTCCAACCGTTCATCCAGCC
>NZ_JBARTQ010000316.1:0-6869 GCF_049645325.1 Pseudomonas sp. | reverse complement strand
CGCGAAACACCACCGGGAACGGCACGGGTGGGCCAAACAGCAATTGCGTGACGCGCACCCGCGCCGACGGAAATTCACCGGCGGCAATGCGCTCGCGCATGCGCAACTTGAGCGCGTCGCGGGCCTGGGAATCCGGGGTTTGCACGATCAACTTGGCGAATGCCGGGTCTGGCAACTCGGGGTTCAGCGACAGGAAAAACCGTGGCGCGCCGCCGCCCACATACGTGTCGACGAGGCTGGTTTGCGGCTCTTGCATCAGCGCTTTTTCCAGCTGCGCGGCCACTGCTTCAGTGGCTTTGAACGCACTGCCGGGCGGCATGTACACCTCCAGAATCAGCTCGGAGCGGTCGGAGTTGGGAAAGAACTGCTTCTTCACCACACCCATGCCCAGCCCGCACAGCACGAACGCCGCCACCACCAGCCCGGTGACCCACCAGCGCCGGCGCACGCACGCCTCCACCAGGCTGCGCAGTTTCTGGTAGTAACGCCCAGCGTAAATCGCATCATGGCCGCCGGGCACCGGTTTGATTTGCGGCAGCAGTTTCACGCCTAGATAGGGTGTGAATACCACCGCTACCAGCCACGACGAAATCAATGCAAAGCCGACGATCCAGAAGATATTGCCGGCATATTCCCCCGCGCCAGAGCGTGCAAACCCGACCGGCAAAAAGCCGATAATCGTCACCAGGGTGCCGGTCAGCATCGGCGCAGCAGTCGAACTCCAGGCGAAAGTGGCGGCGTGGATGCGGTCAAAGCCTTCCTCCAGTTTCACCACCATCATCTCGATGGCGATGATCGCGTCATCCACCAGCAAGCCCAGGGAAATAATCAGCGCGCCGAGGGTGATGCGGTCGAACTCACGCCCGGTCAACAGCATGATCACAAACACCACCGACAAGGTCAGCGGTACGGCGGCGGCGACCACCAGGCCGACGCGAAAGCCCAGCGCCAACAGGCTGATCACCATCACCACAGCCAGGGCGACGAAAAATTTCAGCATGAATTCATTTACCGCCAGGCTGATGTTTTTCGCCTGGTCGGAGACTTTGGCGAAGTTCACCCCCAACGGCAGGTCTGCCTGGATTCTGGCTTCCTGGGCCTTGAGGCTCTTGTCCAGTTCGAGGCCGTTCCAGTGTTTTTCCATGATCACGCCCAGCATCAGCGCGGGGTCGCCCTGGTGGCGGATGCGGTAGCTCGGCGGGTCTTCATAACCACGGCTGACGGTGGCCACGTCGGCAATGCGCAGTACTCGGCCGTTGGCTTCCAGCGGCACATTTTCGATCAATGCCAGGCTGTCGAAAGCGCCATCGACACGGATGTAGGCGCGGGCTCCAGCGGTCTCGACAAAGCCTGACGGCGCCACGGCATTTTGCGCGGCGAGGGCGGCGAATATCTGGTCGGGCTTGATGCCCAGGGTTGCCAGGCGCTCATAGGAGAACTCGACAAAAATCCGCTGCGCCTGCTCGCCCAGGATATTGACCTTCTTCACCCCCGGCAGGTTAAGAAACCCCTGGCGCAGGTCTTCGGCCATTTGCACCTGTTGCCGGTGGGGCAGGTGTTCGGCCTCCAGGGCGTAGAGGGCGAAGTACACATCGGAATACTCGTCGTTGAAAAACGGCCCGATCACGCCTTTCGGCAGTTTGGCGGCTTCATCGCTGAGCTTTTTGCGGGTCTGATAGAACAGGTCCTGGATTTCACTGGGGCGGGTGGACTCCTTGTATGTCATGCGCATCGACACAAAGCCCGGCTGGGCAATGGTCTCGACGCGGTCGTAGTAGTCCAGTTCCTGCAGGCGTTTCTCCAGGCGGTCGGCCACTTGCTCCTGCATTTCCTGGGCGGTAGCGCCAGGCCAGGCGGCGGTGATGGTCATGACCTTGACGGTAAATGACGGGTCTTCGGCGCGCCCCAGTTTGCCGAACGAGAAGATCCCGGCGGCGAGGATCGCAATGATCAAGAACAGCGTGACCGCGCGGTGTTTCACCGCCAGTTCGGAAAGGTTGATGCCGCGCATGTTCAATGGTCCTGTTTGCGGTTGAGGGCCAGCACCTGGGCGGGCAGCAGGCGTACCGCATCGCCGCTGTGCAGCAGGTGCGCGCCGAGGGCGACGATCGTTTGGCCGGGGGTTACGCCGCTGTCGAGCAAGGCGTCTTCCTGGCCAAGGCTGGCGACGTTCACCGGGGTGAACGTGACCTTGTCGTCAGCGCCGATCAGCCACACGCCGGTGCCTTGCCCGGCGTCTTGCAACGCGCCGATGGGCACCCGTGTTTGCTCGGCCTGGCCGTCGCCTTGCAGGCGCACGGTGATGGTCGAGCCCAGCGCAAAGCGATCGACGGCGCCGTGCAGCACATAACGCGCGCGGTAGGTGCGGGTGGTCGGGTCGGCACTGGCAGACAGTTCGCGCAGCGTGGCGGTGACGGCTTGGTCCGGTGCGCCAAAGGGGAAGGCCAAGGCCTTTTGCGAGGCGTAGTCGCGACTGTTTTCCGGCAGGTTGACGATGGCTTCGCGGGCGCCATCGTGGGCCAGGCGCGCGACGATTTGCCCTTCAGCGACCACTTGGCCGCGGTCCACGCGCACGTCGGTGATGATGCCGTCGCCGTCGGCCTTGAGTACCGAGTAGGTGCGACGGTTTTCGATCTGGCTGGCATCGGATTGCGCCGCGGCCAGCTCGGCTTCGGCGACGTGCAGGTTGGTCGCCGACTGATCGAAGATCTGCCGCGACACCGCGCCGGTAGAGGCCAGGCGCTGGTAGCGGTTTTCATCGTCGCGGCGCTGACGCAGTTGCGCCTGGGCGGCATTTACGCGGTTCTTGGCCGAGCGCAGGGCCAGCTCGAAGTCGCCGATGTCCAGCACCAGCAGGGTATCGCCGCGCGAGACGTGTTGGCCGGGGTCCACCTTGCGCTCGATGACCTTGCCGCCGACCCGAAAGCCCAAATCGCTTTCAGTGCGGGCCGCGACCACGCCGGTATAGGCACGTTGCTGGGTGCCGGCGGCTTCCACTTTGGCAGCCAGAACAGGACGGGGCAGGGGCGCTTCGGCGGCGATGTCGGCTTTGCTGTTGCAGCCGCTCAGTACAATCAATAGGGCCAGGGGCGTGAGAAGACGCAGGGGTAGAGGGTTCATGGCGGGCTCCGGGGTGGCAATAGGGAAAAAATTATGGACATAATTTTTTACTCATATTATGGTCGAAATATAAATTAATCCAGCCCCCGGATAATCCCCATGACAAACGCCCCGGCACCTTCACGCCGCCTGTTGTTTTTACTGGTTGCACTGACTGCCCTGGGGGAAGTCTCGACCCAATTGCTTATCCCCGGCCTGGGCGTCATCGAGCAGGTGCTGGCGGCGCCGCCCGGTTCGGCCTTGATGGCCCTGTCGGCATTTGTCGCCGCTTTTGGCCTGGGGCAGTTGGTGTTCGGGCCACTGTCGGACCGCATTGGCCGGCGCCCGGTGTTGATCGGCGGGCTGGTGTTGTATGTACTGGCCACCCTGGCGATGCTGTTGGTCAACGATATCCACCAGTTCATCGCGGCCCGCGTGCTGCAAGGGTTGGGCGCCTGCGCTGCATTGGTATTGGCACGCACCGTGGTGCGTGACGTGTGGAAGGCTGAGGCGGGGCCGGCGCTGGCCCTGACCATGATTGGCATGCTCTACGCGATTGTTGTCGCGCCCATGATCGGTGGCCTGCTGATCAAGCTGTTCGGCTGGCACGCTCCCATCGTCCTGGCACTGGGGATTGGCAGCGTGGTACTGCTGCTGGTGGTGCTGCTGTTTCGTGAAAGCAATCACTTCCTCGATCCCAAGGCCGGCCACTGGCGCACCCTCGGCGGCCAATACCTGGATTTGCTCAAAGGCCGCCCATTTCGCGCGTATGCCGTGGCGTTGGCCTGCACCTATGGCGCGATGTTCGCGGTGATCGCCGGTTCATCGGCGGTGTTTATCAACTTGCTGGGTTTCAGCAGCCTTGAGTACGGCATCAACTTTGGCTTGATCGTGTCGATGCTGATCGTCGGTTCTACCTATACCCGGCGCAACATCCTGCGCCTGGGGCCACAGCGAATTGTGGCGATGGGTGTGACGATGGTGGCTGTTGGCGGGGTTTCAGCGCTGGTTATCTATGCGCTGTTCGGGCTGTCGGTGCTGGGCCTGGATATCCCGGTGGCCCTGGTCACCCTCGGCGGCGGCCTGGTATTGCCCGGCTCGGTCACGGGCGGGGTGATGCCGAATGCACACCGTGCCGGTCTCGCGGCGGGGCTGATGGGTTTTTCGCAAATGTTCGGTGCCACGTGCAGCGGTGTGTTGTTAAGCCATCTGCGCGATGGCAGCGCCACACCGATGATCGTCATCCAGGCCGGTTTCGCGGTGACGGCCTTCGTCGCGTTCCATTTGCTGCGTCAGCGCCAAGTCAAGGGATTGTCCTATACATAGAACAATCCAGGCTGCTTTTGCCGGCTAGTGCCGCAAGGCGAGTCGGCTTATGGTGTAGGCACTTTGGAGGTACACCATGAAAAAACTCATCGGCATCTACACCAGCCCCCGCGCGCATTGGGTCGGCGACGGCTTTCCGGTGCGCACACTGTTTTCCTACGACGCAATGGGCGAACACATCAGCCCATTTCTGTTGCTGGACCACGCTGGCCCGGCTGATTTCACGCCCACCGAACAACGGCGTGGCGTCGGGCAACACCCGCATCGCGGTTTTGAAACCGTGACCATCGTCTACGACGGCGAAGTCGAGCACCGCGATTCCACGGGGGCCGGCGGCAAAATCGGTCCGGGCGATGTGCAATGGATGACGGCGGCCAAAGGCATTCTTCACGAAGAGTTCCATTCCGAAGCGTTTGCCCGCAGCGGCGGGGCGCTTGAGATGGTGCAACTGTGGGTCAACCTGCCGGCGAAAGACAAGATGGCTGACGCGGGCTACCAGACCCTCGTTGACGGTGACATTCCGGTGCTGCCGCTGGACAACGACGCCGGGCAACTGCGCTTGATCGCCGGGCAATTTGCCGGTGTGTCGGGGCCGGCCCGTACGTTCACACCCATCGACGTCTGGGACTTGCGCCTGAACGCGGGTAAAGCAGTGACGCTCGACCTGCACGCCGGGCGCAACACCGCGTTGGTGATCCTGCGCGGCACGCTGCTGATCAATGGCGAAGAGGTTGCGCGCCAAGGTCAGCTGGCGTTGTTCGAGCGCGATGGACAGCAGATCACCCTGGAGTCCAATGATGACGCCAAGGTGTTGCTGCTCAGCGGCGAGCCGATTGATGAGCCTATCGTCGGGCACGGCCCGTTCGTGATGAACACCGAGCAGGAAATTCACCAGGCATTCGCCGATTTCCGCTCCGGTCAGTTCGGGCAGATGCACGCGTAATTGCCAGGCGCAGAACCCTGTGGGCACTGGCTTGCCTGCGATAGCATCACCCAGGTTTAGCTAACAGACCGAGGTGTCTGCATCGCAGGCAAGCCAGCTCCCACATTTTGTTTTCCAGCGTTATCAATTCATGCGATCTTCTGGGCATTCGCCCTGGAGTCGCCTGGATGCCCTCATTTATCGCCGATCACCCGATGTTTTGCGCCCTGGCGCTGATCTTTATCGACATCGCCGTGTGGCGCCTGATTTCTCCCACCTTCGCCAACTGGAAACTCGCGGCGCGGCTGGTGATCTTCGCTGTCTTCAGTGCCGTGCTGTTCAACGACGGCATGAACCCCATGCAAGCTGCGCCTTATGCCGATAACACTGCCTTGCACCTGGCAGCCACCGCGCTGCAGATCGGCTGGTGGCTGTTTGCCGCGCGCACGCTCACAGTGTTGCTCGGCGCGGTGATGATGCAGCGGGTCGGCCACACCGGGCGGCTGCTACAGGACATCGTGGGCGCGGTGATTTTCCTGATCGCGATTATCGCCGCCATGGCGTACGTGCTCGACCTGCCGGTCAAGGGCGTGCTGGCTACCTCGGGCGCCGTGGCGATCATCGTCGGCCTGGCGTTGCAAAGCACCTTGAGCGACGTGTTTTCCGGGATTGTGCTCAACACCACCAAGCCTTATCAGATTGATGACTGGATCTCCATCGACGGCACCGAAGGCCGCGTCACGGATATCGACTGGCGCGCCACGCGGCTGCAAACCTCGCAGGGCAGTATGGCGGTGATCCCCAATTCGCTGGCGGCGAAGGCCAAGATCATCAATTTCTCACGCCCGGCGGACATGTTCGGGCTGGCGGTCAGCCTGCAAGTCAGCCCCCATGCACGCCCGCAAGTGGTAATCGAGGCGCTGGAGCGGGCGATGCAAGGTTGCCGGCCGCTGTTGGCCAAGCCGGCGCCGAGCGTGGCGTTCAAGACGTCCGTGAGTGGCGGCGTCGAGTATGAAATCAGCGGTTTTGTGCCGTCCATGGCCTTGAAACGCGAAGTGCGTAATCAGCTTTATGATTTGGCGTTCCGGCACCTGCAAGCCGCGGGTGTGGGTGTTTTGTCTTCCACGGAGAGCAGCGCGCCACCTGCCATGACGGGCGCGCGGGCGTTGTTGGAACGCTCGTCGATTTTCTCGACGTTGCGCCAAGAGGAGAAAGAGACGTTCAGCCAGAACATGACGCTGCACACGTACCGTACCGGCGAGATGATTTTGCCGGCGGGGGAGGTCAGCGATCATTTGTTCATTGTCGAATCGGGTGTGGTGTCGGTGATATTGGTCAAGGGCGGTCACAAGTTCGAGGCGGGGCGGATGGGGCCGGGCGAGGTGATTGGCGAGGCGGGGGTTTTGTCCGATCAGGCGGCGTTGGCGGACTTTTCGGCGAAGACGTTTTGTACGTTGTATCGGATTGAGAAGGAGTATCTGAAGCCTTGTCTGGATGCTCGGCATGACATCAGTGAGGCTAT
>NZ_JBARTQ010000315.1:0-4053 GCF_049645325.1 Pseudomonas sp. | reverse complement strand
GTGTATCAGTGAAGGATATATTGGCTGGCCCACCGCTTTCGCGAGCAAGCCCGCTCCCACATTGTGATCTTCGTTAGCCGCCAAATTGAAAAGTGCCCATGGCCAGCTTCGCCATGATCGCGGTCGCGCCTAACTGCACCAGCCACAGCGCCAAGCCACCGAGGAATACGCCGAGCGCCACTTGCAGCACCAGGCTTTTCTGGCGCTTGGCTTGCGGGGCGCGCGGGGTGAAGTCGTGCAGTTCGTCGCGGTCGGCGCGCAGGTCCAGGTCGTCGTTTCTCATAAGGCTCTCACAGCAAAGGGGCAGTCAGGGTTCAGTCTAGGGGAGCAGGGTGTTTTCCGACAGGCATTAAAAAAGGGAAGCCGCAGCTTCCCTTCGTTCAGCGCCGTCAGGTTTATAGAACCTGAACAATCGCCTTTGTTACCGCACCAATGTTGGACTGGTTCAACGCCGCCACACAGATACGCCCGGTGTCCAGCGCGTAGATGCCGAACTCGGTGCGCAAACGGGTGACTTGCTCAACGGTCAGGCCGGAGTAGGAGAACATCCCGCGCTGGCGGCCGACGAAACTGAAGTCGTGGCCGGGAGCAGCCTGGGCCAGTTCAGCCACCATCTGCTCGCGCATGCCGCGAATGCGCAGGCGCATTTCAGCCAGCTCGGCTTCCCACTGGGCGCGCAGCTCAGGGCTGTTCAGCACTGCTGCCACGATGGCCGCGCCGTGGGTCGGCGGGTTGGAGTAGTTGGTGCGGATCACACGCTTGACCTGGGACAGGATGCGCGCGCTTTCTTCCTTGGATTCGCTGACGATCGACAGCGCGCCCACACGTTCGCCGTACAGCGAGAACGATTTGGAGAACGAGCTGGACACAAAGAAGGTCAGGCCCGATTCAGCGAACAGGCGCACGGCGGCGGCGTCTTCGTGAATACCGTCGCCAAAGCCCTGGTAGGCCATGTCGAGGAACGGCACGAGGTTCTTGGCCTTGACCACGTCCAGTACGTGTTGCCAGTCAGCCGGGCTCAGGTCGACGCCGGTCGGGTTATGGCAGCAGGCGTGCAGCACCACGATGGACTGTGGCGGCAGGGCGTTGAGGTCTTCGAGCAGGCCCGCGCGGTTTACGTCGTGGGTGGCGGCGTCGTAATAACGGTAGTTTTGCACCGGGAAACCGGCGGCTTCAAACAGTGCGCGGTGGTTTTCCCAGCTTGGGTCGCTGATGGCAACCACGGCGTTTGGCAGCAATTGCTTGAGGAAGTCAGCGCCGATTTTCAGCGCGCCGGTGCCGCCGACCGCTTGGGCGGTGATCACACGGCCCGCGCTCAGCAGCGGCGATTCAGCACCGAACAGCAGCTTTTGCACCGCTTGGTCATAAGCCACGATACCGTCGATCGGCAGGTAGCCACGGGCGGCGTGTTGCGCCACGCGAATGGCTTCCGCTTCGGCAACGGCACGCAAGAGTGGAATCTTCCCCTCCTCGTTGCAGTAAACGCCCACGCCAAGGTTGACCTTGGTGGTTCGTGTGTCGGCGTTGAATGCTTCGTTGAGGCCCAGGATTGGATCGCGTGGTGCCATTTCGACAGCGGAGAACAGGCTCATTTTTGCGGCAGCTCTATGGGGGATTGGAGGGACGTGTCGCGCTCCAGCCGGATGCACTAGAGCGGTGCACAAACGGGGAGCTAGTATAGAGGCCATCCCGGCGGAGGGCGACAGCCGAAACGGCTTTTCGGCCAAGTTTTTCGGTTTATTTGCCCACCGTTAGTCTTATTGCAACCTTGATCGTAGACGGCAGGCAGGACGATTGCCTTGAAACCCGTCGCATTCGCCACCACTTCTACAGTTATCATGGTTTTTTCCTGCAACCTGCGATGACTATTCGCGGGTTGCCGAGCTATTTCGTCCTGGGTGCTGTCCAACCTCGGGTGACTTCAAGAGGTACGTTATGTCGGATTTCCAGCTTGTCACCCGCTTCGAACCCGCCGGCGATCAACCCGAAGCCATCCGCTTGATGGTTGAAGGCATCGAGGCCGGCCTGGCGCACCAGACGTTGCTCGGGGTGACCGGCTCCGGCAAGACCTTCAGCATCGCCAACGTGATCGCGCAGACTAACCGCCCGACCCTGGTGCTGGCGCCGAACAAAACCCTGGCCGCGCAGCTCTACGGCGAGTTCAAGGCGTTCTTCCCGAACAACGCGGTGGAGTATTTCGTTTCCTACTACGACTACTACCAGCCCGAAGCCTACGTGCCGTCCTCCGATACGTTTATCGAGAAGGATGCGTCGATCAACGACCACATCGAGCAGATGCGGCTGTCGGCCACCAAAGCGCTGCTGGAGCGCAAGGACGCGATCATCGTCACCACGGTGTCGTGCATCTACGGCCTGGGCAGCCCGGAAACCTATTTGAAGATGGTGCTGCACGTCGATCGCGGCGACAAACTCGACCAGCGCGAGTTGCTGCGCCGCCTGACCAGTTTGCAGTACACCCGCAACGACATGGATTTTGCCCGCGCCACCTTCCGTGTGCGCGGTGATGTGATTGACATCTACCCGGCGGAATCCGACCTCGAAGCCATCCGCATCGAGCTGTTCGACGATGAAGTCGAGAGCCTGTCGGCCTTCGACCCGTTGACCGGTGAGGTGATCCGCAAGCTGCCGCGCTTCACCTTCTACCCGAAAAGCCACTACGTGACCCCGCGTGAAACCCTGATGGGCGCCATCGAAGGCATCAAGGGCGAACTGGTGGAGCGCCTGGAATACCTGCGCTCCAACAACAAGCTGGTGGAAGCCCAGCGCCTGGAGCAGCGCACCCGTTTCGACCTGGAAATGATCCTGGAGCTGGGCTATTGCAACGGCATCGAAAACTACTCGCGTTATTTGTCGGGCCGTGAGTCGGGGCAGGCGCCGCCAACGCTGTTTGATTATCTGCCGGACGACGCCTTGCTGGTGATCGACGAGTCCCACGTCAGCGTGCCGCAGGTGGGCGCGATGTATAAGGGTGACCGCTCGCGAAAAGAAACCTTGGTGGAGTACGGGTTCCGCTTGCCGTCGGCGCTGGATAATCGGCCAATGCGCTTCGACGAGTTCGAAAGCATCAGTCCGCAGACGATTTTTGTCTCGGCCACACCGGGCAACTACGAGGCCGAGCATGCTGGCCGCGTGATTGAGCAGTTGGTGCGCCCGACGGGCCTCGTGGACCCGCAAATCGAGATCCGCCCGGCGCTGACCCAGGTTGATGACTTGCTCTCGGAAATTTCTAAACGTGTGGCCCTGGAAGAGCGGGTGCTGGTCACCACGCTGACCAAACGCATGTCTGAAGACTTGACCGACTACCTGGCCGACCACGGCGTGCGCGTGCGCTATTTGCACTCGGACATCGACACCGTGGAGCGCGTGGAGATCATCCGCGACCTGCGCCTGGGGGTGTTTGACGTGCTGGTGGGCATCAACTTGCTGCGCGAAGGTCTGGACATGCCGGAAGTGTCGCTGGTGGCAATTCTGGATGCCGACAAGGAAGGTTTCCTGCGTTCCGAGCGGTCGTTGATCCAGACCATCGGCCGCGCGGCACGTAACCTCAATGGCCGCGCGATTCTCTACGCGGACCGCATCACCGGGTCCATGGAGCGCGCGATTGGCGAGACCGAGCGCCGACGTGACAAGCAGATTGCCTTCAACCTGGCCAACGGCATCACGCCGAAGGGCGTGTTCAAGGACGTCGCCGACATCATGGAAGGCGCCGTGGTGCCCGGTTCGCGCAGCAAGAAGCGCAAGGGCATGGCCAAGGCTGCCGAAGAAAGCGCCAAGTACGAGAACGAATTGCGCTCGCCGAGTGAGATCACCAAAAGGATCCGGCAGTTGGAAGAGAAGATGTACCAACTGGCGCGGGACCTTGAGTTTGAGGCGGCGGCGCAGACGCGCGATGAGATTGGCAAGTTGCGTGAGCGCTTGCTGGCTGTTTGATTGGCATCGCCTGGGCCGGCCTCTTCGCGAGCAAGCCCGCTCCCACAATTGACCGATTTCCAACATGAGAATGCGGTCGAATGTGGGAGCGGGCTTGCTCGC
>NZ_JBARTQ010000314.1:0-5169 GCF_049645325.1 Pseudomonas sp. | reverse complement strand
GCTGCACGCCGAGCATTTCTTCGATCTGTTTGATGTGCTGGGAGATGCCCGACTGAGTGGCGAACTCACGTGCTGCCGCTGCCGTGAATGATCGCGTCTCGTACACCGCCACGAACATTTGCATTTCCCGCAAACCGGGTAGCGAGTCATTCATGGCGCGATACCTCTTTGAAGTCTGCGTTTGACGACTGCTCGCCATGGGCGATACGGATCGGTATCGCGTTGATGTCTTCGGTAGCCTTCTTCAAAAACTCGATGAAGTTCTGGGCAATCATCGACAAGGGTTTGCGCGCCGGCTCTACCAGCAGCATTTCGTCCCAGAGAATCGGATCGGCCAGCGGGTTAAGCGTAAAACGCTTGCGCCGCAGATCGTCGGCGATAAACAGGCCGGAAATAATCGCCGCCCAGTGGCTGGAGCGCACCAGATCCATGGCGCCCAGCATGGACTCGAACCAGTTGAGGCGCTGCACGACTTGCACCTTGTGATCGATCAGGTACTGCTCCAGCAGCGGTCGTCGTCCGATCGGCAGCACCAGGTGCAAGTCCTTGATGTCGCTCAGACGCACCGGTTCGCAGTGCGGCAAGCCTGAGTCAGGTGAGGACACCAGAAACGCCGGTGTTCTCGTGAACAACGATGTACTCAGCCCGACCGCCCCGCCACCGCCGTCGTAAGACATGCGTTGCGTGATGGCGAAATCCAGCATGCCACGACGCACTGCGGTCGCAATCACGCTGCCTGCGCCTTCGGTAAGGTGCACGGAAACGTTGGGATAAGCGGCTTCAAAAGCCAGCAGTGCGCGGCTGAATACCGAACGCGTCATGGTCGGGATCATGCCTATACGCAGCGAACCGTCCGACGGCTCTGCGCGATGACCGACTGCGTTGCAGGCGCTTTCGTGCTGACGCAGCAACTGCACACATTGCTGGTAATAGGCATGCCCGGCGGGCGTTGGAATAATCGTGCGGTCGCGGGCGAACAGCCGCACGCCCAATTGATTTTCCAACTGCCGAACATGCGCAGACACGCCGGACTGTCCCAGCCCTTCGCGGCTGGCAGCAACAGTGAAGGAGCCTTCCTCGTACACGGCAACAAACATGCGGATGTGCATCAGCTTGGGGAGCATCATGCGCGGAATCGTCTCTTATTATGCTTGCTGATCACCGCCAGCATTTTATAGGTGGCTCGTACTCTATCCATATCGGGAATGGCTTGCCAGCCCTGATCCAACCTCAATGAACAGGCGCAAAATCACAGGCTCCTGACAGGCGAAAGAAGGGTTAACGAGGCAGACGACGGCAAGACTACGCTTGCCGATCGTCCATGAACCGGAGGATGACGGTTCAGCAGGTTTTCATCATGCCGCCATCGACAGCCAGCACCTGTCCCGTCACGAACTGTGCGTCCTCGCTGGTCAAAAACAGCATTGGCCCGACAATATCGTTGGGCACCGCCATTCTCTTGAAGGCCTGTAAATTGACAATGCTATCGCGTACGACCTCGGGTATATGGCTGGTGCCGGGTGTCGCTGTCAGTGCGGGCGCGAGCGTATTGACGGTAATGAAGTCCTTGCCCAGATCATTCGCCAGTCCTCGGGTGAAGCCAATGATGCCCATCTTGCTTGCCATGTAATGGCTGACGCCGATGGCGTTGGTGACGATCGATGTCGAAGAGACGTTAACGATGCGCCCCCAGCCGTTAGTGCGCATCATCGGTACAAAGACTTTTGCGCTCAAAAACATACTGTCGAGATTGATCTCAAAGGTGCGCCGCCAGGTTTTGAAGTCCAGCGCATCGAAGTGCACATTCGGGTAGATCCCGGCGTTGTTGACCAGAATGTCGCAGCGACCATAGTGGTTTTTGACGACCTCGCCGGCAGCGATCCAGTCGGCTTCCTGGCTGACATCACAATGAATGGCAATAGCTTGGCCGCCCGCCTCCTCAATCCGCTCGCGGGTTTGCGAAAGATCGGCGATGTCCAGCAGTGCCAGAGCGGCGCCACGTTGTGCCAGTTGAATCGCCAGTTCCTGGCCAATGCCCTTGGCAGCGCCCGAAACAACTGCGACGCGATTTTTATGGGTTTGCACGGCGTCTACCCCAAAGGTTAAAGGTTGTCGTTGCCCCGCCGCGCGCCACTATCTCGTAGCGCGGCAAGGTCAGGGTTAGCCACCAAAGCGCGGCTCTGGCAGCCCTTGCACCCCCAAACCACGCACGGCGAAAAGACTCCCGCGCATCATGTTGTCACCTGGATAGCGTGGCAACGGCGGCTTGGCCATCGAAGTGACAAACAACGTGTCCATGTCAGGCCCGCCAAAGTTGACGCTGGTGACCTTCTTTACCGGCATTTCGATGACCCGATCGAGGCTGCCGTCCGGCGCAAAGCGGCACAACTTTCCGGCGTAGACCTGAGCATTCCAAAGGTAGCCTTCGGCATCGACCGTCGAGCCGTCAGTGGCTGTCGCCTCGGTAAAGCCTGCTTTGGTGAAGGTGCGACGGTTGGCAATGCCGCCGGTTTCGAGGTCATAGTCGTACGCCCAGATTTCACCGGAAAAAGTATCGGAGAAATAGAACGTCGAACCGTCGGGGCTCCAGCATGGCCCGTTGGAAATCGCGAAACCTGAATCGAGCGTATGCACCGAAAGATCCGGGTCGATGCGAAACAGCGTGCCATCGGCAAAGCCCTCGCGGGTGTCCATGCTGCCGACGATGAAACGCCCACGCGCGTCGACCTTGCCATCGTTCAAGCGGTTATGCGGCTTGCCAGCCTCGGGATTGACGATCAGCTGTGTCTCGCCCGTGTCGAAGTCGAGGAAATGAAACCCCGAACCTAGTGCCACAATGGCACCGCCATTACGACGCAGCGCCATCGAGCCGATGGTGTCGGGCATTTCCCACGTACGCACCTCGCGCCCGTCAGCGGTGCAGCGATAAACGCGACCGCCGACCACGTCGATCCAGTACAGGCGCTGCTCCTGCACATCCCATACAGGGCCCTCACCGATGGTGGTTTTTACGTCCACCAGAACATCGATCTGCATGTTATCTCCTGAATTTTCCTGAATTGGAATGAGGCGATCCGACCCAAGCTGAACCGCGATATTGAACGGGGCTGCTTAAGCTTTTGGTGGCTCGGCGATGGTGATGAACACGCCGTAAGGGTCTTTGAAGCTGAACCAGGTCATGGTCAGGTTTTGCCCAGGCTTGCGGATGATGATGTCTTTGGGCTCGCAAACCACCTCGACACCTTCGTACGCGCTGATCTTTTCAAAGGCATCGCGAGTGTTTTCAACCAGCAATGCGAGACGGGTAATCCCGACCTGATTCATCAAGTCATACGGGCCATCGCCGATGATCGTTGCCGGTTTGGTGTACTCGATCAGGTTGATTTCGGTGGCGTGCTTGGCATCGGCGCCTGCGGTGAGGATGTGATGGGCGTAAATGCTGATCTCATCTTCGGCGAAACCCAGCAGCGGGCCATCCGCTTCATCGGTTCTGGTTTCAAAGGTCGAAACAAAACCCAGTACATCGCGGTAGAACTTGAGAGCCTGATCAACGTCCGGGACGGTGATGCAAACGTGAAGCAATTTTTTAACCAGTGCGTTCATGACTTTTACCGCCCTTTAATTAGCCGTTCCAGGTGTTAGTGAGGTCGTAACGCGTTGCCCATTGGACGTCATACACCTTGTCGCCCCAGGTCTTTGTCTTGTCTTCACCAGCTTCAATGCGCGACGGGCTCTTCATCCAGTCTTCGAATTTTTCCTGGCTGTCGAATTCATAAATCGTCAGGTACGTCGGGCACGGCTGGGTGGTTACGCCGACGTGATAGGTCTCCTCGGCCAGTTTGAAGCGGCTGACTTTTCTCACGCAGTCGCCCTGCATCAACATCGGTACGTGCACGTCGTCGTACCAAACATTGAACTTGTCTTCGTCTTCCGCTGAGCAATTGATGCCCACTGTCCAGATAACGCTCTGGTCATTCATGATTAGTTTCCAATTATAAAAAGTTGCTCTTCGCCAGAGCCCCACAATGGAATTTCGGGTAATAGAAACCCCAGACCACTTCCGTCAAACAATCGGAAGTGGATCCGTCGTTGCTATTAACTGATTACTTTTTGGCGATGGCTTCGAAGAACCGGACCTTGCCTTCTTCGCGATGACTGCGCAGCGTGTGGGTGGTCATCACCGGATGCTGTTCGTACGCGGGTTCAGGCACATTCGGGTTGCCTGTCCAGGAAATCAGCCGGCACACACGATTGCTGATGCGCCAGCCTTTGTCGGTGCGCACCAGAATATCGTCGTACCAGCCACGGCCAACCCAGTCAGGGCCACCCACTGCCGAATCACGGGACAGCAGCCAGTCACCGTAGGTCAGCGCGTAGGCAGTGTCGCCATCAACGTGCACGCAAGAACCGGTCATGGTGTGCATGTGATTGGTCAGCGTTTCGTGGAAATCCTTGAAAGCGAACTTCAGTGCACCCACCGACTTCCAGACGGCGCCGGCCGGCCCGAAATCAGCGTGGGCATCCTCGGTAAACACCTCGTCCAGCAAGTCCCAGGCGTGAGCGTCCAACGCGACGCCATACAGGTTGATGACATCAATAATTTCGGACTTGTCTTGTGTGACACTCATTTAAATTCTCCGATTTTTCCGAGTAATAAATTCTACAAACACGGGTTACTTGCAGTACTCAATCACTTCCAGAACGTTGTCGAACGGGTCTTTGAACGTCAGTATCTTGAATTTACCGCCGGTTGGCGCGATCACCACTTGTGGCTCGCAGAGAAAAACGATGTCGCCGCGTGCCTTGAGCTTCTCATGAATGGCATCGGTGTCGTCTACACCAAACGCCATACGGTTGATGCCAGCGTGGTTCAGCGGCGCAGAAGTGTTTTTGTTGACCACGGTTTTTGGCTCGACGAACTCGATCAGGTCGATAACCGTGGCGTTGTCCTTGTCCTTGCCGACGAGGTGGTCGGCATGGATTTCAATGATCTGGTTCGGAAAACCAAGGATTTCACCGGGCGCCCTTTCGTGGCGCAGTTTGCCGATGGACTCAAGGCCGAGCACGCCGCAGTAAAACTCAAGTGCAGCATCGATATCAGCAACGGTGATGCACACGTGAAACAGGCGATTGATATAGCGATCCATGGTGTTTCCTTATTGTTGGTGG
>NZ_JBARTQ010000313.1:0-11437 GCF_049645325.1 Pseudomonas sp. | reverse complement strand
CAACACCACCGGCTTTATGGTCGGCACCGAGTCGGAGCAGCAAGGGGTGATCAAGCACGGTGCCAAGATGATCCAGGCCGTCGCCAATGCGCGCGTGCCTAAACTCACCGTGGTGGTCGGCGGCTCCTACGGCGCCGGCAACTATGCAATGTGTGGCCGGGGCCTGGACCCGCGTTTTATCTTCGCCTGGCCCAACAGCCGCACGGCGGTGATGGGCGGCGCGCAGGCAGGCAAGGTGCTGCGCATCGTCACCGAGGCCAAGCAGTTGAAGGATGGCTTGGTGCCCGACCCCAAGGTGCTGGACATGCTGGAGCAGGTCACCGCGCAGAAACTCGACAGCCAGTCCACCGCCCTCTATGGCAGCGCGAACCTGTGGGATGACGGGCTGATTGATCCACGCGATACCCGCGTGTTGCTCGGCTTGTTGCTGGATATCTGCCACGAGGCCGAGGTGCGGCAGTTGCAGCCCAATAGCTTTGGCGTGGCGCGTTTCTAACTTGATCGTTCCCTCGCTCTGCGCGGGAATGCAGCCCAGGACGCACCGCGTCCCCACAGGGAGCAGAATAAAAATGATCTTTACCCAGGAACATCAGGAACTGCGCCGCACCGTGCGCGCCTTCGTCGATCGCGAGATCAACCCCCACGTGGACGAATGGGAAAAAGCCGGGCGCTTCCCCATCCACGACATCTTCCGCAAGGCCGGCGACCTCGGCCTGCTGGGCATTTCCAAACCAGAACAATTTGGCGGCATGGGGCTGGATTACAGCTACTCGATCGTTGCCGCCGAGGAGTTCGGCACCATTCGCTGCGGCGGCATTCCGATGTCCATCGGCGTACAGACCGACATGTGCACCCCAGCCCTCGCCCGCTTCGGCTCCGATGAACTGCGCGACGAGTTCCTGCGCCCGGCCATCAGCGGCGAGCAGGTCGGCTGCATCGGCGTCTCGGAAACCGGGGCCGGCTCTGACGTGGCCGGGCTGAAAACCCACGCGCGCAAGGACGGCGACGACTACGTGATCAACGGCAGCAAAATGTGGATCACCAATTCACCCAGCGCCGACTTTATTTGCCTGCTGGCCAACACCTCCGACGACAAACCGCACGTCAACAAATCGCTGATCATGGTGGCGATGAACACGCCTGGCATCACCGTCAGCCCGCCCCTGGAAAAGCTCGGCATGCACAGCTCCGAGACGGCCCAGGTGTTCTTCGACGGCGTGCGCGTGCCGCAACGCAACCGCATCGGCCACGAAGGCGCGGGCTTCATGATGCAGATGCTGCAGTTCCAGGAAGAACGCCTGTTCGGCGCGGCCAATATGATCAAGGGCCTGGAGTACTGCATCGACAGCACCATCGAGTACTGCAAGGACCGCCAGACCTTCGGCAAGGCGCTGATCGACAACCAGGTCATTCACTTTCGCCTGGCCGAGTTGTCCACGGAAATCGAATGCCTGCGCGCGCTGGTTTACCAGGCCACCGAGCAATACATCAAGGGCCAGGACGTGACCCGCCTGGCGTCGATGGCCAAGCTCAAGGCCGGGCGGCTGGGCCGCGACGTCAGCGACAGCTGCCTGCAATATTGGGGCGGCATGGGCTTCATGTGGGACAACCCCGTGGCCCGCGCCTACCGCGACGTGCGGCTGGTGTCGATCGGCGGCGGTGCCGACGAAATCATGCTGGGCATCATCTGCAAATTGATGGGCACGTTGCCCGGGAAGAAATCATGAACACCCTGCTGCTGGAACCGCATAACGGGGTGCTGCACATCACCCTCAATCGCCCGGAAAGCCGCAACGCCATGAGCCTGGAAATGGTCAACGAACTGCGCGCGGTGCTGGCAGGGCTGGACGACCAGGTGCGCGCGCTGGTGATCAGCGGCGCGGGCGGGCATTTCTGCGCCGGGGCGGATGTAAAGGACATGATCACTGCAGGCAACCAGATGCAGGCCTTGAACCGGGCGTTCGGTACCTTGCTGCAAGAAGCGGAAGCGGTGCCGCAGGTGGTGATTGTGGTGCTGCAAGGCGCCGTCCTGGGCGGTGGGTTTGGCTTGGCCTGTGTGAGTGATATTGCGATTGCCGATCACCAGGCGCAATTCGGCTTGCCGGAGACCAGCCTGGGCTTGTTGCCGGCGCAGATTGCGCCGTTTGTGGTCAAGCGTATCGGCTTGACCCAAACCCGACGGCTGGCGCTGACGGCGGCGCGGTTTGATGGCGCAGAGGCCGGACGGCTGGGCGTGGTGCATTTTGTCGAGACTGATCCGCAGGCGTTGGCGGAACGGGTGGATGAAGTGTTGGGGCAGGTATTGCGGTGCGCCCCTGGGGCAAATGCTCGGACCAAGGCGCTGTTGCTGGCGAGCGTGGAGCAGCCATTGGGGCCATTGTTGGATCAAGCCGCTGAGTGGTTCGCAGAGGCGGTGGCTGGGGAAGAAGGCATTGAGGGGACTCGGGCGTTTTTGCAGAAGCGCAAGCCTGGGTGGGCTCGATGAGTGGCGGCGGCCCACGGATTCAAGCCCGCGGGCGGGCATGCCGAGCCAAAGCGAGGCACCGAGTGGAGGGGCAAGAGCGCTTTGGTTACTTTCGCGCTTTTCGAAAGTGACTCGCCGTAAGGGCGAAACCCACCCCCCCATCACCGCAAAAAATGGACATACACCCGAGGCCCCAAAAAATGCCGCAGCTCACAAAAATCCTGATCGCCAACCGTGGCGAAATCGCCTGCCGCATCCAAAAAACCGCCCAGGCATTGGGCTACCGCACAGTCGCCCTCTACAGCGACGCCGACGCCGACGCCTTGCATGTCCAAATGGCCGACGAAGCCGTACGCATCGGCCCCGCGCCCGTCCAGCAGTCATACCTGAACATCGCCGCCATCCTCGAAGCCGCCCAACGCACCGGCGCCGACGCCATCCACCCTGGCTACGGCTTCCTTTCTGAAAACGCCCCATTCGCCAAAGCCTGCCTCAACGCCGGGCTGACCTTCATCGGCCCCAGCGCCGAAGCCATCGAACTGATGGGCAGCAAGCGCCTGTCCAAACTCGCCATGCTCGATGCCGGTGTGCCCTGCATTGCCGGCTACCAAGGCAGCCAACAAGACGACGCCACCCTGCAGCAGGAAGCCCACCGCATCGGCTACCCCCTGATGATCAAAGCCAGCGCCGGCGGCGGCGGTCGCGGCATGCGCCTGGTCCACGACAGCACGCAACTGCTCGACCAACTGCGCACCGCACGCTCCGAAGCCCTGAACGCCTTCGGCAGCGACGAACTGATCCTCGAACAGGCACTGATCGAGCCGCGCCACGTCGAAATCCAACTGTTTGGCGACAGCCACGGCCACCTTATCTACCTCGGCGAGCGCGACTGCTCGGTCCAGCGCCGTCACCAGAAAGTCATCGAAGAAGCGCCCTGCCCGGTGATGACGCCTCACCTGCGCCAAGCCATGGGCGAAGCGGCGCTCAAGGCCGGGCGCGCGGTCAACTACGTCGGCGCCGGCACCGTGGAATTCCTGCTCGACCGCAACGGCCAGTTCTACTTCCTGGAAATGAACACGCGCCTGCAAGTGGAACACCCCGTGACCGAACTGATCACCGGCCTTGACCTGGTGGCCTGGCAACTGCACATCGCCGCCGGCCAGCCGTTGCCTCTGCATCAACACGACGTGACCCTGACCGGCCACGCCATGGAAGTGCGCCTCTACGCCGAAGACCCGGTCCAGGGCTTTCTGCCGCAAACCGGTGATGTGCTGCGCTGGGAGCCGGCCGCCGGTGTACGCATTGATCACGGCATAAACGAAGGCCAACGCATCAGCCCGTTCTATGACGCGATGCTGGGCAAGATCATCGCCCACGGCGCCACCCGCGAAGAAGCCCGGCGCAAACTGCTGCGGGGAGTGGAAGACACGGTGTTGCTGGGCGTGACGACTAACCAGCGCCTGTTGATCGACCTGCTCAAGCAGCCGGATTTTATCGCGGGCGATTTCAGTACTGCATTTATCGGCAAGCACTTCAGCGACATATCGCGCCAGACCGCCGCCCCTGAACAGGTCGCCCTGGCCGCCGCGCTGTTTTACCAACAGAGTGCCGACACCCATCGCCAAGGCTTGTCAGGCTGGCGCAATAACCCCGGCGCCCCG
The DNA here is from genome assembly GCF_049645325.1 of Pseudomonas sp. Taxonomy (GTDB): domain Bacteria; phylum Pseudomonadota; class Gammaproteobacteria; order Pseudomonadales; family Pseudomonadaceae; genus Aquipseudomonas. Next base: position 7,312 of record NZ_JBARTQ010000313.1, on the reverse strand, counting down.
TGGACCTATCGCCTGGCGGTCAACGATGACGTTGAGGATGTGTCCGTCAGCGTGCCGCAACACAACCGGCTGCTGGTCAATGGCATCGAGATTGCCGACCTGGCTGCCGATGGACGCTGGGCCACCGCGGTGATCAACGGCATTCGCCGCCGCGTTCCCTATCACCTGGATGGCACTCACCTTCGGTTCTCGGGTGTCAGCGTGACCAACCGCACTCAGCAAGTCGCCAGCCGCCAGGCCGACGCCAGCACCGGTACGGTCAAGGCGCCGATGGACGGTGCGATCGTCGAAGTGCGCGTCAGCGCCGGAGAAAACGTCTTCAAAGGCCAACTGCTGCTGGTGCTCGAAGCCATGAAAATGGAGCATCCGCTGACCGCCGGCATCGACGGCGTGGTCAAGGCTGTGCAGGTGATTGCGGGTGACCAGGTGCGCAATCGCCAGATTTTGCTGGAGATCGAATAGCCCTAGGCGGAACTACACGGCCGGGCTACGCTCTATCCCCATCAGGAAAGGACGAGTACGGGAACCTGCGCGATGCCTCATTGGCTGATTATTGACCTTGAAGCCACAACGGATGAAGGCGGCTGGCCCGTGACGGAGATGGAAGTCATCGAGATCGGCGCGAGCCTGGTAAACCGCCAAGGCCGCGAGCTGGATCACTTCCAGCGCTTTGTGCGGCCCCTGCGCCGTCCATTGCTGACGCCTTTCTGCCGCCAGTTGACCCACATCACCCAGGCCAACATTGATGGCGCCGCACCGATCACCGAGGTGTGGCCGCTGTTCGAGCGCTGGCTGGGCCAGCATCAGGCACGCCTGGAAGGCTGGGCCAGCTGGGGCGACTACGACCGCGCGCAGCTGGAGCTTGAATGGCAGCGCCACGGCCTGGCCAGCGCGCTCGCCCACACGCCGCACGTGAACCTCAAGCAGCGTTTCGCCAAGGCCCGCCGCCTGGACAAGCCATTGGGGCTCAACGGCGCGCTGCAACTGGCCGGGATGCAGTTTAATGGCCAGCAACACCGGGCGCTGGAAGATGCGCGCAATACCGCACGCTTATTACCGCTGATACTGCCAGTCTAGGCAGCCTCCCTGCCCTTGGGCATACTGGCCGACCTTTCCAGACCCTTTTCCGAGGATTCGCCCATGTTCAAAGTCAACGAGTACTTCGACGGCACCGTCAAGTCGATCGCTTTCGGCACCGCAGAGGGTCCGGCGACCATCGGCGTGATGGCCCCGGGTGAATACGAATTCGGCACCGCCCAGCGTGAAATCATGCACGTGGTCTCCGGCGCCCTGAGCGTCAAACTGCCAGACGCCAACGACTGGGAAACCTTCGCCGCCGGCAGCCAGTTCAACGTTCCGGCCAACAGCAAGTTCCAGCTGAAGGTCGCAGTGGATACGGCTTACCTGTGCGAATACCGCGGCTGAGTGTTCGCCCGGTCAAAAAAATGCCCGTCTCGTGTGAGACGGGCATTTTTTATGCGCGCTGTGTTTATTCGAGAACGGTGACCGGCATGCCGACTTCCAGTCGGCCCAGGCCGTCATTGACCAGGTTCTGGCCGAACATCACGTCGCCGTCCTGCTCGCGGTAGGTCTTGAGGGTGGCCAAGGGCTCACGGTCGGCGCTGCGCTCGCCGCTGGCCGGGTCGATGGTGGTGAGGATGCAGCGTGAGCAGGGCTTGACCACCCGAAACTCCACATCGCCGATGCGCACGCGTTTCCAGGTGTCTTCGGCAAAGGCGTCGCTGCCTTCGATGACGAGGTTGGGGCGAAACCGCAGCATTTCCATGGGCCGGCCGATGCGGCGGGACACGTCGTCCAGAGACGCCTGGCCGATCAGCAGCAAGGGAAAACCATCGGCAAAGCCGACCTTGTCGTCATCCTTGCCATACCCCGCCTCGGTGCTGCGCGCACGCTCCACCGGCACTTGCACCAGGCGCGTCGGCTTGCCGATAAAGGCACTGGCCCAGGCGGCGGCGGCATCGCCGGCGTCCGGCACGCGCAGGGTGTCGCGCCAAATGGTCACGCCGCGCAGCTCGGCGTCGCTGCCAGGCAACGCCACCTCCAGCGGCGCATAACCGGGAGAACTCAAGGTCAGGCCGCCGGTGCCATTCCACAGCGCCGACAGCTGGCTCATCTTCGCCACCGCGCGCTGCGTGAGGAAACGCCCGCTGGCTTCATCCACGAGCATCCAGCGTCGATCCCCTTCGAGCCCGAGTTTATCCAGGCCGATTTGCTGCAAGGTGTCGGCCTTGCCGGACTTCAAGGGGTAACGGTACAACGCGCTGAGACGCAGCATGGGCCTGCTTTCCTGAGGGGCAAAGCCGTCACCCTAAGGTCAAGCGGGCACTTCGTCCAGCATTAGGCGCTGGCGCACCACGTCCACCAGCTTGTCGGGCTGGAATTTGGACAGGAAATTGTCGCAGCCGACCTTCTTCACCATCGAATCGTTGAAGCTGCCGGACAACGAGGTGTGCAGCACCACGTACAGACCGCGCAGGCGTGGGTCGTTGCGAATTTCGGTGGTGAGGCGGTAGCCATCCATCTCGGGCATTTCGGCGTCGGTGAAGATCATCAGCAGCTTGTCGGTCATCACTTGGCCGGTGTCGGCCCAGCCCTTGAGCATGTTCAACGCCTTGAGGCCGTCACTGGCGATGTGCATCTTCACGCCCAACTGCCCGAGGGTGTCGCGCAACTGCGACAGGGCGACGTTGGAGTCATCCACCAGCAGCACTTCGCGGCCACGGGCGCGTTCCAGCACCGGGTCCTCGAGTTTTTCGCGGGAGACCTTGGCGTTGTACGGCACGATTTCGGCGAGGACTTTTTCCACGTCGATGATTTCCACCAACTGGTCATCGACCTTGCTGATGGCCGTGAGGTAATGCTGGCGCCCGGCGCTGGCCGGCGGTGGCAGGATGGCTTCCCAGTTCATGTTGACGATGCGGTCGACGCCGCCCACCAGGAAGGCCTGCACCGAACGGTTGTACTCGGTGACGATAATCGTGCTGTTCGGGCCCGGCACCAGCGGGCGCATGCCGATGGCCTGGGACAGGTCGATCACCGGCAGCGTCTGGCCACGCAGGTTGACCACGCCGCACACAAACGGGTGGCGCTGCGGCATCAGGGTCAGCTTGGGCAATTGCAGCACTTCCTGCACCTTGAACACGTTGATCGCGAACAGCTGCCGCCCGGCCAGGCGAAACATGAGAATCTCCAGGCGATTCTCACCCACCAGTTGCGTGCGTTGATCTACCGTGTCGAGAATGCCGGCCATTAAAAGCTCCTGATGTGGGATTGTGCTGCTCACTTAAGGCTAGTTATCGGCGGCAAGCGCCAGACCTTGACCCCCTGTAAAATGCCACGTAAATGCATTGATGTCACACTGACATCATGGTTTACTGCAACGGCCTCGACACACGGCACTTCAGCCATCTTGCGCGACAGACAAATCGCCGCGAGGTTCCGCTGCGTAAGGGATTCCCCTACGAACAATCGGGCCCAACCTGATATTCGCGATATCTAATAGCCATTAATGTGACGCCATTCTCATTGCATGAATGGAGTCAGGCTTTTGTTTGCCATCCCTAGCCCTCGGCCCACGGGTCTTCCAGACTTTCACGTGGCGGCAACTGAAGTTGTGCAAGCGCTCCCGATAACAAGGGCCGCGCGTGGCGTTCGTTATTCAAATAAAGGTCCTACTGGAATTTCAGAAGCGGGCTACAGATTTCAGTCATATTTCAGCGGTAGTTTTACGCCATTCACCCGGTGCGGCATCTCATCACCCGACCTTATGTTGTGGAGACTTGCATGATGAACAGCGCAAACGAATGGCAAACTGCACTTCCTGAATTTCTGCTGGAAGCCGAAATGCTCCTGGCCAAATCCGAAGAGTGCCTGAACCACTTGCATTTGATTCGCAACGACAGCGATGCCATCGACTGCATGAAGACCAACCTCGCCAAACTGGCGGAAAAGGCCGAAGGCCTAGCGTTGCAGGCAATCAGCGAATTCTCCCGGCATATCCAATACCTGATTGCCAATGCCGTGAGCCCCATGCAACTGCATGACCAGGCGTTGAATGCCCTGCATGACTGCCTGACATTGTTGGCGTGGCAACTGGAGTTGATCGACACCCGCACCGGCGAACTGGGCCTGGACGAAAGTGAGCAAACTACCTTGATTGCAACGGTCACTTTGCAGATTCCGCAAAAAGACTTCGGTAATAAACCGCAGCAGCGCGTGCACCACGCATCGTGATGCGTTGAGCAGGTCGTATTTAATCGCCGACTTATCCAAAAACGACCATCCCCCCCCCAATGGCTGATACTGATGTGCGGGCGAAACATATCAATTAGCCATCAGCGTAATAACTATACAAACCAACTTAATTAATACAACGACGTACTCTTTCAACGCTGGGATTACCGCCCAAGGTGCTTGCCTGCTTAATAAGCCTTGAATGAAAGGCGCCAGGCGACCAACGGTAATAGTGGTGGTACTATGCCCCGCTCGAAGTGACTCAACTTCATCATGTATAAAAATGATTCGGCACCGCATTCCACACAGAGACCTGTCAGCCGCCGTGACCGGTCTTCCCGCAGCGAACCTTCATTGGCTCCATCCGCTATGTACGCCAGCCTCAAGTCACTCATCGCAAGGTCCGTGTCCCGCAGCAATGCACGCCGCTTGGTCCTCGCCCTGTGCCTTTGCTCGTTGCTGGTCAGCCTGTGGGCCTACACGCGATCCGCGCCGCTGCCGTTATTGATCCTGCTGCTCAACCTGGCCACCTTGCTGGTGGTGGGCCTGCACCAATGGAGCTCGCGCAAATCGATAAAATTCCAGCCGCAGGAACTCGCCGACCGCCTGCTGCAAGTCCAGGAAAACGAACGCCATCGCCTCAGCCGCGAGCTGCATGACGACATCGGCCAATTGCTGACCGCCGCCAAACTGCAAAGCGAATGGCTCAAGCGCCGCCTGCCCGACGACCTGCAAAGCCAATGCACGGTGCTGTGCAACACGCTGAATGAAACCCTGGCCAAAGTGCGCGACGTGTCCGCCATCCTCAACCCTCGGCAACTCGCGAGCCTGGGCCTTGAAGCCAGCCTGCGTGCGCACCTGCTCAAGACCCTGGAAAACACCCCGGTGCACTGGAGCCTGGAATGCCAGCAACGGCTGACCGGTATTCCGGAAGAAATGGCCGTGGCGGCCTTTCGCATCACCCAGGAAGCGGTGACCAACATGCTCCGCCACGCCCAGGCGCAGAATGTGCTGGTCCGCCTGCAACGCCTGCCCGAAGGCCTGTCGCTGATGATCTGCGATGACGGCCTGGGTTTTTCGCCCGCCATCAACCCAGGCCTGGAAGGCCAGCGGGGCATGGCCGGGATGTCCGAGCGGATAGATCAACTGGGAGGCACGTTGTCCGTCAACAGCCAGCCAGGCAAGGGCACGCGGATCGACGCGCTTTTCCCCTGGGCGCCCCGCGCGCTCGAACGGGCCAATTCCCCTAAGGTTCTCCAGTGACCTGCCAATTACTCCTGGTGGATGACCACGCACTGATCCGGGCTGGCGTACGCGCGCTGATCCAGGATATTCCCGGCTATAACGTGATCGGCGAAGCCAGTGATGGCGCGCAGTTGCTGGAGAAATTCAGCGCCCTGCAGCCCGACATCGTGCTGCTCGACCTGTCGATGAAGCACGTCGGTGGCCTGGACGCCTTGCAGCAACTCAAGGCCGCGTACCCCAAGAGCAGAGTGCTGATCCTGTCGATGCACACCGACCCGGACCTGATCATGCGTGCACTGGAGTCCGGCGCCCATGGCTACCTGCTCAAGGACACCACCGCCAACGAGCTGGAACACGCCCTGCTGGCCCTGCGCAACAACGAGCGCTACCTGAGCCCCGCCATTGCCCACACGGTGATCAACCAGGCGCTGATCCGCAGCCAGGGCCCGGCTTCGCCGATCCCCCACAGCCACAACCTCACGCCGCGCCAGCTGGAGATCCTGCGCCTGATTGTGCGCGGCAAGTCCACCCGGGAAATCGCCCAGGGCCTGGGGTTGAGCATCAAGACCGTAGAAGCGCATCGCTCGCAGATCATGAAACGCCTGCAGATATTCGACGTGGCCGGCCTGGTGTTATTCGCCGTGCGCGAGCAAATCATCAGCCTGGACGACTAACGGCGAGTTCACCGGCAAGTGCACGCGCAAGGCCTTGGGCAGCGCGGAGAAACGCAGGTCGTCGCCTTTCAAGGGCTCGCCATCGAGGTTGATGTACAGCCCTTCAGCCACCTTGATCTCGACCCAAGGCAGGCGTGCCCGCACGAACAGATTGTCCAGGCCCCAGCCGTCGCTCATCAGCGTCATCAGCGTGCCGACCACTTCCTGAGGCGCCGGCAGAATGCTGATATCCAGCAAACCATCATCGGCCAACGCGCCGGGGCACAGCACATGCCCGCCGCCTGCCTGGCGGCCGTTGCCGATGCCGAGCGCGAGCAGGTCACCTTTCCAGTGGAAGCCGGGGCCTTCGAGCTCACCATACGCGGCCTTCAATTCGCTGAAACGCGTCAGGCCGGTGAACAGGTAGGCGGCGCCGCCGAGGACTTTTTTCAGGTCTTCGGAGGTGTTGGCGGTGACTTGGCTGCCGAAACCGCCGGTGGCCATGTTGAGGAACATTTGGCTGCCGGCCTGGCCGAGGTCGATGGCCTTGGGTGGCACGTCCAGCAGCGCCAGCGCTTGTGCAGGCTCCAGCGGCACGCCGGCGGCGCGGGCGAAGTCATTGGCGGTGCCGAGGGGCATGAGCACCAGGCTGGCGTCGGTCTTGGCCAGGGCCATGGCTTCGGCGACATCGCGTAATGTGCCGTCGCCACCGCCGGCGATGAGGTGGGTGTAACCGTCGGCCAGGGCTTCGTTGACCAGCCGTTGGGCGTCGCCGCCTTCCCATGTGACGCGTACGGCCAGTTCCCAACCCTGTTCACGCCGCGCCTGCACGGCGGCGCGCACGTCCTCGTTGAGGGCTTGCTTGCCGTGGAGGATCAACAGTGCTTTGGGGGTGGACATCGGGGTGTTACTCCTGGGTTTGAGGGTTCCTGAAGGATGTGGACATTTGGGGAGGGGGAAAAAGTCATTGGGGTTGGAAATTAATTGGCCTTGGGGCCGGCTGGCTGGCTGAGTGCATATCCGTTATTTGGGGTGTGGCTGATATTGGTTCCGCTCTTACAGCGGCTCACTTTTGATAGAGCGCAAAAGTAAGCAAAACGCTCTTGCCCCTCCACTCGGTGCCTCGCCTAGGCTCGGCATGCCCGCACGCAGGCTTGAAT
>NZ_JBARTQ010000312.1:0-17959 GCF_049645325.1 Pseudomonas sp. | reverse complement strand
GTGAATCTGTTGACTGACACACCGCCTTCGCGAGCAAGCCCGCTCCCACAGTTGGAACTCATTACATCAGATAGTGATGTGCTGCTCTGCTGTTGCCCTGCTTCTGCTTCAACCACTCAGGTCGGCTTTCAGGCCGCCGTGCTCTGCTTTTGATCTGCTCGTGATTGTGATCTTGATCTGAGGCGCCCCGTTAACCACGATGGCCGAACGCAGGCTTTGGAGAGTGGGTAACCCGGCAGGACGCCGGGTTAGCCGTGTTGGGCCATGGATGGCCCGTCACGGCGGCCCACGCTCCAAAGCCGGAGTGAGGGCACACCGAGCCTAGGCGAGGTGCCGAGTGGAGGGGTAAGAGCGTTTTGGTTACTTTTGACTGGGCCGGCATTCCGGCTCCATCAAAAGTGACCCGCTGTAAGAGCGGAACCGATAGAGGCCATTACCGCAGTAATGGATATGCCCCCAACCCCCCAACCCCACAGCCCAGAGCAGTCAGCCGTTAAGCAACCGCTCCAACCCCACCTTCAACGGCGTAGGCTCAGGCAGTGTAAAACTCGCCAACAACCGCTGATTATCAGCCCGCGAATGCCGAATATCCCCTGACCGCGCCGGCCCGTATGTGATCGCGGGCAACGAACCCACCACTTCTTCCAGCGCCTGCAACACCTGCTTGAGCGTGGTCGTACGGTTCCAGCCTACGTTGATCGCACCCGGCGGCGCCTCAGGTGCTTCGATGGCCTGCACCAGCAAATCCACCAGATCTCCCACATACATAAAATCGCGGGTTTGCTCGCCGTCGCCAAACACGCTGATCGGCAACCCCTGCTGCACACGCTCGCTGAAGATACTGATCACACCGGAATACGGTGATGATGGATCCTGGCGCGGACCGAAGATGTTGAAGAAACGAAAGATCACCGGTTCCAGGCCATGCTGGCGGCGATAGAAGTCGAAGTAGTGCTCGCCAGCCAACTTGTCCGACGCATAAGGCGTCAACGGCGCCTTGGTGGTTTCTTCGTCAATCGAAGCACCTTCGCCATTGTTGCCATACACCGCCGCGCTGGACGCAAATACCACGCGCTTTACACCGGCTTTGCGCATGGCTTCGCAGACGTTCAAGGTGCCGACAAAATTGCTCTGGTGCGTGCTGACCGGATCATCCACCGAGGCCTGCACCGAGGCCACTGCAGCCAGGTGCACCACGGCCGAGGCGCCGACGGCGGCTTGCGCCACCAATTCGGCGTTGGCGACATCCCCTTCGATCAGCTCGACGCGCGGGTTGTCCAAGGCCAAATTGCTGCGCTTGCCGGTGGACAGGTTGTCCAGGACACGCACCGCATAGCCTTGGGCGAGTAACGCATCAACCAGATGCGAGCCGATAAACCCGGCACCGCCGGTGATCAGAACCCACTTTTCAGCCTTACTCATTGTTGCGAATCTTCTCGACGATGGCCGTGGTCGAGCTGTTCTCAACCAGGCCCAACACTTTGACCGTGCCGCCGTAGGCGCTGACGATATCGGCACCAACAACCTGGTCGACGGAGTAATCACCGCCTTTGACCAACACGTCCGGCTTGACCTGGGCGAGCAGGTTTTCAGGGGTCCCTTCAGCGAAGCTGATGACCCAGTCCACTGCGCCCAAACCGGCCAATACGGCCATGCGCCGGTCAACACTGTTGATCGGGCGGCCAGGGCCTTTCAGGCGACTGACCGAGGCATCGTCGTTGACCGCGACGATCAGGCGATCGCCTTGGGCGCGCGCCTGTTCCAGGTAAGTCACGTGACCGGCATGCAGGATGTCGAAGCAGCCGTTGGTGAACACAATGCTTTCGTTGTGGGCACGGGCATCGTCAATGGCCAGCAGCAATTGCTCGATGGTCAGCACACCCCGTTCCGAGCCTTCGGAACGCTGGATCGCGCGGCGCAATTCAGGCGCGCTGATAGCTGCGGTACCCAGTTTGCCGACCACAATGCCCGCCGCCAGATTGGCCAGGGCCACGGCATGGGGCAGTTCTTCACCGGCGGCAATGGAGGCAGCCAGGGTGGAGATCACGGTGTCACCGGCACCGGTGACGTCGAACACTTCACGGGCACGCGCCGGCAAGTGCATCGCCGGGTGGCCGGGACGCAGCAAGGTCATGCCGTGCTCGCCACGGGTCACCAGCAAGGCGCCCAAGTCGAGGTCGGCCATCAGCTTGGCGCCCTTGGTCACCAGTTCGTGCTCGTCGGCGCAACCGCCGACGATGGCTTCGAACTCGCTGAGGTTCGGCGTGATCAGGCTGGCGCCTCGATAAATCGAGAAGTCCTTGCCCTTGGGATCAGCCAGCACCGGAATGCCCCTGGCCTTGGCGGCCTGGATCAGTTCCTGATGATTCTTCAACGCGCCTTTGCCGTAGTCGGACAGCACTAGCACCTTGATGCCTTCAAGCAACGCGTCGACCTGGCCGCTCAGGGCCAGGGCGTCGGTGGCGAAGGGTTCTTCGAAATCGATACGCAGCAATTGCTGGTGACGGCTCATGACCCGCAGCTTGACGATGGTCGGCTGATGGGCAATGCGCTGGAACAACGCGCGCACGCCAGCGCCGCGCAGGCTGTTGGCCAGGCTGTCGGCGGCTTCGTCGTCGCCGGTCACACCCACCAGGGAGGCCGGGGCACCGAGGGCGGCAATATTGAGGGCAACGTTGGCAGCGCCACCTGGACGGTCTTCGATTTGCTCGACCTTGACTACCGGTACCGGTGCCTCAGGGGAAATCCGTGAGGTACCGCCATGCCAGTAACGGTCGAGCATGACATCGCCGACCACCAAGACAGGGGCTTGATCGAATCGCGGCATGGACAACTTCATGGAGCAACCCACATACAAAATGAACAGGGGCGCGATATTAGCACAGGGTTACAGGAGGCTTGTGGAGGGCGTGACAGAAGATGGTACGGGAGACGGAGAGTGAATCCGCTGATGAAACAAATGTGGGAGCGGGCTTGCTGTGGTGAGGGGGGAGCCCCCCGACCAGGTTACTGCAAACAGACAGGGCTGCTTCGCAGCCCAGCGCGGGGCAAGCCCGCTCACCACAGCAAGCCCGCTCCCACACTGAGCCTAAGGCCCGTTGAATCAGGTGATGTCTGCAGGCACCGGCACATCCAGGCCCATGGCGTGCAGGCGGGCGTAATAGCCGTTCTGCGCCAACAGTTCGCCGTGGGTACCGCGCTCGACGATCCGGCCGTCGTCCATTACCAGGATCAGGTCGGCCTTCTCGATGGTGGACAAGCGGTGCGCGATCACCAGTGTGGTGCGGCCCTGCATGACCTTGTCCAGAGCTGCCTGAATGTGCCGCTCGGATTCGGTGTCGAGGGCCGAGGTGGCCTCGTCGAGAATCAGCAATGGCGCGTTCTTGAGCAAGGCGCGGGCGATGGCCAGGCGCTGGCGCTGCCCCCCGGACAACAGCACGCCGTTTTCGCCAACCGGGGTGTCGAAACCCTTTGGCAACTGGTCGATGAAGTCCTTGGCATAGGCATCTGCCGCCGCCGCTTCAACGTCGGCGCGGGGTGCGCCGGCCAAGTCACCGTAAGCAATGTTGTTGGTCACAGTGTCGCTGAACAGGGTCACGTGCTGGGTCACCTGGGCAATGTGTTTGCGCAGGTTGAGCAGTTTGTAGTCTTCGATCTCCACGCCATCGAGCAGGATTTCACCGCTCTCATGGTGATAGAAGCGCGGGATCAGGCTGGCCAGGGTCGACTTGCCGCTGCCGGAACGGCCCACCAGGGCGATCATCTGCCCAGGCTCGGCGGTGAAGCTGATGTCCTTGAGCACATGGCGTTCGGTGCCGGGGTAGGTGAAGTTCAGATGGCGCACTTCCAGGCGGCCGCTGACCTTGTCGCGCTCGACGGTACCGCGATCAATCTCTTTTTCTTCGTCCAACTGCTCGAAAATACTTTCAGCACCGGCCACGCCTTTCTGAATGGTCGAGCTGACTTCCGACAACTGGCGGATCGGCTTGGGCAGCAGGCCGGCCAAGGTGATGTAAGCCACCATGTCACCGGCGGAGGCGTCGCCACGCAGGTAAAGCACCAGGAACATCAGCACCGCCATGGCGGAGTAGATCACCAACTGCAGCGCCGGCGTGTAGATCGCGCCGGTGCGGGTCATGCGCAGTTGTTTGTTGGTGTTGCTCAGGCTGGCCTTGAGGAAACGCTTCTCCTCGTAGACTTCACCACCGAAGCTGCGCACCACGCGGTAGCCCTGAATGGTTTCGGAGGCCACGTGAGTCACATCACCCATGGCGACCTGGATCTTCTTGCTCTGCTTGCGGAATTTCTTGCTGGCCGTGCTGACCATCACCGCAATCAGCGGCAGGATGGCGATCATCACCAGCGTCAGGCGCCAGTTCATGAACAGCAAGGAGGCGAACAGGAAAATCACCGTCATACCTTCGCGGATCACCACTTTGATGGCGTCGGTAGCGGCCCCCGTGACCATGGTCACGTTGAAGGTGATGCGGGAAATCAGATGCCCGGAGTTGTGGTTGTCGAAGTAACGGTTGGGCAGCGTCAGCAGGTTGTTGAACAACTGCACACGCAGGTCGTGGACCAGGCCCAGCGAGACCTTGGCCAACAGGTAGTTGCCCAGGAACGAACCCAGGCCCTGCCAGGCTGCGATCAGAATGATCAACAAGGGCACGGCTTGCAGCAATTGCAGGTCACGCAGGAGCGGCACGCTGGGGAACAGCACCGCTTCCGGATTGGACAGACCGTCGACGAAGTACTTGAGGATGTACCCCAGCATGGGCTGGGTCGACGCGAAAATCAGAAATCCGACAATACTCAACGCAAACAAGCCAGCATAGGGCTTAACGTACATGAGCAGACGGAAGTATATTTTCAAGCTCGAAGGGCTTGCGCTTGGACTGGAGTCGGTCATATCACGCGGCGTTTTGAAAAAGGAGGCTGACTTTAGCACAGCTTCTCTGTTGTACTTGCACCCGGCATGACCCTCGGCCCGGTTGGATCCAACGGGCGACATTATATAGCCACTACTTTAAAATGGTCGGCTTTCTCTATTCTGGAATGGCTTTACTGTATGCACTCCAAGCGCCTCATCTATGGCTCAAATCGCGTTTTCGACTTCCTGGTCCTATGGATTTTGCCCATTGGCTTGTTGTTGCTCCTGAGTTCACTGTTTTTTGTCACCAATCGCAATGTGCTGCACAAGTTTTACTACGTTTTTTTCAGTGTCCCTGCCTTGTTCCTGTTGTGCTTGCGCCCTCGCGAATTCAAAGAGTTACTGCGTGAGCCTTTGGCGGCGGCCTTTCTGGCGTTCTGCGTGTGGGCGCTGATCACCGTGCTCTGGAGCCCGGAGCCCACCGGCGACTCCAATCTCTTCAAGGTACCGCTGCAAACGTTCATGCTGTTTGCCGGCTGTGGATTGCTGCTGCATTACCGCAATGACCTGTTCCGGCCGATGTTCTTCAGCGCCGCCGTGATCGCGCTGGTGGTGACCCTGTGCAACCTGGTGGCGTTCGCCAAAGGCTACGAACCGGGCATGCGCATGATCGGCGGCCGGGGCGCCCTCGACAACCCGCTGCTCAGTTCACACCTGTTCGGCTTTTTCTGCGTGTATTGGCTGTACGTCTGCGTCACGACCAAACGGTTGCATACGCTGTGGTTCAGCGTCCCGGCCCTGGCGATCATGGCCACGGCAGTGCTGGCCACCGGGTCCCGGACGCCATTGGTTGCACTGGTTCTGGCGGTGCTTTGGCTGGGCCTGCTCAGCCGCAATCGTCGTTCGGCGTTGATGGTGCTCGGTCTGGTGCTGACGGCGGTCGCGTTGTGCGTGTTTTTCCCGCAACTGATCACTGAACGCGGCAGCTCATTCCGCTTTGAAATATGGCGCATTATTCTGGAGCGCATCGCCGAGCACCCCTGGATCGGCCACAGCTACGACTCCGAACTGTACGTGAAGCCTGCGAAATATGATTTCGAAGCGCTGCGCGAACCTCACAGCTTCGCCTTGGGCGTCATTTATTACGTCGGCATCATCGGCTTTATCCCATGGGTCTTCATGCTCGGCCGGGGCCTTTACCAAGGTCTCAAGGAACGGGCACAGCCGCTGTTTATCCTCGCTTCCTCCCTCCTCGCCTACGGCATCGGCGCCAGCCTTACCGAAGGCGGCGGCATTCTTTCGCGGCCCAAGGAGCACTGGTTCCTGCTGTGGATTCCGCTGGCACTGATCGCCGGGCTGAGCATCGCCAAACGCCGACGCAGCTTGCTGGGCATGCCGGTGGCCACGCCAACCTCACAGGCGTTCGAAACGCTGCGCGACGGCGCTCATGTGATTGAAGAAGACGGCCTTGGCCCTAAAGTCCTGCGCCTGGAAGACGGCAGTTTCCTCAAGCTGTTCAGGGCCCGACGCTGGTACACCTCCGGCACGTTCAACCCGTACTCGGAGCGTTTCGCCAGCAACAGCGAGCAACTGCAACAACTCGGCATTGCTGCACCGCCGATCCTCGATCTGTACAGCTTGCCGGACGGCAGCAGCGCCGTGCGCTACCGCCCGCTCCCCGGCCTGACCTTGCGTCAGGCCCTGCAAAGCCTGGACAGCAGCCTGCGCGAGTCGCTGATCGAACGGTTTGGCCGCTTCATGGCCCAGTTGCACGAGCGAGGGGTTTACTTCCGCTCCCTGCATCTGGGCAATGTGCTGCTGCTGGAGGATGGGGAATTCGGGCTCATCGACATCGCCGACATGCGCATTTTCCCGTCGGCACTGCGCAACGCGCTGCGCCAGCGCAACTTGAAGCACATGCAACGTTATCCGCAGGACCGCAACTGGCTGTTCGAGACTCACTTTGAACAACTGGCCAATGGGTATGCGTCGGTTGCATCGCCGAAAGCCACAGCCAAGATTCGCGAACAGGTGCTGACGCTCGCCCGTCCAGCCGCCTGACACACAAACCAAGTGCGCCCCCCTTCGGGGCGCACTGAGGCGGTATCAGTCTTTTTCCAGCGGGGAAAAATACAGCCGCGCCAAGCCCCGCCAGGTTTTCTTGTTCCAGGCCCGAAACGGGATCTGCGCCAGCAACTCACGCGCCAACGCGCGATTGCGGTTGGAGGTCTTGAGGAACATCGAGCTGAGGAACTTGTAGCGCACCTCGTCGTATTGCGGATGGTCACTGAACAGCGCGTACGAGCGCAGGATATTGTCGATCATGAATCGGTGATTTTTGTACGAGTTGGTGGCGTGCTTGCGATAACGCGCCATGACCACGTTCAAGCCGTCGATGAAGTACCCGGCTCGGGTGATCTTCAACTCGATCAACAAGTCTTCCAGGCGGATTTCCGGGTCGAAGCCCCCGACCTTTTCCAGCGCCTCGCGCCGAATCATCAGCGTGGGGGCAGGCGGGTAAGGTTTACGCTCCAGGAACATGTCGTCGAAATCCAGACGCCGGAATGGCACGTCCCGACGCTGCCGCTTTTCCGGAAACAGCTCGCCCTTGGAGTCGATCAGCTCGATGTTACCGGCACAAATGCCGACCTCAGGCTTGCCGTCCATATAGGCCACCTGGGTCGCAATGCGCTCGGGCAACATGATGTCATCGGAACCGAACGGCACAATCAGCGGCCCGTGAGACCGTGCAACGGCCCCGTTGATGGTGTTGGTCAGCCCTTGGTTTTGCTGCACACGAAAGTCGAACGTGTGGTGTTCCTGCAACCGGCGAATACGTTCGACGCTGTCGTCCGGCGAGCCATCGTCAATCACCAACAGCTCGATATTCGGATAGGTCTGGTTCAAGACGCTGAGGATGCTTTCCTCAATGTAGGGGCCGTGGTTATACGACGCGATGATCACCGTGACCAACGGCTGACTCTGGTTCATACCTTGTTCCTGTGTGCTTGAGCCAAACCTGAATCAATCAGGTCAAGGTATTGCTGGCGGAAAACCTCAATGTCGTGCTCCGCCTGAAGGTACTGGAAAGCCTGCTCGCCCTTCTGCGCGAGTGCCTCGTCGGGCAGCGCCAGGTAGGCATCGAGCGCCCGGGTCAGCTCGGGGACGTTGGTCGGCTCTACCGCCAAACCACCCGCCCCTTCAATCAGGGGAAGCATGGCGGGCACGCTGGAGGCGATTACCGGCAGGCGACCACTCATGCCTTCCAGCAGCGCCAGGCCCAGGCCTTCGGCCAGCGAAGGCATAGCCCAGATGTCGAAGGCGCGCACATACTGCAGGGCATTTTCCTTGAACCCCAGCAAGTGCACGCGCCCATCAAGGCCAAGGCTTTGGATCTGCGCGGCCAGGTTGGCTTCCTCGCGCCCCGCACCAATGATGGCGAGCTGAGCGGTGGGGTATTGATCTTTGAGCGCGGCGAATGCTTGCAACAGATATTTGTGGCCCTTGACGGGTACCAGTCGGCCCAAGGCGCCGATCAGGCGCACTGACGGGTCGATACCCAGCAACTCGCGCGCACGCTCACGCGAATGCTGCAGGGCCTGGGCCTGCTCGATGTCGATGGCATTGGTAATCGCGTAGGTATTGCTGTCGGTAAAGCCGCATTGGCAATCCAGCAAGTACTGCTTGACCGCCGGTGACACGCCGACAAAGCGCCAGTGCTGGTCGATCCAGCGTTGCGCCTGTTTGCGCCGGTAAAGACGGTCATATTCGCCGAAGCCGTGGGAGATGCCGATACACAGGGGAATCTTCAACCAGCGGTTCAATTGCAACATCATGTTGACCGGCTTGAAGCGGTTGCACACCACGACGTCGAACTTCTCGCTGCGACAGAACTTGTACAGCTGCCACATGGCGCGCAGCCTCAAGCCCTTGAGTGACTTGTCGGAGAACTCGAAATACACCGATTTCGCCGCGCGGCTGACAGGGTCCGCAGGCCCTGGACGGCCACGCAGGAACGCGGCCGTGACCTCATAGCGGTCCGCCGGCAATGCCTTGACGATCTGTTCGGCCAAGTCGGCAAAATCATGGGATTTAACATTGTAGTCAGGCTGCAATTGCAGGACTTTGAAACGCCGACTCATAACTCTCCTCGATGGAAACCTGTGGCATCAACAACCCAGGATGTTTCAGCGGCCAGCGCCTCGACAGACTCGCTGCTTGGCAGCGGCAACAATGGCCATTGATTGCGCTTCCAACAGACAAAATGAAAATACGGAAATTCCCGATCGCCGTCCCTGTCGTTGGTCAGCCGACCGTTGTTCCAGAACCATTGATGGGGGAAGCGATCGCTGCCGTCATGCCACTTGATGACGCCACCCGGCGTGCTGAATGCCTCGGTGAATTCACTGCGCCGGCGCCAAGGGTTGAGCTTGCCTACCAGCTGGAACAACGGTCTGGGGAAATTCTTGCGCCAAAGGAAAATACGGCTGAACGCACCTTCATCCAGCGCATGATGCGCCTGATCGGTAAACCGCGCTTCCCAATCCTTGATCTGCATAAACACTTGGCGCTTTTTGGCGGTGTTGCGCATCAGGCACAAATGGCCGGCGACCCGTCGCTCATGGGTCGAGAACAAGTCATAGCTGGCCAACCGCTCAGCTGTGAAATAGTCGCGCAGGTTGCCATAAATCAGGTCCAGGTCGCCAAACGCCCAGAAATCATAGCCCCCCAGGCGATCCGCATGGATATGCCCCAATGCCGGCTTGATGTCACACAACTTATACGGCGCTGTAGGCGCGAAGTGCAGGTACAGCCGCTGTGACACCAGCGCGCAGTAATCGGCAAAGGTAATGCTTTCAATCCGCACGTTGCCTGGCACGTTGTCCGGTACCGGGCAGTCGCTGAACAACAGCCAGTCAATATCCGCGTTGTGCCGACAGCTTTCGAGAAAAAAAGGCATCCAGAATGGCCAGTGGCCAAAGTAAGGGATGAGAAAGAGAATGCGGGGGCGCGGGTTGATCACAGGGGGCTCACTGTCGTTTTTACGGGAGCGCTCTCAGCTCCACACTTTGCGTAACATTACTTGTGGTTGATGAACCAAAAAAGTTCGTGGCGCCTGATGGCCTTGCGAAAGAACTCATTCTCACCCCAGGGCGAGACGGTTCTTGCGGCCAACAGGCGCTGTATGACACGCCGCACGCGCCGTTTGAACGGCATCCTCGGCTGCAAGTCATGCATCATTCCAAGCGACATGGCCTTGTCACACTGCTGTTCTGCGGATAACGGCAGGCAAAAGGGCTGCAAAGTGTACGTTGAATCAAAGAATGGTGGCAAAGCGATACCACTGCCCGAATCCCCCATCGGCCAGCGGTCGTTGTCATGCAAATGATTGGCGTAACCGAGCAACGTGGTCGGTTGCCACTCCAACCCCTGCAAAGCCTCCAATACGGCTTGCTGGGCACAGATATGGTCAGGGTGGGGGTCAAGCACCGCATGGGGCAGCACGATGACTTCAGGACGCGCCATTAACAGCAGCGCTCGAAGATCGGCCAACAGGTTGTTCCAGGTCGGCCGCCCGTCCACATCCGCCGGCAAGCTGAACGGGTTGAACTGGCGAAACACGCGGATATCCTCCAGCTCGGCTTCCCGCGACGCCACCGCCCGGTCAGGCTCGGCCTTCATCGCCGCCAGCTGCAGGCAGAAATACCCCAGCTGGACGCAATGCTCCTGCGCCACGCCCGCCCAGCGCGGCACGGCAATGCTGTCCCAGGCACGCAAGCGGCCCTTGAGGCGCGCAGCCTCAGGCTTGCTCAAGCCCATGTGTTGATAATGCTCAGCTTCGATCTCACCGGCCGTCAGCGTCACGATCCAGGGTTGCGTCGCCTGGTGGTACAGGCCAAAGGCTGCCAGTTCGGCATCGTCGGCGTGCGGTGCAATCACCATCACCCGCTGCTGACGCACATCGGGCTGGCGGAACACCGACAGTACCGGCTGCCCCTGCACGCGGCAGAACTGGCTCTGCAGCCGCAACTGCCCATCGACAAGCGCCTGCGCCTGGCCCGTGAGGTTCAGGTAGCGCAAGCCATTGACGCCGCGTTCGAACACCTGGCGATCACCACCGGGCAAGGCAATAGAGGGGTCGATAAAACGGCCCAGCCATTTGCTCTTGAGGCGCAGTGCGAGGATCAGCGTCTCGGCGCCCGACAGCATCAGCGGCTGGTCGAGCAGCAGTCGGCCCTGGTCCAGCCTGACGGCTGGCTGTTCGGTGTCCGCCGCAAATTGGTACTGATAGTCGTCTTTGGGCGAATAAAACAGGTGGTCGGCAAACCAGGCCTCGTGAGCCACCCAAGCCAGTACCGCCAACACCAGCGGCAACCACCAGGCCACCCCCACACCGACGCCAACCAACAACACCACACCCACCAGCAGGCTGATGCGTTTATGGCGGCGATGGCGCTTGAGCAGCGCCTGCTTGCGGCTCACGGATTCACTCATGCTTTAAATACCGGCACAGGGTTGCACCAACGGTCCTTGTACTCGCGGTCGGCCCGGCCAAACGAAAACCGCAGCGGCTTGCCGGCTTCCCGCGCCTGCTCCCAGGCGCTTTGTGTGTTGAGGAAACTCAGCACGCTGCCCGGGCTGAACGCGCGGGTCTCAGGGTCCACACCGCCATTGATGTACTCGACGCTGATCCACTCGGGCGCTTCGACACGGTAGACCAGTTGAATGGCAATCGGCGCGTCGTTGAGGAATATCACAGACCCGATCAACCACTCACGCAGCAGCTCGATCACCTGCGCCATGCGTTCGGCACCGGTGGCGGGGAAACCCCAGCGGCGCTGGAACAGGTCGCAGTAGATGGCCGCCAGCTCCGCGCTGGAGAACTCCTCGACCGCCCGCACCACACCGCCGGCCTCTTCGAGCAGGCGCAACTCGCGGCGCTGGTTGTAGCGAAATTTCTTCGACAATTCTTCCGGGGTGCGCGCCATGGCCAACTGTTCGGCCTGGGGCTTGAGGCCGCTGAAACGGCCTTCATTGAGCGCCGACAGGTAACGCGCGCGATGGCGCAGAGGCGCCTGGGCATCCGCAGCGGCGGGCAGGATCAACTCGGCATTGCCCAAATCGAACAAGCCTTTCTTGCCATGACGCTTGAGCACGTCCTTGGACAACGCCAGGTCCTGGCCCCAGGTCGCAATGCAGGCCTTGAGGTCACTGCCCTGCTCCCATGCCAGATAACGGACCGGGATTTGCGCCAGCCCGGCCAGCCGCTCGACCACTTGTGGGTGCGTCGCGACACTGCCGCCAAAACGCTGCCAGGCATCGCTGTAGGTGGACGCATCGACGACGGACCAGCCACGCTCGCGCCAGCCTTGGAATCGATTGAGCATCAAGCCCTCGCGGTCAGTTCAATTACGTGGGGCAACTGCCAGAACGTAGCGCGCACGGCCTGATCCGAGAACCGCTCGTGCAGTCGCTCCAGCATCATCTCGGCGCATTGCTGGTGCTGTTCGCGGTCCATGGCCGCCAGGTGACGAAGCCCCTGGCCCAGGTGTTCGGCATCGCCAAACGGAAACAGGATGCCCACGCCTTCCACCACTTCCCGGGCGCCGCCGCAGGCGGTGGCCAACAGCGGTACGCCTGCCGCCATGGCTTCCAGCAGCACCATGCCGAACGGTTCGTGGTCGGAACTCAGGGCAAAGGCATCGAACGCGCGGAAATAACGGCGCGCCTCCGGCACCTGCCCGAGAAACAGCACCTGCTCGGCAATGCCCAGCTCGCGGGCCAGGGCCTTGAGGTCCTTTTCCAGGCGCCCGGTACCGAGAATTGCCAGGCGACTTTGCGCCGGCAAATGCGGCAGCGCCAGGGCAAAGCCCTTGAGCAAGGTGGCCTGGTCCTTGTCCGGGTGCAGGCGGCCGACATTGCCGACCACCCATTCATCCGGCGACAAACCCAGGGCATCCCGCGCGGCATCGGCCGGCACCTGCCGGGCTTGCAGGGCGTCGACGTCGATGCGGTTATACAGGGTCTGGATGCGTGCCGCCGGCCACGCGGGCAGGCAACGGCGCATGTCATCGCGCACTGCATCCGACACACCGAGCAGGCTCAGGCGCTTGCGGAAAATCGACGCGAACAGCTTGCGGGTACCACGCTTGTAGTCACCAAAAGCATGGTGCACGCCGATCACCGGCAGGCGAGTGCCCAGCAGTGCAACGTAGATCGGCTTGAAGCGGTGCGCGATGCAGAAACTGAAGTTGCGCGACGCGGCAATCTTGCGCAATTCACGGATGGCGCCCAGCTTGAGGCCACGAATGGCCTTCGAGCTGAATTCCATAAACAACACTTCATCACTGGCACAGCCCGCGGCCACTTCGGGGTCGGCGACCCCGGTGAGAAACACCGTGGTCACTTTATAGCCGGAGCCTGCGAACAGGCTCGCGTACTGCCGCGCACAGTCTAGGAACGGCCCGTCATAGCCGTGGCAGAACTGCAGGACGTGACGCTCAGCCGACCGAGTCATAAGGGTCCACGCCGTCTTTGACGACCAGGATGTCTTCCATGATCAGGTACTGCAGGTCAGAGCCGAAGAACATATCGAGCGCGTCTTTCGGCGAGCAGATCATCGCTTCGCCACGACGGTTGAGCGAGGTGTTCAGGGACACGCCGTTGCCGGTCAGCACTTCCAGCTCTTTCATCATGTCGTAGTAGCGCGGGTTGTATTCGCGCTTGAGCACCTGGGCGCGGGAGGTGCCATCTTCATGGACCACTTCCGGCACGCGGGTTTTCCACTCCTCCGACACTTCAAAGGTGAAGGTCATGAACGGTGCCGGATGATCGACTTTGATCATCTGTGGGGCAACGGTGTCGAGCATCGACGGGCAGAAAGGCCTCCAGCGCTCGCGGAACTTGATCTGGTGGTTGATGCGGTCAGCCACGCCAGTGGCGCTCGGGCAACCGATGATCGAACGACCGCCCAGGGCACGCGGGCCAAACTCCATGCGGCCCTGGAACCAGGCCACCGGGTTGCCGTCGACCATGATCTTGGCGATGCGCTTCGGCGTATTTTCGATCTGGCGCCACACCGGCTTGCTCGCATGCTTGGCGCACGCGGCAATCACGTCTTCGTTGCTGTAGGACGGGCCGAGGTAGACGTGTTCCATCTTCTCCACCGGTACACCACGGGCGTGAGACACGTAAGCGGCGGCGCCGACGGCGGTGCCGGCATCACCGGACGCTGGCTGCACGAACAGCTCTTTGACGTCATCGCGGGCGATGATTTTCTGGTTCAGCTTGACGTTCAGCGCGCAACCACCGGCGAAGGCCAGCTTGCCGGTGTCTTTGAGGATGTCGCCCAGGTAGTGGTCGATCATCTGCAAGGCCAGCTTCTCGAACAGCGCCTGCATGCTGGCCGCGTAGTGAATGTACGGCTCGTCGGCGATGTCGCCTTCGCGCTTCGGACCCAGCCACTCGATCAGCTTCGGCGAGAAGTAGAAACCCTTGCCCTTCTCTTTGTAACGGCGCAGGCCGATGACGTTAGCGTAGTCGGTGTTGATCACCAGCTCGCCGTTTTCAAACGAGGCCAGGCGCGAGAAATCATATTTGCTGGCGTCGCCATACGGCGCCATGCCCATGACCTTGAATTCGCCGTCGAGCATCTCGAAACCGAGGAACTCGGTGATTGCGCCGTACAGGCCACCCAGGGAATCCGGGTCGTAGAATTCTTTGATCTTGTGGATCTTGCCGTTTTCGCCGTAGCCGAAGAACGTGGTGGCGTACTCACCTTTGCCGTCGATGCCCAGGATCGCGGTTTTTTCCTGGAAACCCGAGCAGTGGTAGGCGCTGGAGGCGTGGGCGAGGTGGTGTTCAACCGGTTCGATCTTGATTTTCTTCGGATCGAAACCCAGTTGCTCCAGGCACCAGACGATCTTGTTGCGATAGCGCTTGTAGCGACGGTTGCCCATCAGGATCGCGTCGAGCGCGCGGTCCGGGGCGTACCAGTAACGCTTGGCGTAGTGCCAGCGCGCCTCGCCGAACAGGCTGATCGGGGCGAACGGGATCGCCACCACGTCAACGTCGGAAGGCTTGATGCCGGCCTGTTCCAGGCAGAATTTCGCCGATTCGTAGGGCATGCGGTTCTTTGCATGTTTGTCGCGTACGAAGCGCTCTTCTTCGGCGGCCGCGATCAGCTTGCCGTCGATATACAAGGCTGCGGAAGGATCATGGCTAAGGGCGCCGGACAGGCCAAGAATCGTCAATGCCACAGGGGTCTAGCCTCTTTTAGTCTGCATGCAGGCGGGTCGCGCCTGAAAAAGTGTGCTCCCCGCCTGGGCGAGAAACAGCTAAAGGGCGGGATTATAGCGTAAACACGACACGTGATGATCTAGGGAATGTGGCGACCGGTTGTCACTGCACCCTAGCGATAGATCTCAATGCTGCCGTCTTTGTTCTGGCGGTAGATCGTGTAGGGCAGCATCAACGTATCCAGCGCGCCGGAGGCGACGAACTCGATGGCGACGATCGGCAGGAAATTACCGTCGTGGCCCAAAATGCCGTTGTCCTTCAGGCTTTTGTTCGGCGCCGGTTCTCCGTTAAGCGTGCAAAACCCGTAGATCACGCCGCTGTAGATGCGCGGCACGTTTTCGCAGTGACTGCGTGAGTCCTTGAGATTCTGGCTGGCCACGGCGTCCGGGCGGAACACGGTGTTGATCGTGCCGCACCCGGCCAGCGACACGAGCGCCGCCATCCACAAGACCTTAGATGTCATCCTCATGAACCCTTCCTTTTGACCTATCAACGGGGCCGTCGACGCTAACACTGAAGGCGCCGAAGACCCAATGCAGGCGAGCCATACGCCGCGTAGGACGATTCTCAAATGATTAAAATCGCCCAATTCACTAAACTCGCGCCCTTTTACGCGTTTACACCTTAAGCGCCACGGATTCCGGCTGATTCATGACAACCCTCACCCGCTTCACCCTGTTGCTGCCCGGCCTGCTCGCCCTGTGCGACAGCGCCCAGGCCGACGATACAGCGCTGGTCCTTGACCCCAGCGTCGTCACCGGCTCACGCAGCGCCAGCCCGACCTTCGACCTGCCGTATTCGGTGGACAGCATCAGCCACGCGCAAATCAGCGACGGCCAACTCGGCATCAACGCCTCCGAAGCCCTGTCCCGCGTACCCGGCCTGGTGGTGCAAAACCGCCAGAACTATGCCCAGGACCTGCAGATATCCTCGCGCGGCTTCGGCGCCCGCTCGGCGTTTGGCGTGCGTGGGATCAAGCTGATCGCCGACGGCATCCCCGCCAGCACCCCGGACGGCCAGGGCCAGGCGGCCACCTTCAACCTCGACACCGCCGAACGCATCGAAGTGCTGCGCGGCCCGGCGGCCACCCTGTACGGCAGCAACGCCGGTGGCGTGATCCAGATGTTCTCCCGCGACGGCGAAGGCCCGCCGCGCATCGGCGCCGAAACCCTGGTGGGCAGCGACGGCCTAAACAAAAACCACCTGACCGCCGAAGGCGCGGCGAACGGCGCCGGTTTCGTCCTCGACGCCTCACGCATGGACACAAACGGCTACCGCGACCACAGCAGTGCGCGTCGCGACCAGACGTTCGCCAAGCTCAACTTCCAGCCGGACGACGACAGCAAGCTCGCGCTGATCTACAGCAGCCTGGAGCAGAACGGCACGCAGGACCCGCTGGGGCAGACGTGGGAAGCCTACAAGGCCGACCCGCGTTCGGTAGCACCGGCCGCGCTGACGTACAACACGCGCAAGAGCATTGATCATCAGCAATTGGGCATGAATTACGAGCGCTATATTGGCGATGCGACGTTGCAGGTGAACGCGTATACCGGGACGCGGAGCGTGATTCAGTACTTATCGATTCCCGGCGGTACTCCCGCAGACAAGCGCGGCGGCGTCGTCGATTTCGACCGCAAATTCTACGGTGGCTCCGTCCACTGGTTGCAGCCCATCGCCAGCGCGCCCGGCGACCTGACGCTGATCACCGGCCTCGACTACGACCGCAGCCGGGATGATCGCCAAGGCTATTCCAACACCCTCGACGGCGTGCACGGCGTCAAAGGCGCCTTGGGCCGCGATGAAATCGACACCGCCACTAGCCTCGACCCGTTCGTGCAAGCCAACTGGCTGCTGGGCGACTGGACCCTGCAAGCCGGCCTGCGCCACAGCACCATGAAGATGGACGTGGACGACCACTTCCTCAGCGACGGCAACGACAGCGGCAACAAGACGTATCAAAAGAACACGCCGTCGGTCAGCGTCATGTACGCCTTCACGCCGAACTTGCATGGCTATGTGAGCGCGGGTAAAGGCTTCGAAACCCCGACCCAGGCGGAGTCGGCGTACTCCAACACCTCAAACAGCTTCAACTTCGCGCTCAAGCCGTCGGTCAGCAAGCAGTACGAAGTCGGTTTGAAAGCGCTGATCGGCCAGGACACGCGCCTCAATGCGGCTCTTTTCCAGATCACCACCGAAGATGAATTAGTGGTGGCGCAATCCAAAGACGGGCGCACGACCTATCAGAACGCTGGCCGCACCCTGCGCCGTGGTTTCGAACTGGGCATCGAAAGCCAGCTCTCGGAACAGTGGAGCACCAACCTCGCTTACACCCGGCTGCAAGCTACCTATGACAGCGACTTCATTGGCGGGGGCAAACCAGTCGACAAAGGCAACTACCTCCCCGGCGTGCCGCAAACCACGCTCTTCGCCGAGCTGAACTGGAAGCCCCGCGACTGGGTCAGCACCGCCCTTGAAGGCATGTACCGCAGCAAGGTCTACGTCGAAGACACCAACCAGCAACACGCCGCGCCGGGCTACAGCGTATTCAACTGGCGTGCACGCTTTGAGCAGAAGGTCGAGCACTGGACCTTCCACCAGACCCTGCGCCTGGATAACTTGTTGGACCGTCAATACGTGGGTTCGGTGATCGTCGGCGACGGCAATGGCCGCTATTACGAAGCCGCGCCGGGGCGCTCGTGGTATGCCGGGGCCGGGGCGGAGTACCAGTTCTGATCGGGTAATGCTGCGTCTGGTCGACCATCATCGCGGGCAAGCCCGCTCCCACAGTTG
>NZ_JBARTQ010000311.1:0-16911 GCF_049645325.1 Pseudomonas sp. | reverse complement strand
TTCAGCCTTGAAAGTTGTGTAGATACCTATGCTGCGAGGGGGCCCTCAGCGGCAGCGCAAAATCATCAACCAGCCCCCGGCACATTCGGCCAAAGATCCGCCACCAGAAACAACCGCTCCGCTTCCTCCCAGTCTTCTCCCACCTGAACCAGTCGCACCAGTAACTGCGCGGGCGCCATTGGGTCGAGCTGCGCCAGCCAGGCGTGCATCTGCGCGTCACCCCACACTTCATCCGTCGGGTAGTGCGCCGGCGCCAGCCAGGCATGCCGGGGCAGGGGTTGCCAGCGACCGGGCGGGCTCACACTGACGAAGTCGCGCCAGTCACGCTGATGCAGCCAGCGCCCGCGCAGGTGCTGAGGGTGCGCGCCGTGGGGGGATTCGGCTTCGCCGGGCCACGGGTAGAGCAAATACCCGCCCAGCCACAAATGTGCGTCGAATTGCTGGATATCCAGCGCCGCCAGCACTTCGCGGCTCTCCGGGCGTGCCGAAATCGGCAGTTGATGCTGCGCCAGGTGCGCCAGCTTGCGGTCCAGCCGGTCATGGCAGCCCGGGCCCAGCCAGTGCGCCGGGTCGAGGCCGTTGCCGTCTTGCGGCCCCAGGTAAAGCTTGATCGCCAGTTCCAGGTGGTGCACGCCCTCGCGGTCGCGCAGCAGCATGTCCAGCTCGCCCAAGGTATGCCCGGCGCGGCGAATCGGCAGGTTGGCGGCGAGCAGTTCCACGCCCGGCGCATGCTGCACGGCGAACTGCCACAGGCGCTCGTAGTACAAGCCCAGGCGGCGGGAGCGCGCGAGGCTCAGCCACTGCTGCAACGGGCTGCTGTCACGGTCGAGTGTGCGTAACCACTGTTCGAGACGCTCGGGCGCTTGCACCCAGTCGCTGCCGGCCAGCGGGTGGCGCTGCGGCCATGGTGTTTGCGTGAGCATCGGCGGGGCGAGCATGACCCACGCCAGGTCGCGCACCTGCGGGTGGCGCAATTGGCGGGGCAGGGTGTGCAGATCCGGGAACACAGTCATGGTCCGAGCATAGCCGTTTAACCGTCCTACGGGTGGCTGAGAACCATTGTCATCGGGGCCCTGCGACGACAAAGGGTTTTGCCTGACGCGGCCTTTCGCCCATAATCGTTCTTTTTTGCCAGACCCCAAATCCCGCAGGAGCCCCATGGAGCAATTTCGCAATATCGGCATCATCGGTCGCCTGGGCAGTACCCAGGTGCTGGACACCGTCCGCCGGCTGAAAAAATTCCTGCTGGAACGCCATCTGCATGTGATCCTCGAAGACACCATCGCCGAAATCCTGCCGGGCCACGGCCTGCAAACCTCGTCGCGCAAGATGCTCGGCGAAGTGTGTGACATGGTCATTGTGGTCGGCGGCGACGGCAGCCTGCTGGGCGCCGCGCGCGCACTGGCGCGGCACAATGTGCCGGTGCTGGGGATCAACCGGGGCAGCCTGGGGTTTCTCACGGATATCCGTCCCGATGAGCTGGAAGTCGAAGTGGCCAAGGTGCTCGACGGCCATTACCTGGTCGAAAACCGCTTCCTGCTGCAAGCCGAAGTGCGCCGCCACGGCGAAGCCATTGGCCAGGGCGATGCCCTCAATGACGTGGTGCTGCACCCCGGCAAATCCACGCGGATGATCGAATTCGAGCTGTACATTGATGGCCAGTTCGTGTGCAGCCAGAAGGCCGATGGCCTGATCGTCGCCACGCCGACCGGCTCCACGGCCTACGCGCTGTCGGCGGGCGGCCCGATCATGCATCCCAAGCTCGACGCCATTGTGATCGTGCCGATGTACCCCCATATGTTGTCCAGCCGGCCGATTGTGGTAGACGGCAACAGTGAGCTGAAAATCGTGGTGTCCAAAGACATGCAGATTTACCCGCAAGTCTCCTGCGACGGGCAGAACCATTTCACCTGCGCCCCCGGTGACACCATCACCGTGAGCAAGAAGGCGCAGAAGCTGCGGCTGATCCATCCGCTGGACCACAACTACTATGAAGTGTGCCGCACCAAGTTGGGCTGGGGCAGCCGCTTGGGGGGTGGAGGCGACTGATGCTCGATCCCGCGCGTAGCTACGACCTGATTGGTGACGTGCACGGTTGCGCTCATACCCTTGAGCACTTGCTCGATCAAATGGGTTACCACAAACAGGGCGGCACTTGGCGTCATCCGACGCGCATGGCGGTGTTTCTCGGCGATATCATCGACCGCGGGCCACGCATTCGCGAGGCGCTGCATATTGTCCACGACATGGCCGAGGCCGGTCAGGCGCTGTGCATCATGGGCAACCACGAGTTCAACGCTCTGGGCTGGACCACCCCGGCGCCGCCTGGCAGTGGCAAGCAGTTCGTGCGCGAACACAGCCCAAGGCATGCGCGGTTGATTCAGGAAACTCTTACCCAATTCGAGCAACACCCGGCCGACTGGCACGACTTCCTCGGCTGGTTTTATGACATGCCGCTGTTTGTCGACGCCGGGCGCTTTCGCGTGGTGCATGCGTGCTGGGACGACGGCTTCATCGCGCCGCTGCGCGCCGCCTTCCCGGATGGCTGCATCGACCAGCACTTTTTGCAGGCCGCCGCCGTGCCGGGCAGTTTTGCCTGCAACGCCTTCGACCGCCTGTTGCGCGGCACCGACATGCGCCTGCCGGATGGCCTGACGCTGACCGGTGGCGATGGCCTGACGCGCTCGTTTTTCCGCACCAAGTTCTGGGAAGACGACCCGAAAACCTATGGCGACATCGTGTTCCAGCCCGACGCGCTGCCGGAGCCTGTAGCGCGCACGCCATTGTCGTCCACGCAAAAGAATTCCCTGCTGCGCTACGGCGTTGACGAGCCATTGCTGTTTGTCGGCCATTACTGGCGCAGCGGCAAACCGGCACCGATCCGCGACAACCTGGCCTGCCTGGACTACAGCGCAGTGCTGTACGGCAAGCTGGTGGCGTACCGACTGGACCAGGAAACCCAACTGGACCCGCGTAAATTTGTATGGGTCGACGTTGAGCGCCCCGAGGTAATTGTATGAGCACCGTGGCTGTATTGCGCTTGCCCCTGAGCGTCGATTTGGGTGGTTTCGTCAAACTGCTGCAACGCATGCAAGTGCCCCATCGCGTCAGCGAAGAGGCGGGTGAGCAGGTGTTGTGGGTACCCGAGACCATCAGCGACGACGTGCGCGTGTTGTACCAGCGATTTCCCGCCGGTGACCCGGAACAGCAACTGGATATTCCCGAGCAGGCGCCTGTCACCCGCCCAAGCTTTGTTCAGCAAGTGCGCTTCAGCCCGGTCACGGCGCTGGTGTTGCTGGCAAGCATCATCGTCGGCGCAGTGACCTTGCTCGGTGAAAACCTGCAAACCATGAGCTGGCTGACGTTCCTGCCGTTTCACGTAGCGGGTGAGTACATCCAGTTCACGCCGTTTGCCGAGACCATGGCGTCAGGGCAGTGGTGGCGGCTGGTCACGCCGATGTTGATCCACTTCGGCATCCTGCACCTGGCCATGAACGGCATGTGGTACTGGGAGCTGGGCCGGCGCATCGAAGTGCGCCAGGGCAGTATCAACCTGCTGGGCCTGACCCTGTTGTTCAGCCTGGTCTCCAACTACGCGCAATACGCTTACGGCGGCCCGAGCCTGTTTGGCGGGTTGTCCGGCGTGTTGTATGGCCTGCTCGGGCACTGCTGGATTTTCCAATTACTCTCGCCTAATCCTGCTTATCGCCTGCCTCGCGGGGTATTGGCGATGATGCTGATCTGGCTGGTGCTCTGCATGTCGGGGCTGATCTCGATGATCGGCTTCGGCGAAATCGCCAACGCGGCTCACGTGAGCGGCTTGGTCATCGGTTGCCTCACGGGTTTGCTGGGCGGGCTGTACAACCGCCGCAAAGCCTCTATTTGATAAGGAAGAGCCTTATGTCCTCTTTTGCTGAAATGATTGAAAACCTCACCCCGGACATCTACGAGAGCCTCAAACTCGCGGTGGAAATCGGCAAGTGGTCCGATGGCCGCAAGCTCACCGCCGAGCAGCGCGAGCTGTCTTTGCAAGCGGTGATTGCCTGGGAAATCCAGAACCTGCCGGAAGACCAGCGCACCGGCTACATGGGCCCGCAGGAATGCGCGTCGAAATCGGCACCGGTGCCGAACATCCTGTTCAAGTCGGATGCGATCCATTGATTGAAATTGGTCGCGGTGCAGTCAACAAAATGTCGGCGCAACTCGGTGAGCCGACTGTTCAATACGCGTTTCGCCTGGGCGACGTCGAGGTGCCGGTCAACCCGTTGATCGGTACACATGTGCGCCTGGAGTACCTCGGCGCCATCCATTGTAGCCATTGCGGCCGCAAGACCAAGACCAGCTTCAGCCAGGGATATTGCTACCCGTGCATGACCAAGCTGGCCCAGTGCGACCTGTGCATCATGAGCCCCGAGCGCTGCCATTACGACGCTGGCACCTGCCGCGATCCGGGCTGGGGCGAAAAATTCTGCATGACCGACCATGTGGTGTACCTGGCGAACTCGTCAGGCGTCAAAGTCGGCATCACCCGCGCTACCCAGCTGCCGACCCGCTGGCTTGACCAGGGCGCCAGCCAGGCGCTGCCGATCATGCGCGTCGCCACGCGCCAGCAGTCCGGCTTCGTCGAAGACCTGTTTCGCAGCCAAGTGGCCGACAAGACCAACTGGCGCGCATTGCTCAAGGGCGATGCCCAGTCCGTCGACCTCAAGCAGGTGCGTGATGCGTTATTCGCGTCCTGCGCCGAAGGGTTGCTGGGTTTGCAGGAACGCTTTGGCCTGCAGGCCATCCAACCTGTGACCGACATTGAACCGATCGAAATTCGCTACCCGGTAGAGCAATATCCCACAAAGATTGTCAGCTTCAACCTGGACAAGAACCCGATTGCCGAAGGCACGCTGCTGGGGATCAAGGGCCAATACCTGATCTTCGACACCGGCGTTATCAACATTCGTAAATACACGGCCTACCAGCTCGCCGTGCATCAGTAGAAGGACGAAGACATGCGCACCGAACAGCCGAAGATGATTTACCTGAAGGACTATCAGGCGCCGGACTACCTGATCGAAGAGACGCACCTGACCTTCGAGCTGTTCGAAGACCACAGCCTGGTTCACGCGCAGTTGGTGATGCGCCGTAACCCTGAGCGCGGCGCCGGCTTGCCGCCGCTGGTGCTGGACGGTCAGCAACTTGAGCTGCTGACCGTCAACCTCGGCGACCGCGAGTTGAGCGAGGCTGACTACCAGCTGACCGACAGCCACCTGACCCTGCACCCGACCAGCGACACCTTTACGGTCGACACCAGCGTGCGCATTCATCCGGAAACCAACACCGCCCTGGAAGGCTTGTACAAATCCAGCGGCATGTTCTGCACCCAGTGCGAAGCTGAAGGCTTCCGCAAGATCACCTATTACCTCGACCGCCCGGACGTGATGAGCACCTTCACCACCACGGTGATCGCCGAGCAACACCGCTACCCGGTGCTGCTGTCCAACGGCAACCCGATTGCCAGCGGTCCCGGCGAAGACGGCCGTCATTGGGCGACCTGGGAGGACCCGTTCAAGAAGCCGGCGTACCTGTTCGCGCTGGTGGCCGGTGATTTGTGGTGCGTCGAAGACAGCTTCACCACCATGACCCAGCGTGAAGTGGCGCTGCGCATTTATGTCGAGCCGGAAAACATCGACAAGTGCCAGCACGCCATGACCAGCCTGAAAAAATCCATGCGCTGGGACGAAGAAACCTACGGCCGCGAGTACGACCTCGACATCTTCATGATCGTCGCGGTGAACGACTTCAACATGGGCGCCATGGAAAACAAGGGCCTGAATATCTTCAACTCCAGCGCCGTGCTGGCCCGCGCCGAAACCGCGACGGACGCTGCGCACCAGCGCGTCGAGGCGATCGTCGCCCACGAATACTTCCACAACTGGTCGGGCAACCGCGTGACCTGCCGCGACTGGTTCCAGCTGTCGCTCAAGGAAGGTTTCACGGTGTTCCGTGATGGCGGCTTCTCCGCCGACATGAACTCGGCCACGGTCAAGCGTATCCAGGACGTGGCCTACCTGCGCACGCACCAGTTTGCCGAAGACGCCGGCCCGATGGCCCACGCGGTGCGCCCGGACAGCTTCATCGAGATTTCCAACTTCTACACCCTGACCGTGTACGAAAAAGGCTC
The DNA here is from genome assembly GCF_049645325.1 of Pseudomonas sp. Classification (GTDB taxonomy): domain Bacteria; phylum Pseudomonadota; class Gammaproteobacteria; order Pseudomonadales; family Pseudomonadaceae; genus Aquipseudomonas. The sequence continues at coordinate 10,739 of NZ_JBARTQ010000311.1, read as the reverse complement.
GGAAGTGGTCGGCATGATCCACACCTTGCTCGGCGCCGACGGTTTCCGTAAAGGCAGCGACCTGTACTTTGACCGCCATGACGGCCAGGCCGTGACCTGCGACGATTTCATCAAGGCCATGGAAGATGCCAACGGCGCCGACCTGAGCCAGTTCAAGCGCTGGTACAGCCAGGCCGGCACGCCGCGCCTGGCCGTCAGCGAGGCTTACGATGCCGCCGCCAAAACCTACAGCCTGACCTTCCGCCAGAGCTGCCCGGAAACCCCGGACAAAGTAGAAAAACTGCCGTTCGTGATCCCGGTGGAACTGGGCCTGCTGGACGCGAAAGGCGCGGGCATTGCCTTGCGCCTGGCCGGTGAAGCAGGCGCAGGTGCGACGTCCCGGGTGATTTCGGTGACGGAAGCCGAGCAGACCTTCACCTTTGTGGACATCGCCGAACAGCCGCTGCCATCACTGCTGCGTGGTTTCTCGGCGCCGGTGAAACTGAGCTTCCCGTACAACCGTGATCAATTGATGTTCCTGATGCAGCACGACAGCGACGGCTTCAACCGTTGGGATGCCGGCCAGCAGCTGGCGGTGCAGGTGTTGCAGGAATTGATTGGCCAGTATCAGGCGGGTCAGCCACTGAAGCTGGATCAGCGCCTGATCACCGCGTTGCGCAGCGTGTTGAGCGACGAAAGCCTGGACCAGGCAATGGTCGCTGAAATGCTCTCCCTGCCGGGTGAAGCCTACCTCACGGAAATCAGCGAAGTGGCGGACGTCGACGCCATCCACGCCGCCCGTGAGTTTGCGCGCAAGCAACTGGCTGACAACCTGCACGAAGAGCTGTGGTTGCGCTACCAGGCCAACCGTGACCTGTCCAAACAGACGCCTTATGTCGCGGCGGCCGAGCACTTTGCCCGTCGCGCGTTGCAGAACATCGCGCTGTCGTACCTGATGCTCAGCGGCAAACCGGAAGTGCTGGCGGCGACGCTGGAGCAATTCGACGCCAGCGACAACATGACCGAACGCCTGACGGCCTTGGCGGTGTTGGTGAACTCGCCGTTCGAAGCAGAAAAAGCCCAGGCGCTGGCGGTGTTTGCCGAGAACTTCAAGGACAACCCATTGGTCATGGACCAGTGGTTCAGCGTGCAGGCCGGCAGCACCTTGCCGGGCGGTTTGGCGCGGGTCAAGGCGCTGATGGAGCACCCGGCGTTCAACGTCAAGAACCCCAACAAGGTGCGCGCACTGGTCGGCGCGTTTGCCGGGCAGAACCTGATCAACTTCCATGCGGCGGACGGTTCGGGCTATCGTTTCCTGGCAGACCTGGTGATCCAGTTGAACGGGTTCAACCCGCAGATCGCCTCGCGCCAGTTGGCGCCGCTGACACGCTGGCGCAAGTACGACAGCGCGCGCCAGGCGCTGATGAAAGCGGAACTGGAGCGCATTCGTGCGTCCGGCGAGCTGTCGAGCGATGTGTTCGAGGTGGTCAGCAAAAGCCTTGCTTGAGTTTTGCGAATGAAAAAAACGGCCTGCTCAGGCCGTTTTTTTTGATCTCAAATAACCGGAGGACGGGGCGTGTCAGTGCCATAGTCGACGGGGAAACGCTCCGCAATCATCCCGTGCGGCACGCCCAATGGGACGGCGCTCGCCGTGTCGAGGCGGGTCACCTGTTCGGCCGACAGCTGTACATTCAATGCGCCGAGGGTGGCATCCAATTGCGCGCGGGTGCGTGAACCGAGGATAGGAATCAGCGCGGTGGTCGAGCGCCTGGCTTTTTCACGCAGCCAGGCGATGGCGACGTGGGTGGGCGTGGCGTCCAGCTCTGCGGCCACGGCGAGCAGGGTGTCGAGCACGGCGGTTTCGCGCGCGCTTTTTTCGGCGTGGATCAACATGCCGAGCTTGTTGGCGCGGTTATCGCCTTGGCTGTCGCGGTATTTGCCGGTCAGGAAGCCACCCCCCAGCGGCGACCACAAGGTGGCCGCCAAGCCCAGGGCTTCGGCCATCGGCAGCAATTCGCGGTCAGCCGTGCGCTCGGCCAGGCTGTATTCCACCTGGATGCCGATGATCGGCGCGAAGTTGCGCACTTCGGCCAGCAGGTCGGCGCGGGCAATGCGCCAGGCGGGGAAGTTGGAGAGGCCTGCGTAGTGGATCTTGCCGGCGCGCACCAAGTCGTCGAAGCCGCGCAGGATCTCTTCCATCGGCGTGACGTTATCGCTCATGTGCGCCCAGAGCAGGTCGATGTGGTCGGTGTTCAAGCGTTTGAGGCTTTCTTCGACCGCGCGAACCAGGTTCTTGCGGTTGTTGCCGAGCTTGATCGTGCCTTCATCCGACGGTTGGGTGCGCAGGGTGTATTTGGTGGCGACCACCAGGTTGTCGCGCTCCGAGGCGATGAACTCACCCAGCAGCACTTCTGCCTGGCCAAACTGATAACCGTTGGCGGTATCGAGGAAGTTGCCACCGGCTTCGAGGTAGCCATCGAAAATCTGCCTGGCTTCATCACGTTCGGCGCCATGCCCCCAACCTGTACCGAAATTGCCGGTGCCCAGGGCCAGTTCTGATACCTGCAGACCGCTACGGCGGCCAAAGACTTTATTGCGCATGCGAGCACTCCTGACAGATCGGGCATTTAAATTATTGGTAACATCTAAATAATATGATCGAGGTAATTTATTTCGTCAAGGCGCTTTTTTACTGCTGACAATTTCTGACAGGGTGCTCTGCTAAGTTGCGGGACTTTTTGTTTTTGGGCGGGATCAACGTGTCGCGAACCACTCGTCTACTGACGCTGCTCCAAGCCCTGCGCGGGAAAAAACGCCCGGTGACCGCCGCGGTGTTGGCGGCGCAGTTGGAGGTGTCCGAACGCACGCTGTACCGTGATATCGCCGAATTGACCGCGCTGGGTGCGCCGATTTTCGGTGAGGCCGGGGTAGGGTACGTGTTGCGCAGCGGGCTGTTTTTGCCGCCCTTGATGCTCAATGCCGAGGAAACCGAAGCCATCGTGCTCGGCTTGCGTTATGTCGACCAGCGCGGTGACGACGTGCTCAGTCGCGCTGCGGCCAATGCCTTGGCAAAAATCGCCGATGTACTTGACCCGGCCGCGCAGGAAGCCCTGCGTAACCCGACGCTGTTACCGGGGCCGCCAGGGTTCGGCTACCCGGAAAACCGTGTGCCGCTGAATGTGTTTCGCGAGGCTATCCGTCACCAGGCCAAGCTGCATATCGACTATGCGGATGCCAGCCAGACCCAGAGCCAGCGCTTGATCTGGCCGCTGGCCCTGGGCTTTCTCAATGAGGTGCGGGTGATTGTTGCCTGGTGTGAATTACGCGGCGCCTATCGCACGTTTCGTACTGACCGCGTGGCGGCTGCCGAGGGCCAGGGTGAGCGTTATCCCGGACGGCGCAGTGACCTGCTGCGGGCCTGGCGCAAGTTGATGGAACAGAACGACACCGGGCCGTTTACTCCTGACAAAAACTGACACGACCCTGGCTTAGCATGGCACCACAAATCACCAAAAGGAGCTGTGCCATGCCCGTCTCAGAACTGGCCCCGGCCATCGTCGCCTATATCGCGGCGGCCAATACCCGTGACACTTCAGCGGTTGCCCAATGCTTTGCCGACGACGCCAACGTGTTCGATGAAGGCGAGCACCAGGTCGGCACCGCCGCCATCGCCCGGTGGATGGAAGACACGGGTCGGCGCTATCAGCCCCGGGTTGAAGTGCTCAACGTGCAGCACCGCACCGGCAAGGTGTTGGTCAGCAATGTGGTTTCGGGTAATTTTCCCGGTAGCCCCCTGGAGTTGCGCTACACCTTTCGGCTGAATGAGCACGGCAAGATTTCACGGCTGGACATCTCGCTGTAAGCCATAATGGCGCGCATGACTTTCGACTCGCCTCTCGCTGCCTACCAATACGCCACTGAACAGCAAGGCTTCGTTCCCGACGAGGCCCAGCGCCGCGCGGTGCACGCCCTGCAAGCCTGTCACGAGGCCCTGCACCAGGGCCGCTCGCCGATTCCCGGGGTCTACCTTTGGGGGCCGGTGGGCCGTGGCAAGACCTGGTTGATGGACCAGTTTTATCAAAGCCTGCGAGTGCCCGCGCGGCGTCAGCACTTTCATCACTTCATGGGCTGGGTGCATCAGCGTTCATTCCAGCTCACGGGCACTCAAGACCCTTTGCAGGCCCTGGCCCGTGAACTGAGCCAGGAAGTGCGCGTGTTGTGTTTCGACGAGTTGTTCGTCAATGACATCGGTGACGCGATTATTCTCGGGCGCTTGTTCCAGGTGATGTTCGAGGAGGGCGTGGTGATGGTTTGCACGTCCAACCAGCCGCCCGACCAGCTGTACGCCGGCGGCTTCAACCGCGAGCGTTTCCTGCCGGGTATCGAGGCGATAAAGCAGCACATGCAGGTGGTGGCGGTGGACGGTGCCGAGGATCACCGCCTGCACCCGGGCGCCGGTGTGCAGCGCTATTGGGTCGCCCAGCCGCAAGCACTTGCCGGCGTGTTCCAGCAACTCAGCGAAGGGCAGGCCGTGAGCAGCGGGCCGGTCAGCGTCGGCTTCCGCTCGATTATGGCGGTGCAATCGAGCGAAACTGTGCTTTGGTGCCGCTACGCCGACCTGTGCGAACAGCCCCTGGCTGCCATGGACTTCATGCTGCTGTGTGATCGTTTCAAGGCGATCCTGCTGGGCGAGGTCCCCAACCTCAGCGCGCAACAACGCCCGGCACGCATAGCCCGTGGCACCGAGGATGCTGCGCAGCGCGTGGTGGCGGGTGATCGCGAGCTGCCGCAATTGTCGGTACACGATGACAGTGTGCGGCGCTTTATCGCACTGGTGGATGAGTGTTATGACCGCAAGGTGCCATTGTTTATCGAGGCCCAGGTCCCTCTGGAAGCGCTCTACACCGAAGGCTACCTGGCATTTGCGTTCCGCCGCACCCTGAGCCGATTGCAAGAGATGCAGTTGCAGCGTTTCGGCGCCTAGAAAACCGCCCGACAAGCCGATGTGTGCCTTTTGCGGCACCCAGGCATCGCGTTTTCAGGCGGGTATTTGGCGTTAATCTCCTTCATCTACTCGCGGCTCCATGCTTACAATCGTCCCCCTCAAAGGGAGCCCATTCCCTTGTTGTCGTGATTGAGGAAGGACATGGACACCCCTGACATCCTGGTGCTGCAAGCCAGCTACACCAACCCTGTGCACGCCGAGGCCATCGGCCTGGTACTCAACCATTACGCTGAAGACCCGATGGGCGGCGGTCATACCTTGCCGGCCGACCTGTTGCAGCAACTGCCCGCTGAACTGGCCAAGCGCCCTCATGCATTCAGCGTGCTGGCGTTTGTCGGCGGCGAGCCGGCAGGATTGGTCAATTGTTTTGAAGGGTTCTCGACGTTTGCCTGCCGCCCGCTGGTCAACATCCACGACGTGGCAGTGATGAATCAGTTCCGGGGGCTGGGGTTGAGTCAGAAAATGCTGCAGAAGGTCGAGGAAATTGCCCGTCAGCGGGGTTGCTGCAAGATCACCTTGGAGGTGCTCGAAGGCAATGAGGTGGCGCAGTCGGCATACCGCAAGTTTGGTTTTGACGACTCGGTATTTGATCCGGCCCACGGCCGCATGTTGTTCTGGAACAAGCCGCTGTCATAAATAACGGGCAAAAAAAAGGCGCCATTAAATGGCGCCAAGTTAACCTTTGCCAACGGAGCGGGAAGGCACAGGGTAATGCGGATTAACCAAGTATTAAATAAAGATTCATTCAGCTGTTAGGGCGTTGTTCTGCACTTTTCTGTTCAACGGTGTTGGTCTTGACGTCTTTGCCGTCGGCCATGGCAGTCTGTTGGTTAGTACCGTGAATTTCTTGCTGGGTGAATGCAAAGTTGTTGTAAAACTCTTTGGAGCGTTCGGAGCCGCCTTCGGCAAAAGCAGCAGCGGAGGTCAGCGTCATCAGGCCGGCAAGCATCAAGGTCGAGAGTTTCATGGTCGGTGTTCCCATTAAAGTGTGATGGGTGTCTGTTCTCTTGGATCAGACTCGTGGGGCCGATTATGGGAAGGGTGGATTAAGTGAGGCTTAACTGAATAGGCGCCAAACTTAACAATTACGTTAAGTTTGGACGCGGCACAGAGGCGGGGTTTAAAGCGTCCAGTCCAAGGCAAGCGTTATGGAGCGCGGGTCTCCCCAATACACGCCATTATAAAAGCCGACGCGTTCGTAATATTTTTTATCAAATAGATTATTGACGTTAACTGATGCCGAAACATGTTCGTCGAACTGGTAGCGCGACATCAGGTTGACCACCGTGTAGGCCTGTTGCGTAATCCGTGTGCGCTCGGTGATCAGGTAGCCGTTTTCATCCCGTCCGCCGACGGGGCGATTGGCGAAGTCGTAAAAATCGCTCTGCCAGTTCACCGCGCCGCCTACCGTCAACCCACGCCATTCGCCTGGCAGGCGATACGCGGTGGACACCTTCAGCAGGTTCATCGGCAGGTTGGTGTTATTGCGCTGCTTGTTGCCGTTCAGCGAGTGGGTGTAGGTGTAGCCCGCGGTGAGGTTCCAGTCCGGCATCACCTCGCCGGAAACCTCCACTTCAAAGCCTTGCACTTTGTTGCCTTTGCCACCCGATTTGTAGAATTGCTCCCCGGTAAGCGGGTCTGGCGCCACCGAGTTGTCGAGTTCGGCAACGTTGTCCTGGGTGCTCCAGAAGTACGCCGCAGCCAGGTTCAGGCGCTCATTGAGCAGGCTGCCCTTGAGGCCGACCTCGTAGTTGCTGCCCACCACCGGTTCCAGGTATTTCTTGCTGACGTCGCGTTCGTCCTGCGGGTTGAAGATGTCGGTGTAGCTGGCATACACGGTGTATTCAGGCGTGATGTCATAAAGCAGGCCGGCATAGGGCGTCCACATGTCGTTGTGGGTCTGGCTGGTTTTTGCCGAGCTGATCAACTGGTTATTGGCGTTGTAGTCGGGCTCGACACTTTCAATCTCCCAGCTGCCGTAACGGCTGCCCAGCACCGCGTGCAAGCGATCGGTCAGGCTCAGGCGCGTGGCCAGGTAGCCCGCCTTCTGTTTCTTGTTGCTGTGTTCACCCTTCAGGCCAGTGGTGCGGTCGGGAAACTTGGGGATGCCGCCCATGTGTTGCCAGTCCGGTATATTTTCATAACCCTTTGGCGTTTCGAAACGCTGGAACGGCGAGGAATCGCGCTGCTCGGACTCGCCATACCCGACCATCAATTCATGCTCGCGCCCCAGCAGCGAGTAGCTGCCCGCGAGATTGAAATCCACCACGTCCATTTTCGAGGTGCCGGTCATCTGGTTGGTCCAGGCGATCATGCCGCTGCCGTCCGGATTCGGCGCGCCGGCGCCGCCGTAATAGACCTTGCCGTCGGTGTCGCTTTGGCGGTGGGTGTAGGCGGCTTTCAAGCGCCAGTCCGCAGACAGCTTGTGATCGATGGAAGCAAAGGTGGTCTTGTCTTTCAGTGGCCAGGAACTCCAGTTGGCGGCCAGGTTGGCCGAGCGGCGCAGGTTCGCCTTGCTGCCGTCGCTGTTCCAATAGGGCAGGGTGCCCCAGGAACTGCCTTGCGCATGCTTGTTCTGGTAGTCGAAGCCCACTGCGACCACGGTGTCGTCCGTCAGGTCGCCTTCAAGAATGCCGTAGCCCACTTCACGTTGCATCGCGTAGCTGTCACGGAAGGATCGGCTGTCACGGTACGCCAGCACCGTGCGCCCGCGCAGGCGACCATCAAAGGCCAGTGGCCCGCCGACGTCGACATAGCTGTAGTAGTTGTCATGGCTGGCGCCGCTGACACCGGTTTTGGCTTGCCACTCGGCAGTGGGGCGCTTGCGGACCATGTTGACGGTGGCCGAAGGGTCGCCGGCGCCGGTGGTCAGGCCGGTGGCGCCACGCACCACTTCAATGCGGTCGTAGATGATGGTGTCGGCGTCGGACTTCATGCGCCCGAAGGTGTTGAGCATGCCATCGACCTGGAAGTTATTGATCGAATAACCACGGGACGAATAACCCGCACGGTCCGAATCCATGTGCTGCACCGTTACCCCCGTGGTCTGGCGCAGGGCGTCGGTGAGAGTGTTGAGGTTGAAGTCGTCCATCTGCTGGCGGGTAATCACCGAGATGGATTGCGGGGTCTCCTTGATCGACAGGTTCAGGCGCGTCGCAGTACTCATCGCGCCTGTGGTGTAGGCGCCGGTGTGCTCGGTGGTGGTGCCGAGTCCTTCAGCGGTGATGCTGGTGGCGCCCAGTTCGAGGGCTTTGGCGGGGGCGTGCTCGGGGTCGGTTTCGGCCAGCAGATCAGGGCACAGCACGCTGCTGAACAGGCCGAGGGTAAAGGTCATGGAACGGGTAAAAGGCGCAAACATTGCGGCAGACTCCAGTCGTCTTTGCGGCCACCCCGGAAAGGGAAGGCCATGGCTCAAAGACGAAAGGAGGCAGGCAACTTTAGGCTTAAACGAGAATGATTGTTATCTTTGTGTTACAAGGCCCGGTGACTACTTGGCAACGACATCGGCAGGATCGGCTTTTTTGGGCTTGATCAGGCTGAAATCGATCAACCCCTTTTTCTGCGCGATGTATGGGTCGCCAATGATCAGCGGGCGAGGCTTGAAGCTGTCGCTGACCAGGCTCTTGGTGTGGTCCCACTCATCGAAACTCAACCCGGCAAGGTCTGCCCAGGTGTGAATCAGCTGCGAGCTGCTGTAGGGCCGCTGCAGGTCGCTGGCGAAGCTCCAGTCGTGGGTTTCACGCCATTTCGGCGAGGCGTAGGCCATGAACGGAATGGTGTACATCGGCGCTGTCGGCTTGCCTTCGTTACGCCCCAGGGTGCCATGGCCGGCCGAGTCGAACACGTCTTCGCCGTGGTCCGACAGGTACAGCAGGAAGCCGTTGGGGTCGGTCTTGGCGTAGTCCTTGATCAGGCTGGAAACCACGAAGTCGTTGTACAGCACGGCGTTGTCGTAGCTGTTGTAGGTGGGCAGCTGTTCATCGCTGATGCCGGGTGGTACGCCCTGGCGATCGGTGAATTTGTCGAACGTCGGCGGGTAGCGGTACTGGTAGCTCATGTGAGTGCCGAGCAGGTGCACCACGATGAACTTGCGCTCGGTGGGGTCGGCCAGCGCCTTGGCAAACGGTGCCAGCACGTCGCCGTCGTATTGACGGGCGTTCTGGTTGCGGTTGTTGTTCAGGTACACCTGCTCGTCGGCCTGTTCGGAAAAGGTCGTGAGCATGGTGTTGCGCTTGGTCATGGTCTGCTGGTTGGTGATCCAGTAGGTCTTGTAGCCGGCTTGTTTCATGACGCTGACAATCGACGGTGTCTTGAGGTACAGGTCGGGGTTCTGTTCGTCGGCGAAGGTCAGCACTTGTTGCAGCGCTTCAATGGTGTAAGGGCGCGGGGTGATGACATTGTCGAACACCGCCAGTTGGTCGCGCAGCTTGTCCAGCTCCGGCGTGGTGTTGCGCGGGTAGCCGTAGAGGCTCATGCGCTGGCGGTTGGTGGATTCACCGATCACCAGCACCAGGGTCGACGGCTGGCCGGCCATGGTGTCCTTGAGGTTTTTCAACGGCGGAATCTGGCTGGCGCTGGTCAGCATGCCCTGCATGTTTTCCAGTTGTTCGGTGTAGCGGCGGTAAGCAACGATCATCTGCCACGGCACGGCAGGCTCGACGCGGGACTCGAAGCCGTCAATGGCAAGTTCCATGGTCGGGTTGGTCGCGATCTGTTTCACCAGCGGGTAGCCAACCACCGCCAGCACGATGGCGGTCGCCGCCAGGATCGCTTGACCACGTGGCAGGTAAACCGGGCGCAGGCGGGTCCACAGGAACACCGCCATGGCGGTGTGGGCAATAAATGCCAGCACAATCCACCAGGCGAAGTACTGAGTGGCGTACTCGCCAGCTTCAGAGATGTTCGACTCGAACATGATGAAGATGACGCTTTGCGAGAATTCCTGCTGGTAGATGAAGAAGTAACCCAGGCTGGCCATCGAGCAAGCCCACAGCACTACGCCGATCAAGGCGGCGAGCAAGCGTGTGCGGCGCGGGAACAGCAGCATGGGCGCCAACCACAGCGCGCTGAGGAAGAAGGCCTGGCGAAAACCACTGAAGCCGGAGGTGCCGGTCAGTTGGATGAGCAGTTGGGTAATGCCCGAGAAATACCAGAAAAACAGGAACAGCCAGCCGAGGCCAGCCCAATCAAAACCTTTCGCAGACGTGTTGCTGCGTTTGAACATCGCCATCCAGTACTCCAACCCGATAATTGCTCAGTCGCCGCGCACTGAATGCACGCAACAGAGGGCTACCGCGCATGGGCAGCCCTATTCTCGGCGGGAGTATCGGGAGGAAGATGTGAAAACTTCGTGAGTTAATTCTGAAGGGTTCGTTCAGCTAAGGTTCAGCAAAGGGCAGGCTGGGTGCCGGATGCCTGATTGACCTGGGCTTGAAGGTGTGAACGCAGGCGCAGGACTTCCTGCTGCAACTGATCGCGTTCGTCCTTCAATTGGCGCAATTCATCGCGGCGGACCGTGACGTAGAGGGTCTGTGGCGGGCGGGTCATCTGTGCTGTGCTCATTGCTTACCTCGCAAATAGCCGGTAGATCGCGGTGCCGGAACGCTTTAGTCGAGGTTCTCGGCAACAGTCGAAGCAATTCTGAATTCTTTTTTCGGTCAATGGAACTTTTTTATTTTTGACGGTCGTTGTGACTTTTTGGGCAGTGATGGTGAAAGGATGGCCACTTTTTGTCATGAAACTCCACGGATCCGCT
>NZ_JBARTQ010000310.1:0-14101 GCF_049645325.1 Pseudomonas sp. | reverse complement strand
CGTACCAGGCGAGCATTTTGGCGATCAGCAACTAAATCCCGACTCGGCCCCTGTGGGGGCTGACTTGTGTGGGAGCTGGCTTGTGTGGGAGCTGGCTTGCCGGCGATAGCATCGCCTGCGTATCGCTGATACACCGAGGTGACTGCATCGCAGGCAAGCCAGCTCCCACACAAGCCAGCTCCCACACAAGTCAGCCCCCACAGGGGCCGAGTCGGGATTTAGTTGCTGATCGCCAAAATGCTCGCCTGGTACGACCCGACAAACACATCAAAGTCGCCCACTTCGTTCTGCTCCAGCTCCGCCTGCTGCGCCAGCGACTTGCGCGCCAGTTCCTCGAAACGCGCCTGCTCTTCGGCCGGCAGGGGTTCTTTACGGAAGTATTCGGCGTGCACCTCGCTCTGATGCAGCGAGAACTGCGCAAAACTCTCTTTGCGCTCGGCCATGGCCGCCAGCACTTGAGCCGAAGGGGTCAGTGACGGGTCCTTCACCTTCGCCAACTGAGCGTCCAGCGCCTGGCTGTGCTCGCTGATGCCATGGCTCTGATCGAGCAAAGCGGCCAGCGGCGCGATCTGCTCCAGCAACTCGGTGGCCCACTCCTTCATGTCCACCGCCTGGCCCTGACGCTGCAATTGCAGGCCCGGACGCCGGCCTTCCTTGACCACGCTGAGGAAGTTGGAGGTGGCGTTGCCGCATTCGTTATTGGCGAACAGCGGGCTGTCGTTCAGTGCGCAATACAGCAGGAATGCGTCGAGGAAGCGCGATTCCGGCAAGTCGATGCCCATTGGCAGGAACGGGTTGATGTCCAGGCAACGCACTTCGATGTACTGGATACCACGGGCCACCAGCGCCTGGATCGGCCGTTCGCCGGTGTAGGTCACGCGCTTGGGGCGGATGTTGGAGTAGTACTCGTTTTCGATCTGCAGGATGTTGGTGTTGAGCTGAACCCACTCACCGTCCTTGTGCGTGCCGACTTCGACGTACGGCGCATAGGGCGTTGCCACCGCTTCGCGCAGGCTGTCGGTGTAGCTGGCCAAATCGTTGTAGCACGGCGTCAGGCCGGCCTGGGCGTTGCTTTGGTAACCCAGGTCGCTCATGCGCAGGCTGGTGGCGTACGGCAGGTACAGCGTGTCGGCGTCGAGCACTTCGAGCTGGTGCGAGCGGCCGCGCAGGAAACCCGCGTCGAGGGCCGGCGAGGCACCGAACAGGTACATCAGCAGCCAGCTGTAGCGGCGGAAGTTGCGGATCAGCGCGATATAGGCGGTGGACTGATAGTCGCGGTCGGTGCCGACGAAACCCTCAGTCTTTTTGAGCAACGGCCACAACTGTTCCGGCAGGGAAAAGTTGTAGTGGATGCCGGCAATGCACTGCATGGTCTTGCCGTAACGCAGGGCCAGACCCTTGCGGTACACGTACTTGAGCTGTCCGATATTGGAGGTGCCGTAGTAGGCAATCGGAATGTCTTCCTCGGCCGGCAACGGGCACGGCATTGAGGGGCTCCACAGGTATTCACTGCCGAGCTTGGTGTAGGCAAAGCGATGGATCTTGTCCAGGCTGCTCAGGGTATCCGCCGGGTTGGGCAGGGCGGGAGTGATGAACTCCAGCAGCGATTCCGAGTAGTCGGTGGTGATCAATTCGTTGGTCAACGCGGCGCCCAGGGCTTCGGGGTGCGGCGTTTGCGCCAGGCGACCCTCACCGGTGACACGCAGGCATTCACGCTCGATGCCGTGCAAGCATTGCTCTAGCAGGGAGAGGTGTTCGCGCTTGCCGAGCAAGGCCAGGCGGCGGTTGAGAAGTTCGCTCAAGTTGGATTCCTTCACGCGTCAGTCGCCCCAATATGGGGGTGGGCAGGACGGTCTACAAGGGTGAAGTTGAAACTGGCGTTATCGCCTGGTTTTGAGTCGATTTGACCCGCTCTGAAAAAGCCTGCTTCACTCCATGAATTGGGCTATCGCGCGGCAAGAAAATTCCGACGCTGTTATCGCAGCGCCGAAATTAACTCAAATCGAGGGCGGGGAGCTATAGGACTGCGAAGGTGCCTTGTGCTTTTGCGACCAGTTTTTCGTCCTGGTACACGTCGGCTTCCACCACCAACGTGCGTCGGCCGGCGTGAATCACCCGGCTGGTGCACAACACGTCGCCGTTTTCCACGGCGCGGATGTAGTTGATTTTGCACTCGATGGTCGCGCTCTGCTGGTCGAAACCATGGGCGCTGGAGCAGGCCAGCCCCATGGTGATGTCCACCAGGCTGAAAATCGCCCCGCCATGGAGCTTGCCCGCGCGGTTGCGCAACTGCGGCTCCAGGGTCAACGCCACCTCGGCAACGCCTTCTTCAAGGCGCTGCAGGCGGCAGCCGATCAGTTCGCTGAACGCGCTCTGGGTCAAACCGGCCGGTACTTCCATCAACGCTTCTTCAATTGTTTGGCGTTGGCGAACAGCGAGGCCATGGCGTTGTTGCTCGGCGCGGCGGTGGCGGTCTCTTTGCGCGGCGCACTGTTGTCAGAGCGATTTTGCGATTGGCGCGGTGCCGAGCCTGGGCGTGCGCCTCGGGCACCGTCGATTTTCTCGCCAGGAGTGTCGCTCATGCGCATCGACAGGCCGACGCGTTTGCGCGGGATGTCGACTTCCATGACCTTGACCTTCACCACATCACCGGCCTTCACCGCTTCGCGCGGGTCTTTGATGAACTTCTCCGAAAGCGCAGAGATATGCACCAGACCGTCCTGATGCACGCCGATGTCCACGAACGCGCCGAAGTTGGTCACGTTGGTGACCACGCCTTCGAGGATCATGCCCAATTGCAGGTCCTTGAGGTCTTCGACGCCGTCCTGGAACTCGGCGGTCTTGAACCCGGGACGTGGGTCGCGGCCTGGTTTTTCCAGCTCCTGGAGGATGTCGGTGATGGTCGGCACACCGAAGGTTTCGTCGGTGTACTTCTTCGGGTCCAGGCGCTTGAGGAACGCGGCGTCGCCGATCAGCGAGCGAATGTCGCGGTCGGTTTCGGCCGCAATGCGTTGCACCAATGGGTAGGCTTCCGGGTGGACCGCCGACGCGTCCAGCGGGTTGTCGCCGTTCATCACACGTAGGAAACCTGCGGCCTGTTCGAAGGTTTTTTCGCCAAGGCGCGCGACTTTTTTCAGCGCGGCGCGGGTTTTGAACGCGCCGTTTTCATCGCGGTGGGTGACGATGTTCTGCGCCAGCGTGGCGTTCAGGCCGGAAATACGCGCCAGCAGGGCGACCGAGGCGGTGTTCACGTCGACGCCGACCTTGTTCACGCAGTCTTCCACCACCGCATCCAGGCCGCGCGCCAGTTTCAGCTGCGACACGTCGTGCTGGTACTGGCCGACGCCGATGGATTTCGGGTCGATCTTCACCAGCTCGGCCAGCGGGTCTTGCAGGCGGCGAGCGATGGAGACGGCGCCACGGATCGACACGTCGAGGTCCGGGAATTCCTTGGACGCCAGTTCCGACGCCGAGTACACCGAAGCGCCGGCCTCGGAGACCATGACCTTGGTCATCTTCATGGCTGGGTATTTTTTGATCAGTTCGGCGGCGAGCTTGTCGGTTTCCCGGCTGGCGGTGCCGTTGCCGATGGCGATCAGGTCCACCGCGTGCTTGGCGCACAGGGCGGCCAGGATCGCGAGGGTCTGGTCCCACTTGTTGTGTGGCACGTGCGGGTACACGGTGGCGTGGTCCAGCAGCTTTCCGGTGGCGTCGACCACGGCGACCTTGCAACCGGTACGCAGGCCCGGGTCGAGGCCCAGGGTGGCGCGCGGTCCGGCCGGGGCGGCCAGCAGCAGGTCGTGCAGGTTGTGGGCGAAAACGTTGATCGCCTCGGTCTCGGCACCGTCACGCAACTCGCCGAGCAGGTCGGTTTCAAGGTGAGTGTAGAGCTTGACCTTCCAGGTCCAGCGCACCACTTCACCGAGCCACTTATCGGCAGGACGGCTCTGATTCTGGATGCCGAATTGTTGACCGATCATGCCTTCGCACGGGTGCATGGTGCCCGGCAGCTCGTCGCCGACTTTCAGCGCAGAGCTGAGAATACCTTCGTTGCGACCACGGAAAATGGCCAGCGCACGGTGCGACGGCATGCTCTTGAGCGGCTCGTCGTGTTCGAAATAGTCGCGGAATTTGGCGCCTTCTTCCTCTTTGCCGGCAATGACGCGGGCGCTGAGGGTGGCTTCCTGTTTCAGGTAGTTGCGCAGTTTTTCCAGCAGGTTGGCGTCTTCGGCGAAGCGCTCCATGAGGATGTACTTGGCGCCTTCGAGGGCCGCTTTTACGTCGGCGACGCCTTTTTCAGCATCGATGAAGCGCGCGGCTTCGGTGTCCGGGGTCAACGACGGGTCGTTGAACAGGCCGTCGGCCAAGTCGCCCAGGCCGGCCTCCAGGGCAATCTGGCCCTTGGTGCGGCGCTTCTGTTTGTACGGCAGGTAAAGGTCTTCGAGGCGGGTCTTGGTGTCGGCGAGCTTGATGTCGCGTTCCAGCTGCGGGGTCATTTTGCCCTGCTCTTCGATGCTGGCGAGGATGCTGATGCGCCGTTCGTCGAGTTCTCGCAGGTAGCGCAGGCGCTCTTCCAGGTGACGCAACTGGATGTCGTCGAGGCTGCCGGTCACTTCTTTTCGGTAACGGGCGATGAAGGGCACCGTGGAGCCTTCATCCAGTAGAGCGACGGCCGCTTCGACCTGTTGCGGGCGTACGCCGAGTTCCTCGGCGATGCGGCTGTTGATGCTGTCCATAAAACCACCTGAAATTCTGAAAGCAGCTCGCAGGCCCGGAAAACAAGGCCTTGCGAGGCTGGTTGAGCGGCCCGACTGGCGCCGCTGCCTGGGTCAAGAGGCAGCCTATTGACCCTCGAAATCGAAAAAGTCACGGAGAACGGGTGAAAAAAAGCCGTGCAGTGAACGGGATATATCTGATGCCGCCCCGCACAAAGGCGCCGCATTATAACCAGCGTTCTGCCCTTGGGGGGACCTCACCGATGGTTGTAGGGCGCGGGTTGACTGGCACTGGAGGAAAAATCTGCTAACAATGCACACGGTGCGTATAACGGCAGCTACGCCATAATGCGCGCCGAGATAAGAGGAGCATCTAATGAGCAGCACTGCACAAACTGCTGAAGGCGAAAAAATTCTCATCGTTGACGACGATCCGGGGCTGAGCAGCCTGCTGGAGCGTTTCTTCAACTCCAAGGGCTACCGTGCCCGCGCGGTGCCGAACACCGAGCAGATGGACCGCCTGTTGGGGCGCGAGGTGTTCAACCTGGTCGTGCTCGACCTGATGTTGCCCGGCGAAGACGGCCTGACCGCCTGCAAACGCCTGCGCGGTGCGAACAACCAGATCCCTATTATCATGCTCACCGCCAAGGGCGATGAGCTGAGCCGCATCAAAGGCCTGGAACTGGGCGCTGATGACTACCTGGCCAAGCCGTTCAACCCTGACGAGCTGATGGCGCGGGTCAAGGCCGTGTTGCGTCGTCAGGCGCCGTCAGTACCCGGCGCGCCGGGCAGCGAAGACGAAAGCGTCACGTTTGGCGACTACGAACTGTCGCTGGCGACCCGTGAGCTCAAGCGTGGCGAAGAAGTGCACATGCTCACCACCGGCGAGTTCGCGGTGCTCAAGGCCCTGGTGATGAATGCCCGCCAGCCGTTGACCCGCGACAAGCTGATGAACCTGGCCCGTGGTCGTGAATGGGATGCTCTGGAGCGCTCCATCGACGTGCAGATTTCCCGTCTGCGCCGGATGATCGAGCCGGACCCGTCCAAGCCGCGGTATATCCAGACGGTCTGGGGCGTGGGTTATGTGTTTGTGCCGGACGGCACCGCTACCAAGTGACCGATGATTTGCAGGGGCGGGCATCCTGGCGTTTGACTCCATGAGGGTCGACGGGATGCCCGGCGTCTGCAATTCTGCGAGCGCCGCTCGTTTCTGCAAGGTGTCTAGCTGTCTTCTATGAAAACCCCGCTGTGGTTCCCGCAAAGTTTCTTCTCCCGCACCCTTTGGCTGGTGCTGATCGTCGTTCTGTTTTCAAAAGCGCTGACTCTGGTTTATCTGTTGATGAACGAGGACGTGCTGGTGGATCGACAATACAGCCACGGCGTTGCTCTCACGCTGCGCGCCTATTGGGCGGCTGACCCCGAAAACCGCGAGAAGATCGCCAAGGCGGCTACCCTGGTTCGCGTGGCGGGCGCGGGCGTGCCGGAGGGCGAGCAACATTGGCCTTACAGCGAGATTTACCAGCGCCAGATGCAGGCCGAACTGGGTGAAGACACCGAGGTGCGGCTGCGTATGCATGTGTCACCTGCGCTGTGGGTGCGCGCGCCGAGCCTCGGCCAGGACTGGCTGAAAGTGCCGCTGTACCCGCACCCGCTGCGGGGGCAGAAGATCTGGAACGTGTTGGGATGGTTCCTGGCCATTGGTTTGCTTTCCACCGCCTCCGCGTGGATTTTTGTGCGTCAGCTCAACCAACCGCTTAAACGCCTGGTGTTTGCCGCTCGCCAACTGGGGCAGGGGCGCAGTGTGCGCCTGCCGGTCAGTGATACGCCCAGCGAGATGACCGAGGTGTACGGCGCGTTTAACCAGATGGCGGAGGACGTCGAACAGGCGGGCCGAGAACGCGAGTTGATGCTGGCGGGGGTGTCACATGACCTGCGCACGCCATTGACGCGCTTGCGCCTGTCCCTTGAGCTGATGGGTAACCATAGCGACCTGACAGACGACATGGTTCGCGACATCGAGGACATGGACGCGATTCTTGACCAGTTCCTGGCGTTTATTCGCGATGGTCGCGACGAGGTGGTGGAAGAAGTCGACCTCACCGACCTGGTGCGTGAAGTGGTGGCGCCCTATAACCAGAACGGCGAGCAGGTGCGTATGCGGCTGGAGCCGATCCAGCCATTTGCGTTGCGTCGGGTATCGATGAAGCGCCTGCTGAACAATCTGATCGGCAACGCCTTGCATCACGCCGGTTCGGATGTGGAAGTGGCTGCGTATGTGTCCGGCGACAGTGCTGCGCCGTATGTGGTGCTGAGCGTGATGGACCGCGGCGCAGGCATTGACCCGGAGGAACTGGAAGGCATCTTCAACCCCTTTACCCGTGGCGACCGTGCCCGGGGCGGCAAAGGTACTGGGTTGGGGTTGGCGATTGTTCGGCGGATTGCCTCAATGCATGGCGGCAATGTTGAATTGCGCAACCGCGAGGAAGGTGGCCTGGAAGCGCGGGTGCGTTTGCCGCTTGGGCTGATGCTGCCCAGAGACGCCGTCTAACCATCGACAACAAACTAAATGTGGGAGCCGGCAAGCCAGCGCCCACATTTTATTTTCGGTGCCAGTATCAGCCCTTGCCCTTGGTCCGAGTCATATTCGGCCCACCATTCTTTTCCAGATGCTGAATGATGATCCCCGCCACATCCTTGCCGGTGGTGGTCTCGATTCCTTCCAGACCCGGCGACGAGTTCACTTCCATCACCAGCGGCCCGTGGTTGGAGCGCAAGATATCCACACCCGCCACGCTCAATCCCATTACCTTGGCGGCCCGCAGCGCGGTCATGCGCTCTTCCGGGGTGATCTTGATCAAGCTGGCGCTGCCACCACGGTGCAGGTTTGAACGGAATTCCCCAGGTTTGGCCTGGCGTTTCATTGCCGCAATCACCTTGTCGCCCACCACGAAGCAACGGATATCCGCGCCGCCAGCTTCCTTGATGTATTCCTGCACCATGATGTTCTGCTTGAGGCCCATGAAGGCCTCGATTACCGACTCTGCGGCGGTCGCCGTTTCGCACAGCACCACGCCGATACCCTGGGTACCTTCCAGCACCTTGATCACCAGCGGTGCGCCGTTGACCATCTCGATCAGGTCCGGGATGTCATCCGGGGAATGAGCAAAACCGGTGACCGGCAGGCCGATGCCCCGGCGTGACAGCAGTTGCAGCGAGCGCAGCTTGTCCCGCGAGCGTGCAATCGCCACGGACTCATTGAGGGGAAACACGCCCATCATTTCAAACTGGCGCAGCACGGCGCAGCCATAAAACGTCACCGATGCGCCGATACGCGGGATCACGGCATCGAAACCTTCCAGCGGCTTGCCGCGGTAGTGGATCTGCGGCTTGTGGCTGGCAATGTTCATGTAGGCACGCAACGTGTCGATCACCACCATTTCGTGGCCACGTTCGGTGCCGGCCTCGACCAGGCGGCGGGTGGAATACAGACGCGGGTTTCGCGACAGCACAGCAATCTTCATGCAGCACCTGGGGCAGAAATAGTAGAGACCGGGAACACCGGCTTGTCTTGAACGTACTTGACGCCTGGATTGACCACCAAGTGGCCGTCAATCAGCGCCTTGGAGCCCAGTAACAGGCGGTAACGCATGGCCTTGCGGCAGGCGAGGGTGAATTCCACCCGCCATACGCCATCACCCAATGCCAGGGTGGTGCTGATTACGTAGCGCACCTGCGCATGGCCGTTGGAGCTCTTGATGGTTTTCATCGTCACCAGGGGCGCTTCGCAGCGGCGGTGACGCAGTTGCACCACGCTGCCCAGGTGCGCGGTAAAGCGCACCCACTTCTCACCGTCGCGCTCAAAAGGCTCGATATCGGTGGCATGCAGGCTGGAGGTGCTGGCACCAGTGTCGATCTTCGCGCGCAGGCCAGCCACTCCCAAGTCGGGAAGTGCCACCCACTCACGCAGACCCACAACGGTCAAATGGTCAAATGTCTTCAATATGGGTAACCGGCAATTCAGAAATGTTTCGTAGTCGTCGAGGACAGTAACGTCCAACTGCGCATGGATTGTGACAACTCCCAAACCTTCATCGAGGGGTCGGCGCCGATTTCGCGGTATTCACGCAGAATATCCGGCAAATGGCGACAGATATCTCTCAGGTTTCGGTAATCAGTGGGTGCATTGGAAAGTCACGCAAAAACCGAGGTGCCTGGCGTATCTTAGGTGAGCCTTGAGGTTTATGCGTCGAAGGGTTTCAACGGTAAAGTTGCGACATTTTTCAGAGCGAGGAATTCAAGTGGCTCAAAAGCAGGAAGAGGAAGAAAAGGTCCGTTTGGACAAGTGGCTGTGGGCGGCGCGTTTTTACAAAACCCGCGCCCTGGCCAAGGCCGCCATCGAGAGCGGCAAGGTGCACCATCGCGGCGAGCGCTGCAAGCCTGGCAAGGAACCGCGCGTCGGCGATGAGTTTCAGGTCCGTACCGGGTTTGATGAAAAGACCGTCGTGGTGCAGGCCCTCTCCATCGTGCGCCGTGGCGCGCCGGAAGCGCAGGCGCTGTATACCGAGACTGAAGCCAGCATCGCCAAGCGCGAAAATGCGGCGGCGATGCGCAAAGCGGGCGCTACCGGCATGACCACCGATGGCAAGCCAAGCAAGAAACAGCGCCGCGACCTGTTCAAGTTTCGTGGCAGTGGCAGTGGCAATGACGACTGACGGCGCAAATTTCCGGTACAGATGGTATCAATTGTGGAAGCAGGGCTTGCCTGCGATGCAGGCGCCTCGGTGTAGTGCTGATACCGAGGTGATGCTATCCCAGGCAAGCCAGCACACAAGCCAGCTCCCACCCAACCTACCCAGTCAGGCGGCTGTGCGCATGACGCTCAAACGCCCGATGACTGGCAACTTGCTCAGCAACCCAAACACCGGCGCCGTCACCCGCAACAACCCAGCCGAAACCTTCGCCGCAAACGGCGTGTAATACCCCCAGCCCAGCGCCAACAACGCCAGCAACACACCGCCGATGTAATCGTCCTGACCCCAATGTGCGCCTGCCACCAAACGCGGCATCATGAACAAAAGCGCCAAGCCCCAGATCACCAGCACTTGGCCGATGCGTTTGGCAAACACCGTCATGAACATCCCCCAGATCAACAACACCGAGGCATGATCTCCCGGGAAGCTCTGGCTCGAACGGTCCTTCAATTCCCAGGTTTTTTCCAGCCCGGGGAAGTAGTCGCTCATATGCGTCGCACCGCTGATCACCATCGACGGGCTGCTGTGTTGCCAGCCCATCTGCGCCGCGAATTTGGAAAACAGCAGGCGGATAAACAGCAGCAACAGCAAAATGCCCAGAAACCCGAAAAACGCCTGGCGCACCTGCACCGCCTTGAATACCCAGTCGCCGCGAATCAGCAATGCCAGCAAAATCACGCCCACCACCGCATCAAATGGCCGCAAACTGGCCACCGCCCACACATGCAGCCACGTCGAATTGCTCGCCAGCGGGTCATTGAGCAGGTGAAACAGCCACTCGTCGAAAAGCACACACAGCATCTGGCCCGTGGGCCACAGCCAAAAACACAGCAGTCCGATTGCGAGTAGATTGCAAAAGGCCCATCGCCCGAGGTTCCACTTGGCTTGGAACAAACCCGGATTGTTCATAAACTGTCCCCCACGACTTTAGAAATCCGCACCAAAATGGTGCTAAAGCCTCTAATTCTATAAACCTTGTAACTAATTTGTCATCAATTCAGATACCCAGACCTATGACTGATCTACCAGATACCGACTTCACCCAACGCTTCATCTTCGACGAGAACGACGCCCGCGGCGAACTGGTCTCGCTGGAGCGCAGCTATGCCGAAGTCCTCGCCAAGCACCCCTATCCGGAGCCGGTCGCGCAACTGCTCGGTGAGCTGATGGCGGCGGCGGCGTTGCTGGTGGGCACCATGAAGTTCGACGGTTTGCTGATTTTGCAGGCGCGCTCCGAAGGCCCGATTCCGATGCTGATGATCGAATGCTCCAGCGAGCGTGAGATCCGTGGCCTGGCCCGTTACGACGCCGACCTGATCGCCCCGGACGCGACCCTCGGCGACCTGATGGCCAATGGCGTGCTGGCGATCACCGTCGACCCGACCGAAGGCCAGCGCTACCAAGGCATCGTCGACCTCGACGGCGAAACGTTGTCGGACTGCTTCACCAACTATTTCGTGATGTCCCAGCAAGTCGGCACCAAGTTCTGGCTGAACGCCGACGGCAAGCGCGCCCGTGGTTTGCTGCTGCAGCAACTGCCAGCTGACCGCATCAAGGACGATGATGAGCGCACCGACAGCTGGCGCAAACTCACCGCCCTGGCCGGCACCCTGACCGCCGAAGAGCAGTTGGGCCTGGACAACGAAACCATCCTGCACCGCCTGTACCACGAAGAGGCCGTGCGCCTGTTCGACGCCCAGGGCCTGCGCTTCCGTTGCAGCTGTTCGCGCGAGCGCTCTGCCAACGCCTTGGTCAGCCTGGGCCTGGAAGATGCGCAGAATCTGGTGGTGGAGCACGGTGGCAACATCGAGATCGACTGCCAGTTCTGCAACCAGCGTTACCTGTTCGATGCCGCCGATGTCGCCCAATTATTCGCCGGCGCAGGCATCGACACCCCTTCCGACACCCGCCACTAAAACGTTTAAGCACAGGTAAATCACCTGACGAATGCCGGATTAGCGCAGTTCTGACGGGAGGGCCCTACTCTTTTTGGGCTTTTCTGGCATAATCCGGCCCACTTTTTTCGCGGTAGTAGTGCGCAACTTTCTACTACAAAACGTTTGGAGCACTCGGCCATAGGCCGACGGGGAACCTCATGACGCAAGCCAATAACGCCGTATACACCGATCTGAGTGTTGACGATCTGGTTAAAGAAGCCCTGCAGCGCGGTGAAGGCGTGCTTGCCGATACTGGCGCGCTGGTCGTAGAAACCGGTCACCGCACCGGTCGTTCGCCGGTTGACCGTTTCATCGTTGAAGAGCCGTCCACCCAGGCCGCAATCGCCTGGGGCCCGATCAACCGCAAGTTCCCGGCCGACAAGTTCGATGCCCTGTGGGCTCGCGTTGAGGCTTTCAACAACGCGCAAGAGCATTTCGTTTCCCACGTTCACGTAGGGGCTGCAGAAGACCACTACCTGGCCGTGAAAATGACCACCCAGACTGCTTGGCAGAACCTGTTCGGTCGTTGCCTGTTCATTAACCCGGCCCAGTACAACCCGGCCGGTCGTGAAGAATGGCAAGTGCTCAACGTGGCTAACTTCGAGTGCGTGCCTGAGCGTGACGGCACCAACTCCGACGGTTGCGTGATCCTCAACTTCGCACAGAAAAAAGTCCTGATCGCCGGCATGCGTTACGCCGGTGAGATGAAAAAAGCCATGTTCTCGGTGCAGAACTTCCTGCTGCCGGCCTCCGACGTGCTGCCGATGCATTGCGCCGCCAACATCGGCGAAGCTGGCGATGTGACCTTGTTCTTCGGCCTGTCGGGCACGGGTAAAACCACCCTGTCCGCCGACGAAAGCCGCTACCTGATCGGCGACGACGAACACGGCTGGGGCGAAGGCGTGGTGTTCAACATCGAAGGCGGTTGCTATGCCAAGTGCATCGACCTCTCCGAGAAGAACGAGCCGGTTATCTGGAAAGCCATCAAGCACGGCGCCGTGCTGGAAAACGTTGTCATCGACGACGCCAAGCACGCCGACTACGCCGATGTCAGCCTGACCCAGAACAGCCGCGCCGCGTACCCGCTGGAGCACGTTGCCAAGCGTTCCGAGCAGAACCTGGGCGGCGAGCCAAACGCGGTGATCTTCCTGACTTGCGACCTGACCGGCGTACTGCCGCCGGTGTCGATCCTCAGCGAAGAGCAAGCGGCCTACCACTTCCTGTCCGGCTACACCGCACTGGTGGGCTCGACCGAAATGGGTTCCGGCAGCGGCATCAAGTCGACCTTCTCCACCTGCTTCGGCGCGCCGTTCTTCCCGCGCCCGGCCGGCGAATACGCTGAGCTGCTGATCAAGCGCATCCGCGGCTTCGGCTCCAAGGTCTACCTGGTCAACACCGGCTGGACCGGCGGCGGCTACGGCGTCGGCAAGCGGTTCAACATCCCGACCACTCGCGGCGTGATCGCAGCGATCCAGAGCGGCGCGTTGATCGGTGCAGACACCGAGCACCTCGCCACCATCAACCTCGACGTGCCATTGGCCGTACCGGGTGTGGACACTGGCCTGTTGAACCCACGTAACACCTGGGCCGACAAAGCTGCGTACGACGAAGCCGCAAAGGCACTGGCCGGTCTGTTCATCGAGAACTTCAAGAAGTTTGAAGTGAGCGATGCGATCAAGGCTGCTGGTCCTAAGTTGTAAGAGTCGCCAGCTGTTAAAAAGCCGCCCCTAGTGGGCGGCTTTTTTATGCGCGAAGTGTCAGTCGGCGATGTGCAACACCACTGCACCGACCAGCACCAGCACCACGCCCAGCACTTGCACCGCTGACAACCGCTCCTTGAAAAACACAAAGCCAAGAATCGCCGCAATCCCGCCCGACAGCGTACTGATCACCGTCACCACTGACACCGAGCCTGCCATCGCGCCCCACGAAAACGCCGAGAACCCACCGAGGTTCATCACGCTTGCGCCGGTCAGTGTTGCGCAGTTTTTCAGCGGCGGGATTTTCAGGCCGTCCTTGATCTTCAGCACCATCGCCACCAGCACGCACAGGCCCACCAGATAACCCAGCCACAGCATGGTGATCGGCCCCAGTGCGGGCAATGTGTAGCGGCCTTGCAGCCAAAAGCTGGTGCCGTACAGCAAGGCAGCGAGCATGGCGTAGGCGATGGACAGGCGCGGGTTGTTGTGGGGAGCGCCGGTGTCCTTGTGCAGGCTGGAGAGCGTCACGCCGATCACGCACACGCCGATGCAACCGAGCTGGATCAAGCTGATGTGTTCCCCGCTGGCCCACGACAGCAGCGTGGTGACTACGCCGTAAGACGTCACCAGCGGCGCGACGATGGCTGCTTTGCCCAAGGCAAAGGCCTTGGACAACGCGAGCGCGCCGGAGACGGTGAGCAGCGCGGCGGCGATGCCCAGGAGCCAGACGCTCGACGGGGCATTCAGGGATTTGAACAGGAAGGCCGGGAAGATGACCAGCAGCAGGGTCATGATCAGAAAGCCGAGGGCTTGGCCGAAATACACCGCGCGTTTAACGCCGACGGCGCGGGCGTTAAGGCCCACGAGAAAGTCCGTGCCACCCCAGAGCAGGGCGGCCAACAGGCCCATTGTTACGTCCATGTAAGGTCCTTGTTATGAGTGCGACTCGCCAGGTTAGCGCAGAACCCCCTATGGGAGCGGGCTTGCTCGCGAAGGCG
>NZ_JBARTQ010000309.1:0-7652 GCF_049645325.1 Pseudomonas sp. | reverse complement strand
CCGCTTAAGCTATCCGGCGTCTGTTTATTGTCCGTTGTGTTTGGCCGAAGGCATGTCCGAACCGTAATTTCTGATCCGCTACGTGCCAGGAAGGGCGCGGGATTTGCTCACGACAGGTTGTCTCTATGCACCGCAGGAATTTGCTCAAAGCGTCCATGGCCATCGCGGCTTACACCGGTTTGTCGGCCAGTGGCCTGCTGGCCGCACAGGCATGGGCCGGCAACCGTGCTGCCGATGGCAAGGCCGTTGCCTTCGATTTTGAATCGCTCAAGGCCCAGACCAAGCAACTCGCCGGGACCGCCTATAAAGACACCAAGCAGGTGCTGCCGCCGACCCTGGCGACCATGACCCCGCAGAATTTCAACGCCATCGGCTACGACGGCAACCATTCGCTGTGGAAGGAATTGAACGGGCAACTCGACGTGCAGTTCTTCCACGTCGGCATGGGTTTCAAGACGCCGGTGCGCATGCACAGCGTCGACCCCAAGACCCGTGAGGCGCGCGAGGTGCATTTCCGCCCTTCGCTGTTCAACTATGAAAAGACCACGGTCGATACCAAGCAACTGACCGGCGACCTTGGGTTCTCGGGCTTCAAGCTGTTCAAGGCGCCGGAACTCGACCGCCATGACGTGCTGTCATTTCTCGGCGCCAGCTACTTCCGCGCAGTGGACTCCACCGGCCAGTACGGCCTCTCGGCGCGCGGCCTGGCCATCGACACCTACGCGAAAAAACGCGAAGAATTCCCCGATTTCACCCAGTTCTGGTTCGAAACCCCGGACAAGGACGCCACGCGTTTTGTGGTCTATGCCCTGCTCGACTCGCCGAGCGCCACCGGCGCCTATCGCTTCGATATCGACTGCCAGGCCAATCAGGTGGTGATGGCCATCGACGCCAACATCAATGCGCGTACCGCCATCGAACAATTGGGCATCGCCGCCATGACCAGCATGTTCAGCTGCGGCACCCATGAACGGCGGATGTGCGACACCCTGCACCCGCAAATCCACGACTCGGACCGCCTGGCGATGTGGCGCGGCAACGGCGAGTGGATCTGCCGCCCGCTGAACAACCCGGCCAAGCTGCAGTTCAACGCGTTCGCCGACACCGACCCGAAAGGCTTTGGCCTGGTGCAGACCGACCATGAATTCGCCAGCTACCAGGACACCGTGGACTGGTACAGCAAGCGCCCAAGCCTGTGGGTGGAACCGACCACCGCCTGGGGCGAAGGCTCGATCGACCTGCTGGAAATCCCTACCACGGGCGAAACCCTGGACAACATCGTGGCCTTCTGGACCCCGAAGAAACCCGTGGCCGCCGGCGACTCACTGAACTACGGCTACAAGCTGTACTGGAGCGCCCTGCCCCCGGTAAGCACGCCGTTGGCGCAGGTCGACGCAACCCGCTCAGGCATGGGTGGCTTTACGGAAGGCTGGGCGCCCGGCGAGCACTACCCTGAAGTCTGGGCGCGCCGCTTTGCCGTGGACTTCAAGGGCGGCGGCCTGGATCGCCTGCCGGCGGGCACCGGTATCGAGCCGGTGGTGACCTGCTCCCACGGTGAAGTGAAGGATTTCAGCGTGCTGGTGCTCGACAACATCAAGGGCTATCGCATCCTGTTCGATTGGTACCCGACCAGCGACAGCGTGGAGCCGGTGGAACTGCGGCTGTTCATCCGCACCCAGGACCGCACCTTGAGTGAAACCTGGCTGTACCAGTACTTCCCGCCTGCGCCAGAGGCGCGCAAGTACACCTGACCCGACAGGTGGGAGCTGCTTGCCAGCTCCCGCCCTGGGTTAAGGCGCCGCTCAAAACCGCGACACACTCTTCATCGCCCCAATCAGATACCGCATTGCCACCTGGTCGTTTTCGGTCAGGGCGCGGTACTGCTCCAGCAATTGCGCTTCATCCAAACTCAGCTTTCGGCCCCGCAAAAAAAACCTGCGGGTCAGAAAAGACATCACCACACCCGCAATACCATAGGACTTGGCCATGGATTGTTTCTCCTGATTGCGATCTAAGATTCCTGGCGCCCATTCCGCCGCCTCCCGTGAAGCGCAATGCCTCCTCGGACAAACAGACTGACTCCCTGGGCCAGAAATCAGACTTACCTTAAGCGTAGAAACATTCTGGTCACGTGTGGGATTTTTTTAGAGTATTAACTTAAAAAAGTGCTGCGGTAACAAAGACCTACAGCAACTTCCCACAGCGCAAGCAAAAGAAAACCCACCGGATCAGGGTGGGTTTCGCTGGACAGCCGGTCGGCTCAATCCCTCAGGTCAGACTCATGAATCGGCTGGTCGCGGTGGGTCGCCCGTTGGTACTGCGCCGGCCAGATCGCCTTGCGCCCGCCCAAGTCATCGTCGGCATGCAGCGGCCAATACGGATCACGCAGCAGTTCACGGGCGAGGAAGATGAGATCAGCCTGGCAGGTGCGCAGGATGTGCTCGGCCTGGGCCGGTTCAGTGATCATGCCAACGGTGCCGGTGGCGATGCCCGACTCCTTGCGCACGCGTTCGGCAAACCGGGTCTGGTAACCGGGGCCCGTGGGGATCTCGGCATTGGCGGCGGTGCCACCGGAAGAGACGTCGATCAGGTCCACGCCCAAGTCTTTGAGTCGACGCGCCAGTTCTACGGTTTCATCGGGGTTCCAGCCGTCTTCCACCCAGTCGGTGGCCGACACCCGCACAAACAGCGGCAGCTCCTCGGGCCAGACGTCACGCACTGCCTTGGTGACTTCAAGCACCAGGCGAATGCGGTTTTCAAACGAACCGCCGTAATGGTCCTGACGCTGGTTGCTGATGGGCGAGAGGAATTGATGCAGCAGGTAACCGTGGGCGGCGTGGATTTCCACCACTTCGAAACCGGCGGTCAAGGCGCGTTTGGCGGCGGCGACAAAATCGTCGATCACTTGCTGGATTTGCGCGTCGTCCAGCGGCGTGGGTTGGGTGTGGTTGGGGTCAAAGGCAATCGGCGATGGGCCGACCGGCACCCAGCCGCCCTCTTCCGGCTTGACGCTGCCGTGCTTGCCGATCCACGGCCGGTGGGTGCTGGCCTTGCGCCCGGCGTGGGCCAGCTGAATGCCCGCTACCGCACCTTGTGCAGCAATAAAACGCGTGATGCGCTGC
This sequence comes from Pseudomonas sp., assembly GCF_049645325.1. Classification (GTDB taxonomy): domain Bacteria; phylum Pseudomonadota; class Gammaproteobacteria; order Pseudomonadales; family Pseudomonadaceae; genus Aquipseudomonas. The sequence continues at coordinate 4,530 of NZ_JBARTQ010000309.1, read as the reverse complement.
AGCGGTTCGATCTGTTCGTCGGTCCACAAACCGAGGTCCTGCGCAGTGATGCGGCCATCGGCGGTGACGGCGGTGGCTTCGGTGAAAATCAGCCCGGCGCCCCCCACGGCGCGGCTGCCGAGGTGCACCAGGTGCCAGTCATTGGCCAGGCCATCGTCGGAGGAGTATTGGCACATCGGCGACACGGCGATGCGATTGAGCAGGGTCAATTGGCGCAGGGTATAGGGTTCGAGCAACTGACTCATGGCGCACCTCTTCTGGGTTCTGTGGGCACTGTTCAACAGTGCTTAGAGCCTAGTCGACAACGCTGGATTGCACAGGGTTCAGAAGGAAAGCGGGAGCCGATGGCCGGCTCCCGTGTTGCAGACGCTTACATTTCGACCTGGGTACCCAGCTCGATCACCCGGTTCACCGGGAGCTTGAAGAAGCGCAGGTTGCCGTTGGCGTTCTTCAACATGAAGGCGAACAGCGCCTCACGCCAGCGTGCCATGCCTTTGATGCGCGAGGCGATGACGGTTTCCCGGCTGAGGAAGTAGGTGGTGCGCATCGGGCTGAAATCCAGGTCGTCCAGATGGCACAGCTTCAGGGCTTGCGGCACGTCCGGCTCGTCGGCAAAACCGAAGTGCAGGATCACCCGGAAGAAGCCCTCGCCATAAGCGTCCACCTCGAAACGCCGCGTGACCGGCACCCGCGGAATATCCTCGTAGACCACCGTCAACAGCACCACTTGCTCATGCAGCACCTGGTTGTGCAGCAAATTGTGCAACAACGCGTGGGGCACGGCGTCGGGCCGCGCGGTGAGGAACACCGCGGTGCCCTGCACGCGATGGGGCGGCTGCACGCGGATACTGCTGATGAAGATCGGCAACGGCAGGCCGCCTTCGTCGAGACGCTCCACCAGCAATTGCTTGCCGCGCTTCCAGGTGGTCATCAGCACAAACAGCACGATCCCCGCCAATACCGGAAACGCGCCGCCCTGGATGATTTTCGGCACGTTGGCGGCGAAGTACAGGCCGTCCACCAACAGGCAGCAAACCAACACCGGCACCGCCAGGATCGGTGGCCATTTCCACAGCAGCAGCATCACCGCCGACACCAGAATGGTGGTCATCAGCATGGTGCCGGTCACCGCGACGCCGTACGCCGACGCCAGTGCGTTGGAGGACTCGAAGCCCAGCACCAGCAGGATCACGCCGACCATCAGCGCCCAGTTCACCGCACCAATGTAGATCTGGCCCTGTTCGGCGCTGGAGGTGTGTTGAATGTGCATGCGCGGGATGTAACCCAACTGGATCGCCTGACGCGTCAACGAGAACGCACCGGAAATCACCGCCTGGGAGGCGATCACCGTGGCCAGGGTCGACAACACCACCAGCGGGATCAGCGCCCAGCTCGGCGCCAGCAGGTAGAACGGGTTGCGTGCCGCCTCCGGGTCGCCCAGGAGCATGGCGCCTTGGCCGAAATAGTTCAGCACCAGCGCCGGCAGCACCAGGATGAACCAGGCGCGGGCAATGGGTTTGCGGCCGAAGTGGCCCATGTCGGCGTAGAGCGCCTCGGCACCGGTCAATGCCAGCACCACGGCGCCAAGGATGGCTACGCCAATACCTGGGTGAGCCTGGAAGAAACGCACGCCCCACATCGGGTTCATGGCGCTGAGCACTTCAGGGTGCAGCGTGATGCCATACACACCGAGGCCGCCCAAGACCAGGAACCACGTGACCATCACCGGCCCGAACAGCTTGCCGATGCGGTCGGTGCCATGTTTCTGGATCAGGAACAGTGCCACCAGCACCACCAGCGCAATCGGCACGACCCATTTTTCCAGGCCGTCGAATGCAAGCTCCAGGCCTTCGATCGCCGACAACACGGAGATCGCCGGGGTGATCATGCTGTCGCCATAGAACAGTGCGGCGCCGCACAGGCCACACACCACCAGGAAACTGCGCAGTTTTTTGCGTTCACCGGCCGCCCTTCGCGCCAACGCGGTCAAGGCCATGATGCCGCCTTCCCCTTGGTTGTCGGCGCGCAGCACGAACAGCATGTATTTGATCGACACGACCCAGATCAGCGACCAGAAGATCAGTGCGAGGATTCCCAGCACGCCATCATGGTTGACCTGAACCCCATAACCGCCGGTAAACACCTCTTTAAGGGTATAGAGCGGGCTGGTACCGATATCGCCGTACACCACCCCAACCGCCGCCACCAGCATGCCGATCGGCTTTGCGTTGGAATGCTCGGCACCTGCTGCCTGACTACTTGCCTGACCCATCAACCACTCCTGCCCTTTGACCTGAGGTCTTTTATAAACAGCACGTCTAAGCTGACCCTAGCATGCGCTGTTTTACTTCTCGTAACAGACGTTTTATTGACCCCGGGGTTTTACCCGCGTGCAACGGCGCGAAGCATAGCGCAGCACTCGTCGCATTTCCCTGCATAAAGCTGGTCAAGTGCGCTGCCCGTCGCTAGAATTGCGCACTTTTTGATCAGAGGCGTACCAAACGCCCATCTACCGCCCTGTCGTGCCCGACTGGCGGCGTCATTCAATACCGAGGTTAGACATGTCCACCACCATCGCAAAAGCCAACCCCAAGGTCGGCTTTGTATCCCTGGGTTGCCCGAAGGCTCTGGTCGACTCCGAACGCATCCTCACGCAACTGCGGATGGAAGGCTATGACGTCGTGTCCACTTACCAGGACGCGGACGTGGTGGTGGTCAACACCTGCGGCTTCATCGACTCGGCCAAGGCTGAATCGCTGGAAGTGATCGGCGAAGCCATCAAGGAAAACGGCAAGGTCATCGTGACCGGCTGCATGGGCGTGGAAGAAGGCAATATCCGCAAGGTGCACCCAAGCGTGCTGGCCGTGACCGGCCCGCAGCAGTACGAGCAAGTGGTTAACGCCGTGCACCAGGTGGTGCCGCCGCGCCAGGACCACAACCCGCTGATCGACCTGGTGCCGCCGCAAGGCATCAAGCTGACCCCGCGCCACTACGCGTACCTGAAGATTTCCGAAGGCTGCAACCACAGCTGCAGCTTCTGCATCATCCCGTCGATGCGCGGCAAGCTGGTCAGCCGCCCGGTGGGTGACGTGCTTGACGAGGCCCAGCGCCTGGTCAAATCCGGCGTGAAAGAGCTGTTGGTGATCTCCCAGGACACCAGCGCCTACGGCGTCGACGTGAAATACCGCACCGGCTTCTGGAACGGCGCGCCGGTGAAAACCCGCATGACCGAACTGTGTGAAGCGCTTAGCAGCCTGGGTGTGTGGGTGCGCCTGCACTACGTTTACCCGTACCCGCACGTCGACGAGCTGATCCCGTTGATGGCCGCCGGCAAGATCCTGCCGTACCTGGACATCCCGTTCCAGCACGCCAGCCCGAAAGTCCTGAAAGCCATGAAACGCCCGGCTTTCGAAGACAAGACCCTGGCGCGGATCAAGAACTGGCGCGAAATCTGCCCGGAACTGATCATCCGTTCGACCTTCATCGTCGGCTTCCCCGGCGAAACCGAAGAAGACTTCCAGTACCTGCTGGACTGGCTGACCGAAGCGCAGCTGGACCGCGTGGGTTGCTTCCAGTACTCGCCAGTGGAAGGTGCTCCGGCCAACCTGCTGGACCTGCCCGTGGTGCCGGACGACGTCAAGCAAGACCGTTGGGACCGCTTCATGGCGCACCAGCAAGCCATCAGCTCGGCGCGCCTGCAACTGCGCGTCGGCAAGGAAATCGAAGTGCTGATCGACGAAGTCGACGAGCAAGGCGCCGTGGGCCGCTGCTTCTTCGACGCGCCGGAGATCGACGGTAACGTGTTTATCGACGATGCCAGTGGTTTGAAGCCGGGCGACAAGGTCTGGTGCACCGTGACCGACGCCGACGAATACGACTTGTGGGCTGAAAAGCGCGACTGACGTGTAATATTTTGAAAAAGCCTCGCCTCTGGACAAGATGCGGGGCTTTTTTAGGTCTATCGTTTTGCCCATCAGCGCCAATCTTCGGCAAGGGGCAGCGGGCATGCGTCAGCATTCGGTTATCCACACACCTAAAAGCAGCGACTACGCGCAATTGGCGCAGATCTGGGAAGACTCGGTGCGAGCGACCCACGATTTTTTGCCGGACAGTTACATCGTGTTGCTCAAGGAGTTGGTGCTGACGCGTTATCTGGATTCCGTCATGTTGATTTGCACGCGGGATGCGCGCCAACGCATCAGCGGGTTTGCCGGGGTGGCGGCGGGTAAGGTCGAGATGCTGTTTATTGCGCCGCAGCACCGGGGTGAAGGGTTGGGGCGGCAATTGCTGCGTTATGCGATTGAGCACTTGAACGCTGATGTGCTGGACGTTAATGAGCAGAATCCACAGGCCTTGGGGTTTTACTTTAAGCAGGGGTTTGAGGTGATTGGCCGCTCTGAGCAGGATGGGCTGGGGCAGCCTTATCCGTTGCTGCACTTGCGTTTGCGTCAGCAGCAGTGGGTTTGTAGGGGGTGAGTTGGGGGACGGGCTTGTGGGGGGCATATCCGTTATTTGGGGGGTGGCTTATTA
>NZ_JBARTQ010000308.1:0-9086 GCF_049645325.1 Pseudomonas sp. | reverse complement strand
CCAGCACCTTGAGCGCCTGTGCCGCCGCCTGCTCCTGACCGGCCTGGGCGGTGGCATTCGCCGCATCGCGCCAGCGCTGTGCATCGACCTTCGCCGGCAACTGGCTCGGGCGCTGGGTCAGGATCGCCCAGTGGCCGGCGCTCTTCCACGCCGATTCAAAGTCGCTGAAGCTCATCACCAAACGGCGGTCCATCCCCGAGCGCAGCAGCACGGTGCTCTTCTGCTGGTTAAACCCCACCACCACGACATAGCGCGTGCCGGACCACAGGCTCGGGTTGATCCGTGCCATCACCGGGTAACCCGCCGCCACCTGCGCCAGCACGGCCGTCAGTTCGGCGTCCAGCGGGTACACCATCAGCCCGTACTCACGCGCGAGCACCTGCATGTTGCGCTCAAGGTTCGCCTCGGCGCCCGGCAAGTGCAGCGGTTTATCGAGCAGGCCCGGTGTCATGACAATGCCTTGTTGCGACAGCATGCTGGCTAAAGCACTCGGACCGCTCAGATACGCCTCGCTGCGAAAGGTCGGCACGCCATTGAGTTCGACACGCTCCGGCAGGCCTGCAAGCCTCGACGGATGCCCGGAACAGGCCGCAAGCCCCAGCGCGCAGGCCAACAACAAGGAAGTTTTAATGTTCGACCGTAACCGCAATTTTTTACTCTCTTGATCAACTGCCGGTAAGGGCCCTGATCATAGGGCGCGCGGCCACGCGGGTATAGCCTTGAGCCTCAGTAAAACGCCCGCGATAGAGCAAACACGTTGGACGGACACGACCATTGGTCAATAGCAGGCAACCGTGAGGTAGCTAGACTGTCCATTGAGAAGACTGTGTGTGCCCCCAGCGGGGCGAAAGGAGGCCCAGATGAGCCTTGCAACAACGATTTTCCTGTTGATCTGCGGTTGGCTGGCGGTAGCCGCCGCCATGTTGTGGGGGGTGATGCGCGTGACCCGTCGTCACCATCACCCCCACGTCAAACCCGCTGCACCCGCCAAGCCCCGCAGGGCTGCGGTGCATCACGCCTAGCCCGGCATGCAACTGAAGTCCTGAGTCGCTGCGACTTCCTTGCCGTGGCCATCCTTGAGGGAGGCGCGCACGCTAGTGCCCAGGCTGGACTCCACCAGGGTGTAATGTTCGCCCGCCTTGAAATTCTTGTACTCGACCCGGCCCTGGCAGTCCTGCTGGTTGTCGTCGCCTGGCTCTTCTTCAAACAACGTCACGTCAAGACGATGGTCGCCGGGGCTCACTTCAAAGAAGCGGCCATCGTCCACGCGCTTGCCGTCGACTCGCTCAGCCATCAGGTCATTCGGCGCTTCTTCTTTCAGGCCGATCCAGGCTTCGCTCGGGTCGGCTTTCGGCATTGGCCCGGCGCAGGCCGACAACAGCAGCACGGCACCCAGGGCAGGGATCAGCAAAAGTGGTTTAAGTGACAGGTGTTTAAATGACATGGCAGGGCTCCAAAGGACATCAGTAAAGCGATGGACGCGGCTTAAATGTGGCGTGTCCGATGGGCTACAAGCTTGGAGAGCCTGCCTATGTAGAACAAATGAATACATATGAAACGATCTTCAGCCATTAACTAAATGTTCCTTCACCTGGCTGAAAGGTGCGTGTTAGGTGGGTCGGGCAAAACTGCCGGGGTTTGCAATTCTGCTCCTTCGGAGGTTCACGCATGCTCGGGCTGGTAAAGACCGCACTGCAAAAGCCGTACACGTTTATCGTGTTGGCCATATTCATCTGCATCATCGGGCCGATGGCGGCCCTGCGAACCCCCACCGATGTTTTTCCCGATATCGGCATCCCCGTCGTCGCCGTGGTATGGCAATACAACGGTCTTTCACCGGACGCCATGGCCGGCCGAGTGATCTACACCTACGAACGTTCTTTGAGCACCACCGTCAACGACATCGAACACATCGAATCGCAATCGCTGCCCGGCATGGGCATCGTGAAGATCTTCTTTCAGCCCGGCGTGGATATCCGCACCGCCAACGCCCAAGTGACGGCTGTGTCACAAACCGTGCTCAAGCAGATGCCACCCGGCATCACGCCGCCGCTGATCCTCAATTACAGCGCCTCCACGGTGCCGATCCTGCAACTGGCGTTCTCCAGCCCGAGCCTCTCGGAAGCGAAGATCCGCGACCTGGTGCAGAACAACATCCGCTTGCCGTTGAGCGCCCTGCCCGGCCTAGCCATGCCCACGCCAATGGGCGGCAAGCAGCGCCAGATCACCCTGGACCTCGACCCGCAGGCCCTGGCCGCCAAAGGCCTGTCGGCGCAAGACGTGGGCAATGCCCTGGCGCTGCAAAACCAGATTATCCCGGTGGGTACCGCCAAACTCGGCCCCAACGAATACACGATCCTGCTCAACAACAGCCCCAAGGCGATTGACGAGCTGAACGACCTGCCGATCAAGACCGTCGACGGCGCGATCATCACCATCGGCCAAGTGGCCCACGTGCGTGACGGCTCGCCGCCGCAGACCAACATCGTGCGCGTCGATGGCCACCGCGCCGTGCTGATGCCGGCGTTGAAAAACGGCAGTATTTCCACCCTGTCGATCATCGACGGTATCCGCCAGATGCTGCCGCGCATCAACGAGACCCTGCCGCCGTCACTGAAGACCTCGCTGCTGGGCGACGCCTCGGTGTTCGTCAAGCAATCGGTCGGCAGTGTGGCCCAGGAAGGCATCATCGCCGCGCTGCTGACCAGCGCGATGATCCTGCTGTTCCTCGGCAGCTGGCGCTCGACCCTCATCATCGCCGCCTCGATTCCCCTGGCAGTGCTGTCAGCCATCGCGCTGCTGGCGGTCAGCGGGCAAACCCTCAACGTGATGACCCTCGGCGGGCTGGCGTTGGCGGTGGGGATCCTGGTGGACGACGCCACGGTAACCATCGAAAACATCAACTGGCACCTTGAGCAAGGCAAGGCGGTCAAGACCGCGATCCTCGACGGCGCCGCACAAATTGTCGGCCCGGCATTCGTCTCGCTGCTGTGCATCTGCATCGTGTTCGTGCCGATGTTCCTGCTGCAAGGCATCGCCGGTTACCTGTTCCGGCCGATGGCCCTGGCGGTGATTTTCGCCATGGCCAGTTCGTTCATCCTCTCGCGCACCCTGGTGCCGACGCTGGCGATGTTCCTGCTTAAACCGCACGTGCCGGAGCAAGGTGCAGGGCATCACCCGGAAGATGAATTCATCAACCATCACGAAGGTGAACAGCACAAGAAACCGCGCAATGCCGTGCTGCAATCGGTGCTGAATTTCCAGCAAGGCTTCGAGCGTCACTTCTCGAACATCCGCGACACCTACCATGGCCTGCTGCTGTTGGCCCTGGGCAATCGCAAGCGCTTTATCGTCGGCTTCCTGGCCTGCGTGCTGGCCTCGTTCCTGCTGTTGCCGAGCCTGGGCCAGGACTTCTTCCCCGCGACCGACGCCGGTGCCCTCGCCCTGCACGTACGTCTGCCGCTGGGCACACGCATTGAAGAAAGTGCCGCCGCGTTCGACCGCATCGAAGCGCGGATTCGCGAAGTGATTCCCGCCGCAGAACTCGACACCATCGTCGACAATATCGGCATCCCGCTCAGCGGCATCGACATGGCGTACAGCAGCAGCGGTACCATAGGCCCACAGGATGGCGACATCCAAGTCACCCTGAAAAAGGACCACGCACCAACGGCTGATTACGTGAAAAAACTGCGTGAAGCCTTGCCGGAAAGTTTCCCCGGCAGCCACTTCGCGTTCCTGCCCGCCGACATCAGCAGCCAGATCCTCAACTTCGGCGCACCGGCGCCACTGGACGTGAAAATCTCCGGGCGCAGCGATGCGGAAAACCGCGCCTACGCCATAGAGCTTGAACGGCGCCTGCAACATGTACCGGGCATCGCCGACCTGCGCATCCAGCAGTCCACTGGTTACCCGTCGCTGCAGGTGAATGTCGACCGAATGCGCGCCAACGGCTTGGGCATCACCGAGCGTGACGTGACCAACAGCATGGTCGCGTCGCTGGCCGGCAGCTCGCAAACCGCACCGACGTTTTGGCTGAACCCGGCCAACGGCGTGTCGTACTCCATCGTGGCCGCAACGCCGCAGTACCGCCTCGACAGCTTGCCGTCACTGGAAGCCTTGCCGGTGACCGGTGCCGATGGCCAGTCGCAGATCCTTGGCGGCGTGGCGACCATCTCCCGGGTGCAAAGCCCGGCGGTGGTGACCCACTACAACATCGAACCGACCCTGGACCTGTACGCCAACGTGCAAGGCCGCGACCTCGGCGGCGTGGCGCGCGACGTGCAAAAAGTGCTGGATGACACCGCGTCCATGCGCCCCAAAGGCGCCGTCATCAGCCTGCACGGGCAGATCGATGCGCTGCACGAAGCCTTCAGCGGCTTGAGCTTCGGCCTGCTCGGCGCGGTGGTGCTGATCTACCTGCTGATCGTGGTCAACTTCCAGTCCTGGGCCGACCCGTTCGTGATCATCACCGCCTTGCCGGCGGCGATCGCGGGGATCGTCTGGATCCTGTTCCTCAGCGGCACGTCGCTGTCGGTGCCGGCATTGACCGGGGCCATCCTGTGCATGGGCGTGGCCACCGCCAACTCAATCCTGGTGGTGAGCTTCTGCCGTGAACGCCTGGCCGAACATGGCGACGCGATGAAGGCTGCCATGGAAGCCGGCTACACACGGTTCCGCCCGGTGTGCATGACCGCCCTGGCGATGATCATCGGCATGTTGCCGCTGGCCATTTCCGAGGAGCAGAACGCCCCGCTCGGCCGGGCCGTCATCGGCGGCTTGATCTTCGCCACCATCGCCACCCTGTTGTTTGTTCCCGTGGTCTTCAGCCTGGTCCACGGTCGTCACCCTACTCGCGTTGCAGCTGGAGAAACCCCACATGTCGTCTGATCACAAACCCTCGCGCAAGCGTCTGATGCTCATGGGTGTCGGCGGCCTGACACTGGCCGCCCTGTTGGTCGCCAACGGCCTGCACGCCCGCACGCTGCACGAACAGTCGGTCACCGCCTGGACGGAAACGGCCGCTATCCCGCAAGTGATGGTGTTCCAGCCCAAACAGAACGCCGCCGGCGACACCTTGCGTTTGCCCGCGCACCTGGAAGCCTGGAGCAAGGCGCCGATTCACGCGCGCGTCAGCGGCTACTTGAAGGACTGGAAAGTCGACATCGGCAGTCAGGTTAAAGCCGGGCAAGTGCTCGGCGAAATCGACAGTCCCGACCTTGACCAGCAAATGGCGCAAACCCACGCCCGCCTGATCCAGGAACAAGCGAATGCGCGCCTGGCCGAAACCACCGCCACGCGCTGGCAAAACCTGCTGGCCAGCCACTCGGTATCGCGCCAGGAGGCCGATGAAAAAACCTCCAACGCCGCTGCCGCCAAGGCCAACGCCCAGGCTGCCGCTGCCGACTTTGCGCGGCTGTCTGCGCTGGAAAGCTACAAGACCATTCGTGCGCCGTTTGCCGGCACCATCACCGCGCGCAACACCGACATCGGCCAGTTGATCAAGGCCGACACCGACAGCGACCCGGAACTGTTCAACATCGCCGACACCCACCAGTTGCGCCTCTATGTGCCGGTACCGCAGAACTACGCAGCCGTCATCCACCCGGGCCTCGAAGCGGAGCTGACCGTGCCTGAGCACCCCGGCGAGCACTTCAAGGCGCGCCTGATCGGCGACTCCACCGCCATCGACCGCCGCTCCGGCACGCTGCTCGCCCAGTTCGTTGCGGACAATCCCAACGGCGAGTTGCTGCCCGGTGATTACGCCGAAGCCACCCTGCCGATCCCGGCCGACACCCATGGCGTGAGCATCCCGGCCAGCGCGCTGATCTTCCGTGCGCAAGGCACGCAGGTCGCGGTGCTGGACGCGCAAAACCATGTGCACCTGCAAGACATCCACATCGGTCTCGACCTCGGGGCACGCCTGGTGATCGACCAGGGCCTCAACCCCGCCGACCGCGTAATCGACAACCCGCCCGACGCCCTGCGCGAAGGCGACCCGGTGCAACTGGCGGATGCCGGAGGTGCGCATGCGCGCAAGGTTTAAGGTGCCCATACACACAGGGCTTAAACCCCTCGCCGCGTTAGTGCTGCTGGTGTTGCAGGGTTGCTCGATGGCGCCCACTTACAAGGTGCCCACGGTCAACCTGCCTGCGGGGTACCGCGAACAGACCAGCGACGGCCCCTGGCACAGCGCGCAACCGTCCGACCAACTGGCGCCCGACTGGTGGAAGCTCTACAACGATGCGCGCCTGAATGACCTGCAACAGCAACTGCTCAAGGCCAACCCGGACCTGGCGGCAGCGCTCGCGCATTTTGACGCGTCCCAGGCGTATGCCAGCCAACTGCATGCCGGTTTGTTCCCCCAGATTACCGCCAGCGCGCAGCCGTTGCGCCAGCGGCAATCGGATTCGCGGCCGTTGCGCGGGGACACCCAGCCGGCGGTTTACAACAGCAATACCGCCGGCTTTTCACTGAGCTATGACCTGGACCTGTGGGGCAAAATCCGCAACCAGGTCGCGGCCGGCGACGCCCAGGCGCAAGCCTCCGGGGATGACCTCGCCGTGGCGCGCCTGAGCCTGCAACATCAGCTGGCAACGCTGTATGTGCAGCTCAACGGGCTGGATGCGCAGAGCCGGATTCTGAACAGTTCGCTGGACGATTTCAGCCAGGCGCTGCAACTCACTCGCAGCCGTTACGAGGGCCAGATCGCGTCGGAGCTGGACCTGACCCGCGCGCAAAATCAACTCGCCGAAGCCAAGGCGCAACTGGACGAAGTGCGCGGGCAACGCAACCTCACCGAGCATGCCATCGGCGAACTGGTGGGTGTGGCAGCCAGCGATTTCGCGGTGCCGCCCAGCCAGCAGTTGATCGCGTTGCCGGGCATTCCATCGCAGTTGCCAAGCCACTTGCTGCAACGCCGCCCAGACATTGCAGCGGCCGAACGCCGCGTATTTGCGGCCAACGCGAATATCGGCGTGGCGAAGGCGGCGTGGTACCCGGACTTCAGCCTGACCGGGTTGATTGGCGGGCAGACGCAAGGCGTGGGCAACCTGTTGTCCGCCAGCAATCGGTATTGGGCATTGGGGCCATTAGTAAATTTGCCGATCTTTGACGGTGGCCGCCTGAGCGCCAATGAACGCCAAGCCAACGCCGAGTTTGAAGAAGCTTCGGCGCAGTACCGTAGCCGCGTGTTGAAAGCCCTGCGCGAGGTGGAGGACAACCTGGCGCAACTCAGGGATTTGCAGCAGGAGGCCCAGGATGAACAAGCGGCGGCGGATGCGGCGGAACATACGCAATCGCTGGCGATGAACAGCTACCAGGCCGGGGCCGTGAGTTACCTGGATGTGGTGACGGCACAGACGGCGGCATTGCAGGCGCAGCGGACCTTGCAAGCCGTGCAGACGCGGCAGTTGCAGGCGAGTGTGGGGTTGGTGACTGCACTGGGCGGCGGCTGGCAACCCGGCGCCTGACACCGTTGATCGTTCCCATGCTCCGCGTGGGAACGATCAAATGCACTGGCATTCAGCCAGGCTGACCTCGGTTTCCTTGTGGTGAACAGGCTTGCCCTGCGCTGGGCTGCGAAGCGGCCCCATCAGGCGCCGCGTTTTTTTCAGGAGTATTCGGGGGGCTGGTTTTGGGGCTGCTGCGCAGCCCAGCGCAGGGCAAGCGTGCTCACTACAAAAGCATGCGGTCAGGCCGCGAGTTTGCCGCTGGCGATCGCCGCCGACGCCGCCACCATCGCCCTTAACAACACCGCACACCCAGCCGCCAGATCATCCGGCGCGGCGTTTTCGATTTCGTTGTGGCTGATGCCGCCCTCGCACGGCACAAAAATCATCCCGGCCGGGCCGAGTTCGGCGACGAAAATGGCGTCGTGCCCTGCCCCGCTGACGATGTCCATGTTCGACAGCCCCAACCCATTCGCCGCATCACGCACGGCGTCCACGCAGCCTTTGTCGAAGTACAACGGCGGGAAGTCAGCAGTGGGTTCCAGCTCAAACGTCAGCCCATGCTTGGCGCAGGTGTCGTCGATGACTTTACGCACCTCGGCAATCATCGAGTCCAGCCGCGCCGGTTCCAGGTGACGGAAGTCGAGGGTCATGCGCACTTCACCGGGGATGACGTTGCGCGAGCCGGGATACGCCTGCAGGCAACCCACGGTGCCACACGCATGCGGCTGATGCCCCAACGCCGCCGCATTTACCGCCGCCACGACCGCCGCCGCGCCAACCAATGCATCCTTGCGCAGGTGCATCGGCGTCGGTCCGGCATGCGCCTCAACGCCGCGCAGTTTCAGGTCAAACCACTTCTGCCCAAGGGCCCCCAACACCACGCCGATAGTCTTTTTCTCGTCCTCAAGAATCGGGCCTTGTTCGATGTGCGCCTCGAAGTAGGCGCCGACTTTATGCCCACTCTCCGGCCGCGTGCCTGCGTAGCCAATCGCATTCAACGCATCGCCCACGCTGATGCCATCCACATCGACCTTGGCCAAGGTATCTGCCAACGTGAATTTCTCGGCAAACACCCCCGAGCCCATCATGCACGGTGGAAAACGCGAACCCTCTTCGTTGGTCCACACCACCACTTCCAGCGGCGCCTCGGTTTCGATCTTGAGGTCGTTGAGGGTGCGCAGCACTTCCACACCCGCCAGCACGCCGAAGCAGCCGTCGAACTTGCCGCCGGTGGGCTGGGTGTCGATATGGCTGCCGGTCATCACCGGTGGCAGGTCGGGATTGCGGCCTGGGCGGCGGGCGAAGATGTTGCCGATACCGTCGATGGTCACGGTGCAGCCGGCGTCTTCGCACCATTGCACGAAAAGGTCGCGGGCCTTGCGGTCGAGGTCGGTGAGGGCCAGGCGGCACACGCCGCCCTTGGGCGTGGCACCGAGTTTGGCGAGGTCCATCAGTGACTGCCACAGGCGGTCGCGGTTGATGTGCTGATGGGTCGATTGCAGAACGTCCAGGGCAGCGTTCATGGGGATCTCCTCAGGCTGTATTTTTTATTAATCGACTCCATTCCAACCTTGGAACAGGGTCTGAAATGTGGGAGCGGGCTTGCTCGCGAAAGCGGTGGTTCAGTCACCT
>NZ_JBARTQ010000307.1:0-12360 GCF_049645325.1 Pseudomonas sp. | reverse complement strand
GAATGCTCATCGTCGGTGGATGGGTAAAACGCGATGGCGTTCATCGGCTGCAAATCCAGCGGGTCGAGAAAGCTCATGCGATGAAAGCCCACACTCCAATGCGGGTGCGGTGCGGGGGCGGCGTGCACTGAAACCATGCCGCCGAGCAGGGAAAGAACCAAAACAGCACAAAGACGCATCATGGGGATGTCCACCTTTGTTGCGTGACCACATTCAACAGCCGCGGCATGTCTATTTGAAAAGTCCATGGTTCAAGGCACTCGCACCGGGTGATATACCCATGTGTGCATAACCTGGGCCAAAGTAGAGACAGCGGGCAAACGAAAAAACTCCGTATTCCGGTCGTTTTGAGGCGATCAGAATACAGAGTTTAGGCGCCCGGTTTCAGATTGAAACCGGGGAGAGGCGAAATTTACACAAGCCTTACGCGGCGGCGAACAATTGTTCGTTGATAACCACGTTGGCGTCGCTCAGGGACTTGGCGCGGAACTCATCGCCATAGGCCAGGCCTTGGGCGCGCACGAACTCGATGTCGGTGATGCCCAGGAAGCCAAACACCAGTTTCAGGTAGTCCTCGTGACCGACGTTGCTGGCCTGGCCAGCATGCAAGCCACCCGCGGTGGATACGATGATCAGCTTCTTGCCACCGCACAGGCCTTCAGCGCCGGCTTCCGAGTAACGGAAGGTCTGGCCAGCCACCGCGATGCGGTCGATCCAGGCCTTGAGCTGGGAAGGCACCGAGAAGTTGTACATCGGCGCGCCAATCACCACGGCGTCGGCGGCGATGAATTCAGCCAGCGACGACGCGCTGAGTTCAGCCTCGTGCTTTTGTACCGCGTCACGCAACTCGGCAGCCGTGCCCAGCGCACCCAGGGTCACGCCGGAAAAGTGGCTGATGCCTTCGCTCGCCAGGTCGCGGTAAGTCACTTGCACACCCGGCTCTGCCGCTTGCCAAGCCTTGACCACGCCCGCACTGAGCTGACGGGAAGCCGAGTTGTCGCCGAGGATGCTGGAATCGATATGCAACAGTTTCATGCGGGATCTCCAAGTGAGGATCGCGACGAGGCGATCAAGTGGGGTTGATCCTACAGATGAACGCAATGCACGATTAGAGGGCCAAAACGCGATTGTTCGTCCCATTGACAGGACAATCCATTTTCACCCGAAATCCAATCCAACACGGTTCTTGCCCAAACCTCTGCAGCGCTGGATTTCAGCCGCGCTTCACTTCATTCTCGCCGCAGATCCGACAGCCACTGGGCGCCCCATGCACGCACACACACCTCCCCTGACCAAAGGGCTGACCCTGATTCTCGCCATTTGCTGCGGGTTTTCTGTCGCCACGATTTACTACAACCAGGCCATGCTGCCGCTGATTGCCAACACGTTCGCGGTGTCTACCGCGCATGTCGGACAGATCGCGATGCTCACCCAACTCGGTTACGCCAGCGGCCTGCTGCTGTTTGTGCCGCTGGGTGACCGGATCAGCCGACGCACCCTGATCCTTGCAGTGTTGTGCATCAACTTCATCAGCCTGCTGGCCTCGGCGACGGCGCCGTCCTATTCGTGGCTGCTGGTGGCGAGCGTGTTGCTGGGGCTGTCGGGCATCAGCGCCCAGGTGATCATTCCCGCGGCGTCAGACCTCAGCGAACCCTCGCAAAAAGGCGCGGTGCTGGGCCTGATGGTCAGCGGCTTGTCGGCTGGCGGGTTGCTGGCCCGGACGGTCAGCGGTGTGGTCAGTGGCTGGCTGGGCTGGCGCGGCATGTTCGCCCTGGCGGCGGCGCTGGATGTGCTGCTGTTCATGGCGATCCTGACGCGCATGCCGGTGTCGATCTCCACCAGCAAGCTGGCCTACGGCGCCCTGCTCAAATCCCTCTGGGGCCTGGCGCGGCAACACCCGACCTTGCGCCAATCGGCAATCAAGGCGGCCCTGATCTTTGGCGCATTGAACGTGTTCTGGGGCTCGATGGCGGCGCTGCTGGCGGCGCCACCTTATGGGTTCTCCAGCGCACAGGCAGGCTTGCTCGGGCTGTCGGCCATTGTCGGCATCCTCTGCGCCTCGACCATCGGCCAACTGACCCGGCGCCACGGTCGCCTGCTGGAGCGGGTGGCCATCGGCACCGTGCTGAGCGCATTCGTGCTGATTTATGCCTTTGGCCCCAGCGGCTGGTGGGCGCCGATCCTGATCGCCGCGACCTTCCTCGACCTCGGCAACCGGATCAACCAACTGGCCAACCAGACCCGCGTCCTGGCGCTCGAACCTTCGGCCACCAGCCGCTTGAACACGGTGTTCATGGTGATCTACTTCATCGGTGGCGCGTTGGGCTCGGCGGCGGGTGCATTCGCCTCTGAACAGTACGGCTGGCAAGGGCAGGCGCTGACCGGCGCGGCATTTGCCGGGCTGGCCCTGCTGATCATCCTGTTCAGTGCGACGACACGTAAATCGACGACGTCGTAGGCGCAGGCAGCGCATAGGTGCGTTTCATCCACAGGATTTCCTGCTGAGGCGTACGCCCGAAGAAACGCTTGAACTCACGGCTGAACTGCGAAGCGCTTTCGTAGCCCACCTTCGCACAGGCCGTGGCAGCCGTGATGTCGCTGCGCAGCATCAATAAGCGCGCCTGGTGCAGCCGCGTGGACTTGAGGTACTGCATCGGCGAGGTGTCGGTGACCGTGCGAAAGTGCGCATGAAAACTCGGCACGCTCATCATCGCCTCCGCCGCCAGCGCCTCCACATCCAGGTGCTGGTGATAACACGCGTGAATCTTGCGAATCGCCCGCGCCACCTTGCCGAATTGGCCCTGGCGCGTGAGCGCTGCGCGCATCGAACCGCCCTGCTCGCCCGTGATAATCCGGTAGTAGATCTCACGCATCAGCGCCGGGCCGAGCAGTTGTGCGTCCATGGGCACACTCATCGCCTCCAGGAAGCGCAGCAGTGACTCGATGAGCTTGTCATCCATGGGCGAGGAATACATGCCCCGTGGCTTGGCCTCAACCAACTGCGGGAAGTCATCCAGCGCCACCATCAGTTCAGCCGCCAGGGTGAAATCCAGCTGCAAGTACACCGCCAGCATTGGCTCCTCTGGCGTGGCCTCGGTCTCCATCGTAAACGGCACCGGCACCGACACCACCAGGTAATGCTGGGCGTCATACAGGTAAATGTCCTCGCCGAGAAACCCGCGCTTTTGGCCCTGGCAGACAATCACGATGCCCGGGTCGTACAACACCGGCACGCGATGCAACGGCCGGTTCGAACGCAGGAAGCGCACGTCGTCCAGTGCGCTCAGGTTATAGCCTTCGACAGGCGCCAGCCGGCCCATCAAGTCGATGATTCTTTGGGTGCGGCCCATGCTCGGCGGCTCCTGCGCGAAAACCGCACAATACTGCGCAACCGGCAGCTGTGGCTACGGACTCATAGGAATAGGCAATCAGCACAGTGGAATGGATATTCGCCTCAATCGCGCTTTTGCGTAGCCTGAAACCGTCCATTCAGCCTTCGGAGAGTCCCCATGCTTATCGTCTACAACCCTGCCACCGGTGAAGAAATAGGCCGCATCGCCAAGCACACATCCACTGAGGTCAAAGCCGCCATCGACCGCACCTGCGCCGCCTTCCCCGAATGGTCCGGCAAGCTCGCCAAGGAACGCAGCGACATCCTGCGCCGCTGGCACGACAGCGTTAAAGCCGACAAGGAAGCCTTTGCCGAACTGCTGTGCCGCGAAAACGGCAAATGCCTGACTGAGGCCCGTGGCGAAATCGACTACGGCCTGGGCTTTATCGAGTGGTACGCCGAAGAAGCCAAACGCGTCTACGGTGACACCATTCCCACCCACGACCGCAATGCCAACGTAGTGGTGACCAAGGAAGCCATCGGCCCGGTCGCAGCGATTACCCCGTGGAACTTCCCGTTCATGATGATCACCCGCAAAGTCGCCACGGCCCTGGCCGCCGGCTGCACCATGGTGATCAAACCGGCTGAAGACACACCGCTGACGGCCCTCAAGCTGCTGGAATACGCACGCAAGGCCGGTATCGGCGAAGGCGTGCTGGAAGTGGTGGTCGGCGACCCCAAGGCCATCGGCCTGATCCTGACCGGCGACCCGCGCATCCGCAAAATCACCTTCACCGGCTCCACGGGCGTCGGTAAATTGCTCGCGGCGCAATGCGCGGCGACGGTCAAGAAGATGACCCTGGAACTGGGCGGCAACGCGCCCTTTATCGTGTTCCAGGACGCCAACCTGGACGAAGCCGTGAAGGGTCTGGTGAGCGCCAAGCTGCGCAATTCAGGCCAGGTGTGCATCTCGCCGAACCGGATCTTTGTGCAGCACAGCATCCTCGAAGACTTCATCAAACGGGTGAAAGCAGCCGTGGCCAAGATCGAAGTCGACCAAGGGCTGCGCGAAGATTTCGTGGTCGGCCCGCTGATCAACCAGGTGGGCTTCGACAAGGTCGTGCGCCTGGTGGAAGACGCCAAGGCCGCCGGCGCCAAGGTGCTGATGGGCGGCAAACCCCACGCCAAAGGCGGCTTGTTCTACGAGCCCACGGTGTTGACGGGTTTGCAGGATGACTCGCCGCTGGCGACCAACGAGATCTTCGGGCCGGTCTTTGCGCTCTATGCCTTCAAGGATGAAGAGGAAGTCATTGCCCGCGCCAACAACAGCGAATTCGGCTTGGTGGCATACGCCTACACCAGCGCCCTCGGGCGTTCGCTGCGGCTGTCGCGCCAACTGGAGGCTGGCATGGTGATCTTGAACGCCGGCTCGGTGGGCACCGCGTCGATTCCTTTTGGCGGTATCAAACAATCCGGCTATGGCCGTGAAGGCAGTTATTACGGGATCGAAGAGTACGTGCATGTGAAGTATGTGTTGATGGCCGGCGCGCAGTTCTAGGCTCCTCATCGCCACCAAAGCGAGCGCCCGCAAGGCGCTCGCTTTTTTTGTAGTGGATTTGCCCGCGCCAGGCGCGGATAGTTCGTCCCCCTGACAGGACAATAGGCAAACCATGCAAGACCTCAACGACCTCTACTATTTCGCCAAAGTCGTGGAAGCCGGTGGCTTCGCGGCAGCCGGCCGGATGCTGGGAATTCCCAAATCACGGCTGTCGCGGCGCATTGCCGAGCTCGAAGAGCGCCTGGGCGCGCGGCTGTTGCAACGCACCACGCGGCAATTGACCCTGACCGCCGTCGGCGAGCGCTACCTGCGCCATTGCCAGGCGATGCTGCTGGAAGCGGAGATGGCCGACGAGGCCGTGGCGAGCATGTCCAGCGAGCCCCGTGGGCGGCTGCGGGTCAGCTGCCCGGTGGGCATGGCCCAGCACATGTTGCCGGAAATGGTCGCCGGCTTTCTCGCCGCCCACCCCTTGGTGCAGCTTGAGATGACGCTGGTGAACCGCCGTGTCGACCTGGTGGCTGAAGGCATCGACGTGGCCCTGCGCGTACGCGAGTTGGGCGATGAAGACCCGCTGCTGGTGACCAAGCGCCTGCGCCAGGCTCAGACGATTCTGGTCGCCAGCCCTGAATTCCTGCAGGGCCGGCACATCAACACGTTGCAAGACCTCAAACAATTGCCAGTACTTGGCGCATTGGAACCGGACCGCCTGGTGCACCTGCGCCTGCTTGACCCCCACGGCAATCCCGAAGACGTGTCGATGGAAGCGCGCCTTGGCATCGACGACTTTATCGTGCGCAAGGCCTGCGCCTTGAAAGGCCTGGGCTTTACCGTCTTGCCGATGATGTATTGCGAAGAAGAATTGGCCAGCGGCCAACTGGTGCAACTGCTTCCCGAGTGGTCCTCGCCGGGCGGCTGGTTGCAGGCGGTCTACCCGCACCGCCGAGGCGTATTGCCGGCCATTCGTGCCTGGATCGACTACCTGGAAGAAGCCTTCAAGGGCTGCGGAGATCGCTTGTTATGAAAATCACCGAGGAACAGGTCGCCACTTTCTGCCTGAGCCTGCCCGGCGCACGGGAAGACTACAAATGGGGCGGCGTGCGGGTGTTCTCGATTGCCGGCAACAAGATGTTCGCCTTGCAGAACCTGCGGGGAGAGTCGTTGGCGTTCAAGGTCGACAAGGAATTGTTCCTGGGCCATGTGGACCGCCCGGGCATCCACCCGGCGCCGTACCTGGCGCGTGCGCAGTGGATCATCATGAACACGCCCTACCCGCTGGGCGCTGAAGAACTGCGTGGCTTGTTGCAGCGTTCCCACCAGTTGGTGGTGAGCAAACTGCCCAAGCGCACGCAGATCGGCTTGTGGCTAGAGGACTGAAAGCAGCGTGCCGCCCAGGAACAACTGGTCCAGCCAGAACACCTGGTGCAGCAATACGATCACCCAGAACAGTACCTGGTAAGACACCTTGCGCGTCTTGTGGCGGAATACCTGCTGGGCGATCAACGCGCCCGGCCAGCCGCCTGCGAGTTCCACGGCGTGCAGGATGTTTTCGCGAACGCGCGGGCCTTCCGTCTGTGCCTTGCGCTTGTCACCCCAGTACAGGAAAAACGCCACGACGCTGACCACGCCGTAAGCCGCCAGCGGAATCACCGTCTCGCCGCGATGCCACACCAGAGCCGCCCCAACCAACGGCGCGGCGCACAGCAGCACAAAGATCAACGCCTTCAGGCGCGGGTGCTGAATATTCATGGCTTGACCGCAGACCAGTCGATCCAGCCGAATTGCCAGGTGGCCAGAATCAACAGGCCAAACGCAATCCGGTACCAGGCAAACGCGGCATAGCTGTGGCTGGCGATGAATTTGAGCAAGGCCTTGACCGCAATCATCGCAAAGATGAACGAGGTGACGAAGCCAATGGCGAACACCGGCAGGTCGTCTGGCTGGAACAAATGGCGGTACTTGAAGCCCGAATACAGCGCCGCACCGACCATGGTCGGCATGGCCAGGAAGAACGAAAACTCGGTGGCGGTCTTGCGCGACAGGCCGAATAACAGGCCGCCGATGATGGTCGCGCCGGAGCGTGACGTGCCCGGAATCATCGCCAGGCATTGAGCCATGCCGACCTTGAGCGCGTCTTTCCAGGTGATCTCATCCACGCTTTCAGCGTGAACCGCATGCTGGCGGCGTTCAGCCCAGAGCATGATGACACCACCCACCACCAGGGCGCTGGCGACGGTGATCGGGTTGAACAGGTAATGCTTGATCAGGTCGGCAAAAATCACCCCCAGCACAATCGCCGGCAGCACGGCGATGATCAGGTTGACGGTGAAGCGTTGGGCATTGCGCTGGGTCGGCAAGCCAACGACCACGTCGAGGATCTTGCGCCGAAACTCCCACACCACCGCGAGGATCGCGCCCAGCTGAATGATGATGTTGAACGCCTCAAAGCGCTCGCCGCCGAAACCGATCAAGTCGGCGACGATGATCTGGTGGCCGGTGCTGGAAATCGGCAGGAACTCCGTCAGCCCTTCCACCACGCCCAGTATCAATGCCTGTATGGCGGTCCAAAAATCCATGTTTCCCCCAAAGGTCATGCGCGTGGCACGCCTCGTTAGTCTTTTTTAGTGGTTCACTGACGCAAGGTGCACTGCAGTGCCAGGCATTGGATGATCCATCCAGGGCTGCAAAAATTCCGTGAAAAATCAGGCAGTACTCAGGTTTTTCGAGCATTGGCCGAAAGCCTATCAGACAAGCCGGAAATGTCGATGCAGCGCCCACAATTATAAAAAGCATGGAGTGACAGGACGATGAACAGTTTGCGCAGCATGTCGATCAGTCGCCGCTTGTGGCTGATCCTGATAGTCGCCGTGTTGATGCTGCTGACCTTGGGGCTGCTGATGCTCAAGCAGATCCACGGCGACCTCTACCAGGCCAAGCGCCAGCAAACCCAGCACGTGGTGCAAACCGCCAGTGGCGTGCTTGCTTATTACCAAAACCTTGAAAAAACCGGCGCACTGACCCGCGAAGCCGCGCAGAAACAGGCGTTGAGCGCAGTGCGCGGCCTGCGCTACGACCACGACGACTATTTCTGGATCAACGACCTGACGCCCGTGATGATCATGCACGCGGCCAACCCCAAGCTTGACGGCCAGAACCTCTCGGCCATCCGCGACCCCGACGGGTTTGCGGTGTTCAACGAATTCGTGATCCTGGCCAAGGCCAAGGGCGCCGGCATCGTCAACTATCGCTGGCCCAAGCCCGGCGCCGAGGCGCCTGTAGAAAAGACCTCCTACATCCAGTTGTTCGAGCCGTGGGGCTGGATCATCGGCTCCGGCGTGTACGTGGACGACGTGCAGGCCGAGTTCAGGGGCCAGGTGTGGAAGGCCTCATTGATCGGCCTGGGCATCGCAGTGATTATGGCTTTGCTGGTGATGTTGATCGCCCGCAGCATCGTGCAGCCCTTGCAGGCGGCGGTGAACGCCATGGGCAACATCGCCAGCGGCGAAAGCGACCTGACCCGCAGCCTCGACACCCACGGGCGCGACGAGGTCACCCAACTGTCGCAGCACTTCAACAGCTTTACCGCCAAGCTGCGCCAGGTGGTCGGGCAGTTGCAGGTCTGCGCCAATGCGTTGGGCCAGTCCTCGACTGAGCTGGGCGACAACGCCACGCAAGCCCATGCCCGCAGCCAGCAGCAATCGCAGCAGATGGAACTGGTCGCCACCGCGATCAACGAAGTCACGTACGGCGTGCAGGACGTGGCGAAAAACGCTGAACACGCCGCCAGCGAAATGCGCGACGCCCAGGCCCAGGCGCAACAGGGCCAAATCAATATCGATGGCAGCCTGCAGCAGATCGACCAACTCTCCGGCACCATCAGCCAGGCAGTGGAAGTGATCCGTACCCTGTCCAGTGAAAGCACGCAGATTGGCGGCGTGCTCGAAGTGATCCGCTCCATCGCCGACCAGACCAACCTGCTGGCCCTCAACGCCGCCATTGAGGCCGCGCGGGCCGGGGAGCAAGGCCGAGGGTTCGCCGTGGTCGCCGACGAAGTTCGCCTGCTGGCCCAGCGCACGCAAAAATCCACCGCTGAGATCCAGGTGATGATCGAACGCCTGCAAGGCCATTCCCACGCCGCCGTGAAGGCGATCAGTGACAGCCACAGCGCCTCGCAACTGACCATCGAGCAAGCCGGCCAAGCCGGCGAGAGCCTGAACGCCATCGGCCAGGCGCTGCGCAACCTCAATGGGCTGAATGCCTCGATTGCCAGTGCCACCCTGCAACAGGCGCATGTGGTCGAAGACATCAACCAGAACGTCACCCAAGCGGCGGGCTTGTCCCACAGCACCGCGTTGGCAGCCGAGCAGTCGAGCGTGGCCAGCGCGCATCTGCGCGGGCTCAGCGAACAGCTCGACGGGCTGCTGCGCCAGTTCAAGGTCTAGGCCCGGCCAACATGATCGTTCCCACGCTGCGCATGGGAACGATCACTCCTACTGCCAACAATCTTTGGTTACAATCACCGCCCTCTTCGACTCTCCCAAGGAACCGCCATGTCCGGGCTTGAACTGTTCGCCGCCGCGTTGGGGGTGATCGCTGTCTGGCTGACGGTCAAACAGAACCCCTGGTGCTGGCCCATCGGTTTGGTGATGGTGTTGCTCTACACCTGGGTGTTCTTCGACGTAAAACTCTATTCCGACATGCTGCTGCAGGTGGTCTACGCCGCCCTGCAACTCTACGGCTGGTGGCAGTGGACACGCGCCGGCGACGTCAAGCAAGGACGCCAGGTGACCAGCCTGGGTGTGCCCGCGATCATGGCCAGCCTCGCGGTCGGCGCGGTGTTCAGCGCGCTGCTCGGCGCGGCCATGGCGCATTGGACCGACGCCGCCCAGCCGTGGCTCGACGCCGCCCTCACCGGCTTCAGCCTGGTGGCGCAAATGTGGATGGCGCAAAAACGCGTGCAGTGCTGGGCGCTGTGGATTGTGGTGGACGTGATTTTCGTCGGCCTATTCCTGTACAAAGGCCTGTACCTCACCGCCGCGCTGTATGCGCTGTTCACCGTGATCGCCGTGCAAGGCTGGCGTGAATGGCGCGCCGACCCGGCGTTGCACGCATGAAGGTGGTGGTACTGGCCGGCCCAGAGTCCAGCGGCAAAAGCTGGCTGGCGGCCGAACTGCAGGCGCACTTCGGCGGGCTGATGGTGGGGGAATACGTGCGGTATTTCATCGACCACCATCAACGCGACACCACCTTGGCGGACATTCCCGCCATCGCCCGTGGCCAACTGGCCTGGGAGGATGCCGCGCGCGCCGAGCGGCCTGCGCTGCTGATCCTCGACACGCACTTGCTCACCAATAAGCTGTGGAGCCAAACCCTGTTTGGCGACTGCCCGGCCTGGCTCGACAGCGAACTGCTGGCCCGTCACTACGACCTGCACCTGTTGCTGTCGCCCGAAGATGTCGAGTGGACCGCCGACGGTCAGCGTTGCCAGCCGGAGTTGGCCGACCGCCGTGCGTTCTTTGAGGGCAGCCTGGACTGGATCGAGCAGCATCAACAGCGTGCCCTGGTGATTCGCGGCAATTGGGAAGAACGCCGGGCCAAGGCGTTTGCAGCGGTCACTCAACTGCTGGCGTGATGCCCGCTGTTGGATACCGACTATCGGCTCAACGAAGTCCATTCGCGTGATCGTCAGTCAATCCTCTAAAGGAGATTGGCCTATGAATATGCGCATTGTTGCCCGCCTGATCAACCTGCCCGAAAACCGTGGCGTTCGTGTCACAGCGGCGAAACTGCCGGTGTTGCTGGTGCGTGTCGGCGACCAGGTGCGGGCCTTTCAGGCGCAGTGCCCGCACGCCGGCGCACCGCTGGAAGAAGGCGTTATCTGCAACGGACGGATCATCTGTCCCTGGCACAAAGCGGCCTTTGCCGTGGACACCGGCGCGCTGCTGGAACCGCCAGCGCTGGCGGCGCTCAAGCAATACCCGGTCGAGGTTCACGATGGCATCGTCAGTGTTGGCGACGAACCGATCGCGCCTGAACCCCCGACGATGCACGAGGACCGGCGCTGCTTCGCCGTGATCGGCGCGGGTGCCGCCGGCGCCGCCGCCGTCGCTACATTACGTCAGCAAGGCTTTGCCGGGCGCCTGCTGTGGATCGACCGCGAACAGGCGCCCGCCTACGACCGCACGGCCCTGAGCAAATTCGTGATCGCCGGTGAGATGGCGCCTGAAGACACGCCACCACTGCTGGAAGGTACATCGTTCGACACCCTCGGCATTCACGGTGAGGTGCGGCAGCTGGATGCCGTGGCCAAACGCATCGAATTGGCTGACGGTCGCTACTTCGACTACGACGCGGCACTGGTCGCCACCGGCGGTGAAGCGCAACCGCTGGACATCCCCGGCGCCGTGCTGAGCAACGTGTTTGTGCTGCGTAGCCGCGAAGATGCCGTGCGCATCACCGACGCCGCGCAGCCAGCGGCATGCGCGGTGATCATCGGCGACAGTTTTATCGGCCTGGAAGCCGCGTCAGCGCTGCGCCAACGCGGCCTGGTGGTGCAAGTGGTGAGTCGCCATGAAATTCCGCTGGAGGCGCAATTGGGCAAGCGCATCGGTGCGGCCCTGCGCCAACTGCACGAAGACAACGGGGTGATCTTTCACAGCAACACCGAGCCCGAGCGTCTCGACGGCCACGGCACGGTGAGTACCGTGCTGCTGAAAAACGGCAAGCGGCTGGCCGCCGACCTGGTGTTGATGGGCGTCGGCGTAAAGCCCGCCACAGGCTTTGTCCAACACGTGGACAAGGCCGAGGACCAGTCGCTGAAGGCTGACAGCCACTTGCAGGTCGCCCCCGGTTTATGGGCCGCCGGCGATAACGTGACGTTTGCCTGGCACCATCAGCCGACACGCATCGAGCACTGGCGGGTGGCCCAGCAACTTGCCGTGCTGGCCGCGCGCAACATGCTCGGCGACACGCAGGAGTATGCCGACGTGCCGTTCTTCTGGACCTACCACTTCAAAAAAACCTTTGAAGTACTCGGGCACCCTCAGCACTGGAATCGCCTGCACCTGGAAGGCGACTTGCACCGCCATGCCTTCATTGCCCTGCTGTGCCGGGGCGATCAGGTCGAAGCCGTCATCGCCTGCGAACATCAGCAGGCCATGGCGCGCCTGTCGCAACGCATGCAGCAGCCGCTGGGCAAGGCCGAGGCTTTGGCGATCATTCGCGGGGTTTAGCGTTTTTTGCGCGTAGCCAGTTGAATCCACGTCGGCGCATGGTCGCTGGCGTGGGGCTCGTTGCGTACCCAGGCGTCGACGCCGGCGTCTTTCAGGTAAGGCGTGAGTGCGGGGTTGGTCAGCAGATGGTCAATGCGCAGCCCGGAATTTTTCTGCCAGTGCTGACGGAAGTAATCCCAGAAAGTGTAAACCCGCGCATCGGGATACAAATGACGCAAAGAATCGGTCCAGCCCTGCTCCAG
>NZ_JBARTQ010000306.1:0-8446 GCF_049645325.1 Pseudomonas sp. | reverse complement strand
TTTCAAGCTTGGACGTGTCACCCGCAGGTAAAAGTTCACTGCCAATCAAAAGTGCAGGCTGCCGGGTTGCAGTGAGGCTGCGATAGCGCTGAGTCAGGCAATGAAATGCAAGCAGTACCGACGCTTTCGCAGCCTCGCTGGCGCTCGACAGCTCCCACAGGGGATCGGCTGTGCAGCTCGGATTTCGGTTCTAACCTTTGATTCTCGGGCGATGCTGGGGGAAAGCTACTTGGTCTGGGCGTGTCTCGATTAACTGTGGGAGCTGTCGAGCTTCAGCGAGGCTGCGAAGGCATCACCGCGCAGTCACTGCCAGCCCCCACCACCGGCATCGCTAAACCACCTCAGGCGTCACAATCCTGAGCCAAGGCCAGCGCGCCTGATAGCTCTTGGCCTTGGCGGCGAACAATGCCGGTTCGGGGTGGTGCGGGTTAATCCGCAGCACGCCCTGCGCCACATCCTCCAACCCATACGGCGCATACACCTCACCCGTTTCAATCTCCAGCCCGATGCACGTGCCGGCCACCAGATAACGGTCAACCCCCTGCCTGGCCGTGTGCAACTGCGGATAAGGCCGACCAAAGCGCTGGCCATACCACAGGTGAACGCGCGCCTGATTCTTCACTTCCACATTCACACCCAGGTCCTGAAATAAACCCTCGGCCGCGCGAATGACCTTGTCCTCTGCTTCGTAGGACAGGTCCGTGTCGAAGTAAAAAACGTCGTAGTCCTTCACGCCCTGATCGGCAGGCACATTCGACTGATGATTCCACACCGCCTGGAACAGGCAGCCCGCCGTGAGCATGCACTGGTCCACGCCGAGGGCAGGCAGCCGCGCGGTGATTTCAGCGTTGATGGGGTTGGCCATGGCCAGTTCGAGCAGGGTGTTGACGGTCAATGTCATGGTGGGTCCTGGGTGATCAAGGCAGCGCGAGGGCCAACTTTACAACAGCACGGCGGACGGTTTTATGAAGGGCGGCGTTTTTCTTACGAAGGGTGCGCATTGCCTGTAGGAACTTGCCGGGAAGTGCGCAACAAAGCGTCGCTGCCTTGCTCCTTTGCCTACGCGTACGTCAGAATTCGCCGGCTTGTGCGCGAGGGTGGCCGTCTCTAAGGTTGCCCGGTCGCTGAATTGTTCAGTGATCGGGTTTAGTAGCCCACGGTTTAACCTAACAAGTGCACACGCTTCATCTACCAGACGTTCCTGTCTGTGCTTGATGGTGGCTGTGCGCAGGGCGCTCTCGGGCGCGCCGGTTTTGTTAGGTTCCACCGGTCTACTAACCTGCGTACAGCCACCGCCTTTTCGTTTAGTAGCGACAGGGTTGTGGCCAAAGCAAGGAACTTATCAATGGTAGAAGTCACTCTAGAATCAAGCACCCTCTTCTGCGTCATCCAGGACGCCAGCACCGAAACCCTGATCACCAACAGCTACGAAACCTTCACCGCCGTCAGCACCCTGCTGCTCGACCTGTCCGAAGACCTGAGCGGCAAACACCGCGACATCGCGCTGGCCATCCACCAACTGAGCGAACTGGGCGTGCTCCTGACCGCCAAACTCCTCGACCGCGAAGCACCCTGCCCCAGCTGACATCAGGGGCGGCAGCGTCGATGAAGGCGCTGCCGTCAATTAGCGCCTGGGTAGTGATCCACGTACTGAATGGTGAAGTCGGGGTAGTGATCGACGATCTGGATCTTGTAATCGGGGTAATGATCGACGGTTTTCCATTTGCCGGCGGAGTCAGGGTAATGATCGACCTTCTGCACCTTGAGGTCCGGGTAATGGTCGACCACTTGGACCTTGTAGTCGGGGTAGCTATCAACAAACTGAATGTTGCCGTAGATCTTCGAGACATCAACACTCGTGCCCGCCGACGCGCAGAAAGAGCAAGCCAGCAGCAGTGACGCGAAAGCAACTTTAAACATGAAAACCTCATCCTGAGAAATGACAGGCGCCCGGCCTAACTCGCCGCGCGCGCACTGTCCTGCCATCCAGCCCACATTGCCTGAATATCAGCCCTTCAACTCACCCGCGCGATTACTTGCCGCATCGTCGTAAGCCACATACAACGACTCGGCGATCTGGCTTTTGATGGCTTTGGCGGATTCCAGACCCAACACAAAACCCTCGGCCTTGCCGCCAGCACGGTTGAGTTCTTCGTGGGTGGACGCGCCGGTGATGGCGTCAAGAAGCTTGGTGGCGTGAGGACCTACGCCTTTAGGGAGGGATATTTGGTCGATGGACATGGGCGATACCTTTAAAAAGAGTGATCGGTAGCGCGTGGAACCACTGCCGGGGGTGGCATGGTAGACCTGTTTGGGCAGAAAGGGGCTGGTTTTGGCGTGTTACAGCCAATGACGAGCGGCAGTCATCGGCCAAAAACGCGCATCCACTCACCTCGTGGGCCCATGCGCCGTAAAAGAGCTCTCTGAGCTCTAAGCAAATGGATTCAGCGACTGTTGTCTGGCGCGTACCGCCAGCATTCCAATCCGGAATAAACCTTATTCCCGGGCGCCGTCTACGGGTGATTCATCCCCTCCTTTAATCTTCCTGCTTCGTCCAGCCTGGCGTCCCGCCAGGTCGTTACCACAGGGACTTCAGTGAACGTACGGGGCGAGTCCATTCCCACAGCCAACTTCACTAAAGGAAGTATCGATGCAAAGCGTATTCCGAAAGATCATCCTGTTCTCAGCACTGTCCCTGCTCACGGGAGCAGCGCTTGCGCAATCTGTCGACGACGCCAAGTCACGCTCTAACGAAGTCACAATGGTCGATATTCCGACCAGTGCATCCCACAAGATTACCGTCGAGCGTCGCGGCGAGATCGTGTTGATTGGTATCAACCGCCCCGCTATTCAGAACAGGCTTGATCCGGAAGCCTATTTGGCCCTCGCCAAGGCCTATTACGACTACGACCATGACCCATCACTGCGTGCCGCGGTGTTGTTCGGGCACGGCGACAATTTCTCGCAGGGTCTTGATGTTGAGGGCTTTAAGGCCGTTGCCAGCGCGGGCGGCGCAACGCTCGGTGACGGGATGATTGACCCGCTCGGCAAGAAAATGCCCGGCCTCACCAAGCCTTTGATTGTTGCGGTGCATGGCGACACCTGGAACATGGCGCATGAGCTGTTTCTGGTCGCCGACATACGGGTCGCGGCGAACAACACCAACTTCGGGCAGGACGAAAACACGCACGGTCGCTTCCCGGGCGGTGGATCGACCGTACGCTTCGTGCGCGAAGCCGGCTGGGGCAACGCCATGCGCTACATGCTGACCGGCGATCATTGGACCGCCCGTGAGGCCTATCGCATGGGAACGGTCCAGGAGATCCCTGATCCACAGTCAGCCCTCGACAAAGCGATCGAGCTTGCCAACAAGATCGCTGCCAATGGCCCTTTAGGGATCCAGGCATCGCTGGCCTCTGCGCATCGGGCCATCGACCCGGCGCAAACCGACGCGCTGTCCGGATTGGATGCGCAACGCGCAACGCTGTACAAATCAAACGACTTTCAGGAAGGGCGCAAGGCAGAAGCTGAAGGCAGACCACCTGTCTATCACGGAAATTAAAACGGCATCGGAAGAGGCCCGACAAGGCTGATGTCGATGTCGGTGACAAAGTCAGTGACGTCGACGCGGGCGGGCAGCGCCTCAACACCCCCACATTAGAGCTGCGGTTACCCCCCAACTTCTGGATAATGCCGCCTCGCCCTCCGCCGATACGGACATCCCCCGTCATGAAGTTGCCCGCCCTTTTCCTGGCGTCTGCCCTGCTGCCGTCCCTGGCATATGCCGACGACGTTGCACTGACTGACACCCTCAAAGCCTTCGCGCGCTGCGACGCGAGCTTCTTCAGCAGCCTGAACAGCCACCACGACGCGTGGCAGGCGTATGCGCCGCTCAAGCAGGAAAAAGACTTCACGTGGATCGCGGTGAAGAATCGCGCCGACCGCAAGGCCAACCTGGTGCCGGTCAGCGCGCCGCCCATCGCGGGTTTGAAGCTGTTGTCGTACACCGACGAGGTCACCGACCTCGGCCCGCTCGGGCTCTACTATTACTGGGGCTTCATCGTGGATGGCGGCATCGACGCGGTTGCCCAGCGTCTCGCGCCGCTGCTGGAGCAACCCGGTTCGCTGCAAAAAGGCAACGGCGAGTACACGCGCAGTGAGCTCAAGGTCGGCAACGGCTGGCAGGCGATCAAGCCGCAGCCGGGTAAGGCGCCGGGCACACGGCACGTGGAGCGTGTGCTGATCGTGGAGCCGGAAGGCAAGCAAGGCACGCAGTCGCGCATCAGTTGCTCGGTACAGGGCGGCGTCGACGCGGGGCTGCTGGCGCGGTTGCGTCCCGACATTGCGCCGGTCGATTACCCGCGCACTGTCGCCGAAACCAGCCTCGGCGATGTCGAGGTGCCGGCCGGCGTGCTCCAGCGCCTTGATTCGCCGCTGCTGCAGCCAAAGTTCAAGACACTCAGCTACACCTACCTCGCCAAGAAAGGCGATGGCAGCAAGGACGTGCCGACGTCGGTCACGTTCAAGGCCGAGGGTGGCTTGCTGGTGAAGAACGAGGCCTACGGCAATGCCTTCAATGTGGACCGCCTGACGCAGGCGGACCTGGTCCAGTTGAAGTCGAAGATGAATGGTGTGGGTGATGGCCGGGTGCTGCAAACCCGCGAAGCCGAACTGAAGGTGCCGACCCGTTGGGCGCCCGGCCAGACGCTGAGCGTTCGCCTGCACATGCTGAACGTGCCCGCCAAGCCAACCGACACCCCCATCGACACGAACCTGACCTGCACCGTGGGCGAGCGCATCCCTGCACGGCAGGTGTTTGCATCGCTGACCGGCGATGCCATCAAGCTGGCGTGCGACCAGGGCGACTACAAGACTGCCCGGGTGTTCATCGAGGACCTGGGCGTGGCCCTGACGCTGGAATCGACGTCGAGCCAAACGCACTATGTGAATCAATACACGGCGATGGACGTGGTGCGCTGACCCGCACTTTTTGCAGGGGCTGGCGATGAGTCCATCACCGCCAGCCCCCGTCTCACGCTCCCAAGCCCAGCGTCACGATCTCCTTGCGCTGCAACGACGGCTCAAGCACCGCCATTCCATCGCGCCAGTCCATCGACAGCAAACGGCTCAGCCTGGCCTGGCTAGCCAAACCTCCCGCCAGCAGGTAGCTCTTGCCCTCGCGAATGCTGATCGCGTTCAACACCCACGTTTCGCCCTGCTCCGCCAACCATCGAACAATCGCTGGCTGATGCCGTTGTACCAGCCCTTCGGCGTCCCACACGGTCATCTGCGCGAACACCTGCGGCAGGTTGCTGCTGGCAGCCATCCGCTTCGTATCAGCCGCCAAGGCGCCTGCCAGGTCGGACTCGATCGCCGTTTGGCACTCGGCGAAATACACCCCCGGCCAATCCGCGGCCAAATTCGCCAGTGGCGCCAACACTGCATACGCTCGCCAGTCCTGGGCCGTGGTCATTTGGCCGGTGAAGTTGAGGGTATTGTCCAGGATCGCCGTGGCCAGTAACGCCGCGCTGGCCTGACTGATCATCGACAACAGACCTGCTGCTTCCCAACGCAGGAACACCAGCGTTGCCGCAGCGCCTATCGGCCGAATGTCTGCAGCGGGCCCGAGTCTTTGTGCCCAGAACTGCTCAAACCCGGGGTGGTGATCAAGCACTTCCACCACCTGGTCGAGCACTACCCGCGCATCGACGTGGTGATAGTCGGAGACATCCACCAGCACAAACTCATCACCCGGGCTGGGCGAATGATCGTCCAGCCTGGCGTGCCAACCGAGCACGGTTGCAGGGAGGCTGAAATTCGGTGCCGCGCTGCTGGCCGCACAGGCTGGCACGCCTTGGCGATTCAGCAGCTCGGCGTAGGCGATACAGCAGGCATACGCATCAATGTCGAGGTAGGCTGAGCCGGAGGTCACGACTCGCATGATTGAGGCATTCTCATCGGCTCTTCCTTAGAATCCGTTTTCCAGAGTAAAAACAGCGTATTAGCCGGTTTTCGGCAGAGCAAACCTCGCACGCGTTGATGACGAAACCATGACAGCACACCGCCGGAGCTTCTGATGCCCCCTACCCCACGCGACAACGCCCGCCTTGAGCGCCGCCTGATCGCCACGCTTACCGACGCCTGCGAAACCGCCAAGGCTGAAATCCCGGGCTTCGACTGGCTGACCCACACGGTCGATTACGCCGCCTTCCCCCAGAGCCTGCGGGTGACCTGGGTGTTCGACACCCGCGCGAACAAGGACCATGCCCTTTCGACGGGCGCAGACCAACGCATGCGCGAGTTGACGGCGGCGGCGCTGCACGCTGCCGAGGTGGCACCCGTGCCGATGGAGCGCTGCGTGCGCTTCGATTCCGAAGAAGAGTGCCTCGCCCAGCAAGGAGGCGACTGGCGCCGGCGGCTGTCGCGCAAGTGAGCGGCGCAGTGCCTGTCAGGCCTGTGCGCCCAGGTGCTGAATCGACGCCCAGGCCGCCTGCGCCAACAACTCGCCGTACTCACCGGGGCTTTTCTTGACCCGGCCCGACAGCCAGGCGCGGGAGTAGCTTTCCGCCGCGCCGATGATCAGCGAGAACAACAGTTCGGCCGGCACCTGGCTGAACTGCTCGCGTCGGCCCTCGCCGCTCAACCACTCGGTCAATTGCCGGTTGCGCTGGTGGTTGCGGGTCAGCAGTTCATCCTTGAACGGGCCGTTGGCGACGGCGAAACGGCTCTGGAACACAAAACGCGCCCACTCGGGTTGCGCATCCACCCAATCCACGTAGCTGCGCACCAGCGCCGAGACGCCTTCCTGGGCGCTTTTTGCGCCGTGCAGAAAGTGGTCGCGCAGGGCGGCCTGGTCTTCGAGGGCGGCAAAAAACAGCGCGGCAACGATGCCTTCCTTGCTGCCGAAGTGGTGGTAGATGGCGCCCACGCTGGTGTCGCACTGCGCGCGGATGGTCTCGATATTGGTGGCTTCGATGCCCACCTCGTTAAAACAGGCCAGGGCCTGGCGCAGGATGCTGCGCTTGAGCTCGCTGCGCCGCCCGGGGAACGTGCGCTCGATCAAATCGGGTGCGTGCATGAAGAGGCTCGCCAAATAGGCGGAGTCTAAAGGTACATCGGCCGGCAGAGAAGGCATTGCTTGACACACCTCGAAATCACGGAATATTCTTCCGTTACAGAATATTATTCTGTTAACCATTTTCGAGGATCGTCCATGAGTCAGTTCTTAAGCATGTTCAACAGCGTCGGCCCGGCCGCGTTCAGCCAACTGGCGTGCCAGATGGCGCCCTACTTCAGCACCATCGCGCCGGAAATTTCCGAGCTGCGCCCGGGGCATGCGGTGGTCAACGTGCCGTTTCGCAAGGAGATCACCAATCACTTGGCCTCCGTGCACGCCATTGCCCTGTGCAACGCGGCGGAGCTGGCTGGCGGCACGATGACGGACGTGTCGATCCCGCCGGGCGTCAAATGGATTCCCAAGGGCATGACCGTCGAGTACCTGGCCAAGGCCAAGTCGAACATTCGTGCGGTCGCCGATGGCAGCGGGATTGACTGGGCAACCGCCGGTGACAAGTTTGTGCCGGTGGCGATTTTTGATGAGGCCGGGGTCAAGGTGTTTACCGCGAGCATCACCATGAACGTGAAACTCGGCTAAGCCCCTGTCGATGCAGCCGGGCCGTGTCGACCGTGTTGCATTCGGGCGCGCGCTGGGGATTACTGTAGGCCGCGCCCACCCTTGAGATCAGCCGCCATGTTTGAACTTGCCGCACTCATCACCTACGTCGCCGTCGTGATCGGCCTGTTCCTGATCCCCGGCCCTTCGGTGTTGCTGGTGCTCACCCGCACCGTACAGGGTGGCCGCAAGGTCGGCATTGCGACCGGGCTGGGCGTGGCATGCGGAGACCTCGTGCACACCCTGTGCGCGGCACTCGGGCTGTCAGCGATTCTGATGACCTCGGCGACCGCGTTCAACGCGGTCAAATGGGCCGGCGCCGCGTACCTGATCTACCTGGGCGTGCGTGCGTTCATGGCCCCATCCGGCGCACACGCGCGGCTGGCATTACCCGCCGTCACACCGCACCAGGCGTTTTTCCAGGCCGTGGGCGCCGAAGTGCTGAACCCGAAAACCGCGATCTTTTTCCTGGCGTTCCTGCCGCAATTCGTCCATCCAGAGTCCGGCTCGTCGCTGGTTCAATTCGCGGTACTGGGCTTGATCTTTTCGGGGCTCAGCGCGGTGTACACCAGCCTGCTGGCCATCGCCATCCGCCCATTGAGCCGGGGGCTCAAAGGGCTTTCAAGGCTGCGTCGGTGGGAAGGCAAGATCATCGGCACGCTGTTTATGGGGCTGGGGCTGAAGATTGCCTTTCAGCAGCGCTAGGCCTGGCAGCGCCGAACCATTGTGGGAGCTGGCTTGCCTGCGACGGCGGTGTGTCAGTCAGGGAAAGGT
>NZ_JBARTQ010000305.1:0-2555 GCF_049645325.1 Pseudomonas sp. | reverse complement strand
CGTCGCCGCCATTCTGCTGCTTGCCGCAGCGGCGGCCCATGCCGAGCAAACCCTGGATATCAGCTACCAGCGCTCGTCCACGCTGTGGATTCTGCTCAAGCAAAACGGCCAGCTGGAACAGCGCCTCAAGCCCCTCGGGTTCACCGTCAGTTGGCATGAATTCAGTACCGGCCTGCTCAGCTCGCTGAACGCCGGCAGTGTCGATCTGCACGCGGATGTGGCTGACGCGTTTGCCTTGTTCACGCAAGCCGCCGACGCGCCGCTGACCTATTACGCCCAGGAAAACGCCTCCCCCGGCGCCCAGGCGATCATCGTTCAGGACACCTCGCCGATCCACAGCATCGCCGACCTCAAGGGCAAGACGGTCGCCGTGTCCAAGGGTTCGGGCAGCAACTTCCTGCTGATCAGCGCGTTGAAAAAGGCCGGGCTGACCCTGGCCGATATCACCCCGCGCTACCTCGAAGCGCCCGACGGCGGCGCCGCGTTTTCCAATGGCAGCGTGGATGCCTGGGTGATCTGGGACCCGTTCCTCGCCACCCAGCAACTCGAACACCACGTGCGTGTGATCGCCGACGGCAAGGACGGCCTGGCCGACTACAACCGCTTCTACCTGGCGACTACAACGTTCGCCAAGGCCCACCCGGACGTGCTGCAAGTGACCTTCGACACCCTGCGCGAGACCGGCCAATGGGTCAAAGCCCACCCCAAGGAAGCCGCTGAACTGCTCGGGCCGCTGTGGGGCAATATCCCGCCGGCCACGGTGGAACTCGCCAATAGCCGCCGCAGCTACGACATCATCCCGGTCCAGGTGAACAACCTCGCCGAGCAGCAGCGTATCGCCGACACCTACTACGCCGCGAAGCTGATTCCCAAGCCGCTGAAAGTCTCCAATATCACCGTGTGGACGCCCAAGCCATGAGCCGTCAAATCCATCTGTCTGCCTTCCTGTTAAGCGGCCCCGTGGTCCATAGCCACGCGGTGTGGCGCCACCCTGAAACGCTCGGCAATTACCTCGACCCCGAATACTACTCACGCATCGCCAAGGTGGTGGAGGAGGGGCTGTTCGACTTCCTGTTCTTCGCCGATCGCCTGGCGGTGGGCGACCAGATGGGCGGCTCCCGCGAGTTCGCGCTGCGCTACGGCGCCCAGGACGCCACGCGCCTCGACCCCTTGCCGATCCTCTCTTACCTGGTCGGCCAGACCAGTCGGCTGGGCCTGGGCGCCACGCGCTCGACGACCTATTACGAGCCGGCGCACATTGCCCGCGAATTCGCCACCCTCGACCACCTGTCCAAGGGGCGCGCGGCCTGGAACATCGTCACCTCAATGAACGACAGCGAAGGGCGCTTGTTCGGCAAGGACAAGCACCTGGAACACGACCTGCGCTACGACCGCGCCGATGAGTTCGTTGAAGTCGCGCTCAAGCTCTGGAACAGCTGGGGCAAAGGCGCGCTCAAGCTGGACCGTGAAAGCGGTGTGCTCGCCGACCCCGCCTTGATCCATTCCGTGCAGCACCAAGGCGAGTGGTTCAGGGTCGAAGGCCCGCTGAATATTCCACGCACACCCCAGGGCCGGCCGGTGCTGATTCAGGCCGGTTCCTCAGGGCGCGGGCGACGGTTCGGCGCACGGTGGGCCGAGGCGATTTTCACCATTCACCCGCACTTGGCGGCGATGCGCGCGTTCCGCGATGACGTGCGTGCGCAGGTGGTGCAACAGGGCCGAGAGGCTGACAGCTGCAAAGTGCTCACGGCGGTGATGCCCTTTATCGGCGGCAGCGAAGCCGAAGCCCGGGCCAAGCGCGACAAACACAACGCGCTGGCGCGGCCTGAACTGGGGCTGGTGACATTGGCCTCGCAGTTGAATGTCGACCTGTCGCCATTCCCGCTCTCGGCGACCCTCGCAGAGATCGTCCAGTCGCCTCTGATTCCTCCGGCCGCGGCTGAAAAGCTGTTGATGCAGGGGCCCGAAACCACCCTGGAGCAGCTCGGCCGCGTGTTCGCCAGCAGCGTGCGTGTGCCGCAACTGGTGGGCACGGGGGCGCAGGTCGCTGATCAACTGGCGGAGTTGTTCGAGCAGGGCGGCTGTGATGGGTTTGTGATTTCGCCGGGGTATCTGCCGGGTTCGTTTACTGAGTTTGTCGAGAGTGTGATTCCGCATTTGCAGCGCAAAGGGTTGTTCCGCACTGCCTACGCGGGCTCCACGCTGCGCGAGCATTTGGGTTTGGCTGATCTGGGTGCGTGAGATGCTCTTTTGTGGGCTATGGGGCTTTCTGTGGTGAGTTGGCTTGCTCCGCGTTTGGCCTTGAAGGCCGGGGGGCGAGAGGCATTCGGCTTGGGTGGCGTTGTTGCTGGCGAATTGGGGGTGTTTTTTGTGAGTGCATATCCGTTATTTGGGTGATGGCTGATATGGGTTCCGCCCTTACGGCGGGTCACTTTTGATAGAGCGCAAAAGTAACCAAAACGCTCTTGCCCCTCCACTCGGCACCTCGCTTAGGCTCGGTGTGCCCGCACTCCGGCTTGAATCCGTGGGCCGCCGTGACGGGCCATCCATGGCCC
>NZ_JBARTQ010000304.1:0-15782 GCF_049645325.1 Pseudomonas sp. | reverse complement strand
CCGGCAGGACGCCGGGTTAGCCGTGTTGGGCCATGGATGGCCCGTCACGGCGGCCCACGGATTCAAGCCGGAGTGAGGGCACACCGAGCCTAAGCGAGGTGCCGAGTGGAGGGGCAAGAGCGTTTTGGTTACTTTTGCGCTCTATCAAAAGTGACCCGCTGTAAGAGCGGAACCCATACCCGCCATAACCAAAACAACGGATATGCCCCCGGTTCAGCGTCAAGCACAAGGACGCCATCGCAAGCACCCCAACTCAGCCCTTCAATTCCTTCAAATGCTTGTAAACCGTAGCCCGCCCCATGCCCAGCACATTGGCCACATAGTTCGAGGCGCTCTTGCCTTTGAACGCGCCTTCGGCATGCAACGCCAGCACCAGTTCACGCTTATGGTCGCGGGTCAGCAGGTTCAAGCTCAACTGACGCTCACGCAACCAGGCATGCAAAAAGGTATTGATCCGCTCCTGCCAATCATCGCGGAACAATGAATCCGGCTGCGGGATCAGCTTGCTCGGCGAGAGGAACAGGTCCAGCGCCGCCTTGGCGTTTTCAAACAGCGAGATATTCAGGTTGATGCACAACACGGCGAGCCGCCGGCCTTTATGGTCGTGCAGCACGCTGCTCAAGCTGCGAATTTTCTGACCGTCCCAGTTGAGCTTTTCATACGGGCCGATGTTCACTTCGCTGATGTCATCGCTGACCATGTCCTCCAGCGCCGAGTCATCGCCGATGGCCCGTTTCGACAGGTTGTTGGCGATGTAGTCGACCTTCTGCGTGCGCAGGTCATGCAGCACCACTTCCGCATGGGGGAAGAACAGCGTGGCGATCGCATCGGCGATTGCGCGGAAATTCTGCATGACCTTTTCTTGCTCGGCGGTGTTCATCAATGCGGCTCCAGGCGGACGGGGGAGAGCATACCAGCGTCCAGGCCGAACCGCGTGAGTGACTCCGGCAGCGGTGCGCCGCGCACCAGGGCGGCGCTGGCTTGCCCCATCGCCGGCGAGGTCTGGATGCCGTAACCGCCTTGCGCCGCAACCCAAAACAGCCCAGGCACCTTGGGATCGAAACCCGACAGCAAGTCACCGTCGTCGACAAAACTGCGCAGCCCCGCCCAGGTGCGCGTAGGACGGCGGATGCTCAGGGTGGTGGCCTCTTCGATCTGGTAGATGCCCATGGCAATGTCCAGTTCTTCCGGCTGCACATCCTGAGGCTCGACCGGGTCGGCGTTGGCAGGCGAGCCAAGGAACATGCCTGCGTCGGGCTTCATGTAGAAGGCTTCGTCGAGGGCTACCAGCATCGGCCACTGGTGCGTGTCCAGGCCCTCGGGCCCGGCGAAGATGAACGCCGAGCGGCGTTTGGGTTGCAGGCCGATTGAAGCCGCCCCGGCCAACCCGCCGATGTGATCGGCCCAGGCGCCGGCGGCGTTGATGATGATCGGCGTGGTGTAGGTTGCGTCCTGGGTGCGCACGTGCCACACGCCGTCGGCGTCACGGCTCAGCCCCAGCACGTGGCTGTCGGTGCGCACTTCGCTGTGGTTGCGGCGGATACCGCGCAAGTAGCCTTGGTGCAGGGCGTCGGTGTCGATGTCGCTGGCGGTGGGGTCGAAGATTGCGCCGTGGACTTTTTCACGGCGCAGGATCGGCAGCCGCGCGCACGCCTCGTCGGCCGTCAGCCGCTGCACCTGCGACACCGTGGCTTTGGCGCTCTGGTACTGGCTTTCCAGCTCTGCCGGGTCGCCGCTGAAATCCACGGTCATCTCGCCACGTGGCGTCAGCAACGGGTGCTCGCAGAAACCCGCGGGAGGGTTATCGAAAAACTCACGGCTGGCCAAGGTCAGCGCGCGCACCTGCGGCGTGCCATAGGCGGCGGTGTAGAGCGCCGCCGAGCGCCCGGTGGAGTGATAGGCCGGGTGGTTTTCGCGCTCCAGCACCAGCACCTTGCCGTGTTGCGACAGCCAGAAACCGGTGGACGCGCCCGCAATGCCGCCGCCAATGATGATGAAGTCTGCATGGCTCATGTACGTCTCCTGAAAGAGGGTTAGCGCTGGGTCTGGTAAAGGGCGTTGGCCAAGGCCACGTCTTCCAGGCCCAGGCCGATCGAGCGGAAGAACACATGGCGCTCGTAGCTCGGGCGCTGGACCATGTCGCTGAGCAATTCGGGCAAGTCGCCGATCACCGCGCGTTTGTCCCAACCGTGCTGTTCGCTGGCGATCAGCATTTCGCCGGCCGCGCCTGGGGTGGTCTGGCGATAGTCGCAGAATACCTGCATGCCGTTGAGGCTGTGCGGCGGCACTTCATGGGCACGTGGGGCGTTGGTGCTGATCGAGGTGATCAGCGCCGGTTTGCTCAGGCGCGACGGGTCGATCACCGGGCTGGCCGATGAAGTGCACAGCAGGATCACATCCGCGTCTTCCAGGGCGTCATCGCAGGTCGCGGCGAGGGTCAATCGTGGGTCCAGGCCCTTTAAGTGTGCACGGGTGTCGGCGCTGGCGCTGCCCAGGTTCGGCGAGTACAGGCGGATGCTCTGCCAGTCGCGCAGGTTTTGTACGTAGCGCAAATGCGCCTGCGCGACCTTGCCGCTGCCGACAATCACCAGACGCCGCGCGGCTGCAGGTGCCAGTGCATCCACCGCCAGCGCCGTGGTAGCGGCGGTGCGCTCGGTGGTCAGTTCGGCGGCATCGCAAAGCAGCAGTGGCTGGCCGGTGCGCATCGACATCAACAGCGTCCAGGCGGTGACCAAGGGCCCTTGCTCGCGCACGATATACGGCGAGGTCTTGACCCCGTACACCTCATCCTCAGCCAGCACGCCCAGGTAATTGATGAAGTCGCCGGCGCCATTCGGGAATTCCACAAGCTGTTGCGCGGGCTGTACGGCAAGCCCGGCGGCCATGTCGCGGAACAGTTTGTGCAGGATGTGGGGCACATCGACGTGCGCGAGAAGTTCACGGGCCTGGGCCTGGTTAATTACTAACGGTGTGTTGGACATGGTTCTCTCCGACATAAACTAATTTGTCCATTATGGACATTTAGTTCTATTGGGCAATATCCAGGCGAGAAAAAGGCTGCGTGTGGTCCGCTGTATAAACAAGACGTCATCCAGTACCTTTTTTAAGGTCGTGCGAAAAAGATTGAAAAGTCACACTAAATGTTATTTAAATACCAAAATAATAGCGGCACGACCTGCCTGGTCGTGCTCGCAACAAGACGGGGTGGCACTGCGCATGACGATTGAACAACGTTTGATGGAACAGGCAAGGCAGGCGGCTGGTCGTGCCTATGCGCCGTACTCGCATTTTCCCGTCGGGGCGGCCTTGCTGACCACCGACGGCGAGGTGGTCCTGGGCTGCAATGTGGAGAACATCTCCTATGGCTTGACCAATTGTGCCGAGCGCAGCGCCTTGTTCAGCGCCATCAGCCAGGGCCATGCGCCGGGAAGTTTCAAGGCCATCGCGGTCTACGCGCCAAACGTTTCGCTGATAAGCCCTTGCGGTGCCTGCCGCCAGGTGATGCTGGAGTTGATGGCCAAGGATGCAGTGGTGATCTGCCAGGGCAACGACCCGGCTGCCACGCGTACCTGGACCCTGGAGCAATTGCTGCCGGGCGCCTTCGACGCTTTCTAATCCTGGGCAGGCCTGCGGGTCTGCATCCGCTTCGTCTAATGTTGAGACGCCTGCATGATCAGTCTTGTCGGAATAGCGACGCTTATTGTCATTGCCATTGCTTTATCCCACCAACGCCGCTCGATCAATTGGCGCACGGTCTCGGTGGCCTTTTTGCTGCAGGTCTTGATTGGCGCCTTCGCGCTGTATGTGCCTTGGGGCCAGACCGTGCTGGCCTCGCTCTCCGGCGCGGTGGGGTCGCTGCAGCTCTACGCCAACAAAGGCATCGAGTTTCTGTTTGGTGGCCTGAGTTCCCCGCATATGTTCGAGGTGTTCGGCAACGGTGGGTTTGTGTTTGCCATCCGGGTGTTGCCGATGATCGTGTTCTTCGGCAGCTTCATCTCGGTGCTCTATTACATCGGCGTGATGGGCTGGATTATCCGGCTGGTGGGCGGCGCCCTGCGCCTGTTGCTGGGCACCAGTCGCATCGAGTCGATGGTGGTGACGTCGGCCATTTTCATCGGTCAGTCGGAAGTGCCGCTGGTGGTGCGGCCGTTCATTGCCAAGCTGACACGCTCCGAGTTGTTCGCGGTGATGGTCGGTGGTTTCGCCGCCGTGGCCGGTTCCGTACTGCTGGGTTATGCAGGCTTGGGCGTGGAGCTCAAGTACCTGATCGCCGCGTGTTTCATGTCGGCGCCCGGGGCCTTGCTGATGGCCAAACTGATGGAGCCGGAAACCGAAATCGCCAGCACCGAACAGGTGATCTCGCAGTTGGACCAGAGTGAGAACCGCCCCACGAATATCATCGACGCCGCCGCCGAAGGCGCCCAGGTCGGCTTGCGCCTGGCCTTGGCCGTGGGCGCCATGCTGCTGGCTTTTATTGCCTTGATCGCGTTGTTCAACGGGCTGCTGGGGTGGGCCGGCAACTGGTTCGGCTACCCGCAGTTGACCCTGCAACTGGTCCTTGGGTATGTGCTGGCGCCCCTCGCGTTTCTGCTGGGCGTGCCGTGGCACGAGGCCGTGATGGCCGGCGGCTTCATCGGTGAAAAACTGGTGCTCAACGAGTTCGTCGCCTATGCCGACCTGTCCAATTACCTCACCCCGGCCAAGGCGGCCGAGGCCGGGGTGCCGTTGCTGTCGGTGCACACTCAGGTGATCGTCACCTTTGCGCTGTGCGGCTTTGCCAATTTGTCTTCGATCGCAATTCAACTGGGCGGCCTGTCGGGGATTGCTCCGCAACGGCGTCAGGAGCTCGCGCGGCTGGGCCTGCGGGCGATGATCGGCGGCACGCTTTCGAACCTGATGAGTGCGGCCATCGTCGGCTTTTTCATTGCGCTGTAAGGAGTGCGGTATGTGGTTGCCACAAGAAGTGATTCGCCGTAAACGCGACGGGCACGCCCTGTCGGCCCCCGATATTCAACGGTTTGTCGCGGGGATTGCCGACGCCAGCCTCAGCGACGGGCAAATAGCGGCGTTCGCCATGGCGGTCTTCATCAAGGGCATGGACGTGACTGAACGCCTGGTCTTGACCGAGGCCATGCGCGATTCCGGCCAGGTGCTGAGTTGGGACTTGCCGGGGCCGGTGGTGGACAAGCATTCCACCGGCGGCGTCGGCGACCTGATCAGCCTGCTGCTTGCGCCTTTGCTGGCAGCCTGCGGCTGCTACGTGCCGATGATTTCCGGGCGTGGGCTGGGGCATACCGGCGGCACCCTGGACAAGCTCGACAGCATTCCCGGCTACGACTGCCAGCCCAGCCCGCAGCGGCTGCGCGAAGTGGTGGCTGAAGTCGGTTGCGCGATCATCGGCCAGACGGCCAACCTCGCGCCGGCAGACAAGCGCTTGTATGTGATCCGCGATGTGACCGGCTCGGTGGAGTCGATCGATCTGATCACTGCGTCGATCCTCGGCAAGAAACTCGCCGCCGGCCTCGATGTACTGATCATGGACGTGAAGACCGGCAATGGGGCCTTCATGGCCGAGGCTGAACAGGCGCGGGCGCTGGCGGCGAGTATCGTTGCGGTGGCCAACGGTGCCGGGGTCAATACCCGCGCGCTGATCACCGACATGAACCAGCCGCTGGCGCGCAGTGCCGGCAACGCCCTGGAGGTGGCCGAGGCAGTGGCCTTGCTCAAGGGTGACGTGCGCAGCGAGCGCTTGTGGGCGGTGACCTTGGCACTGGCCACTGAGGTGTTGACCATGGCCGGCCTGGCCCGCGATGACGCGCAAGCCCGCGATCAACTGCATCAGGCCTGGCAGAGCGGGGCAGCCCTGCAGCGCTTCGGGCAGATGGTCAGTGCCTTGGGCGGCCCGCAGGACTTCACTCAAAACCCCGAGGCCTATTTACCCCAAGCGGGCGTGTCGATGCCGGTGTGGTCCGTGGAAGCCGGCAGCGTCACCGAGATCGACACCCGGGCAGTGGGCCTGGCGGTGGTGGCACTCGGCGGCGGTCGCAGCCACCCCGACGACGTACTGGACCTGTCCGTGGGCTTCAGCGAGCTCGCGCTGGTGGGTGAACAGGTGAGCGCGCAACGGCCCTTGGGCTGGGTTCACGCACGCAATAAAGCCCAGGCCGAGCAGGGCGCATCAGCCTTGCGCGCCGCCTATCGGCTCGGCGGCGAACGCCTGGCCGCACGCAGCTTGATCCAGGACATCCTATGAGCAAAGCCATCGTTTTGGTGCTCGATTCCCTGGGGATCGGTGCCAGCGCCGACGCCGCCCTGTTTGGCGATAGCGGTGCCGATACCTTGCGCCATATCGCCCAGGCCTGCGCCCGGGGCGAGGCCGATGGGCCGTTGCGCAAAGGGCCATTGTGCTTGCCGAACCTGGGTCGCCTGGGGTTGGGGGCGGCGGCGGCGGCCAGCGGCGATGGGCCGTTGCCGGGCGTTTGGGGCGATGCCGCGCCCATCGGCGCCTACGGGCATGCCCGCGAGCAATCGTCAGGCAAGGACACGCCGTCCGGGCATTGGGAAATGATGGGTGTGCCGGTGTTGTTTGATTGGGGCTATTTCGAGCAACCGGTCGAGTCGTTCCCGCCGCAGTTGCTGGCCGACCTGATCGAACAGGCCGGGTTGCCGGGCATCCTCGGCAATTGCCATGCCTCGGGCACCACTGTGCTGGACACGTTGGGTGAAGCGCATATCCGCAGCGGGCAGCCGATTTGCTACACCTCCGCCGACAGCGTGTTGCAGATTGCAGCCCATGAAAGCCATTTTGGCTTGGACGCGCTCTACCGTGTGTGTGAAATCGCGCGCACATTGTGCGATGAATACACGGTTGGACGGGTGATTGCCCGACCGTTCACCGGGGAGCACGCGGGGGCGTTTCGGCGCACCGGCAACCGCCGCGACTACACCGTGCCACCACCCTCGGCGACGCTGCTGGATCGCCTGTGCGAGGCGGGCGGCACGGTGCATGCGGTGGGCAAGATCGGCGATATTTTCGCCCATCGGGGCATCAGCCGTTTGTTCAAGGCGGACGGGAACGATGCCCTGTTCGATGCCACGCTCCAAGCCTGCGAGGCGGCACCAGACCACAGCCTGGTGTTCGCCAATTTCGTCGACTTCGACATGCTCTACGGGCATCGCCGGGACCTGGCCGGGTACGCCGCCGCGCTGGAGGCCTTCGACCGTCGGCTGCCGGAATTGCTGGCACGAATGGACCCGCAGACAATGCTGATCATCAGCGCCGATCACGGTTGCGATCCTTCTCGGCCCGGCAGCGACCACACCCGCGAGCACGTCCCCGTGCTGGCCTATGGCGCAGGGTTGGCCGCCGGATGGCTGGGCGAGCGAGGCAGCTTTGCCGATATCGGCCAGACCCTGGCGGAGCATTTGGGGTTGGCGCCCTTGGCGTGGGGGCGCTCGTTTCTATCGGGCGAGGTCAGGCGCTAGGAGCTTCCCAGGGGTTGGCCCCGTTTACGCTAGCTGGGTAAACAGCGGGCGAAAAAAGGCTGCCGGTCAGGCAGCCTTTCGAACCCACTCTTTTTTCAACGCATATGCAGGATGATCGGGCTGCTGCTGGCCGGGTCGGTATGCCCGCGCAGTTTGTTCACCGCCGCAGCGTCAACCGCGCCACCGCTGTTGCCCCACGTGCTGCGCACATAGGTCAGCACCTGGGCAATTTCCTGGTCGGACAAC
This sequence comes from Pseudomonas sp., assembly GCF_049645325.1. Lineage (GTDB taxonomy): Bacteria > Pseudomonadota > Gammaproteobacteria > Pseudomonadales > Pseudomonadaceae > Aquipseudomonas. The sequence continues at coordinate 8,051 of NZ_JBARTQ010000304.1, read as the reverse complement.
TGCTCGCGGAACGCCGGCATGCGGTAGGCGTCCGGTACGCCCGCAGCCACCACCCGTTGTGAGCCGTTGAGGGTGATGTTGATTGCCGAGGCGTTTTCCTTCGCCAATGCCGAAGTGGCGCCGGCCAGCGGCGGCATTGACTCGGGCTGGCCCTTGCCATCAAGGCCGTGGCAGGAGGCGCAGCGGGTCGCGTAGGTGTGGGCGCCGGGCACGTCCGGGCGCACGTCGGCGGCCACGGCCTGGTATTGCCAGGCTGCGCCGTCACGTTGCGGGTCGCCGGGCAGCGACTTGAGGTAGCGGGCGATGGCGGCCAGGTCGTCGTCGGCCAGGAACTGTGTGGAGTTGTTGAACGCTTCGGTCATCGAACCGTAGACCACCGCATGTTTGTTGCGCCCCACTTTGAGGAACTGCACGATTTCAGGCTCGCTCCAGCGCCCCAGGCCGGTGTTGGGGTCCTGGCGCAGGCTGGGTGCGTACCAGCCGTCGAGCAGCGCGCCGGTGAGGAACGGCTTGCCGGACTCGTCCAGCGCCTTTTCGTTAAACGCCAAGCCGCGCGGCGTGTGGCAACTGCCGCAGTGGCCGGGGCCCTGAACGATATAGGCGCCGCGATTCCACAGTGCGTCCTGAGCGGTTTTGGCCGCGTAGGTCTCACTCGGCGCAAACACCCCGTTCCACAGGGCGATAGGCCAACGCATATTGAGCGGCCACGGGATGCTGCCGGGGACATTCGGCTGGTCGGCCGGTTGCACGCCTTTCATGAAGAAGGCGTACATGGCGCGCACGTCATCGTCGCTGAGCTTCACGTAAGACGGGTAGGGCATGGCCGGGTACAGCCGCCGCCCACCCGGCGCGACGCCGTGACGCACGGCGCGGTCAAAGTCGGCCAGTGAGTAGCCGCCAATGCCGGATTTTTTGTCGGGCGTGATGTTGGTGGCGTGAATCGCGCCCAGCGGCGTGGCCATTTCCAGGCCCCCGGCGAACGGCGCCTTGCCCGGCAGGCTGTGGCAGGCCACGCAATCGCTCAGGCGCGCGACGTACTCGCCGCGGCTGACCAGGGCGGGATCAAAACTGGCGGCCTGGGCCTGTTCCAGTGGCGAAGCAGGTTCACGGGTCACATACCAGGCCAGCAGGCCTGCCGCGACCAGGCAGGGCAGCGCCAGCCAGCCTGCGGTTCTTGCGAATCGACGGTTGTTCATGGGCGTTCCTTGTCGGTCAGGCGAAGGTGTACCGGCTCAAAGGCAGGCTGCGGATGCGTTGCCCGGTCAGATGCGCTACCGCATTGGCCACGGCCGGCGCCACTGCGGGTAACGGTGGCTCACCGATACCGCCCATTTTTTCGCCACTCTCGACGATCCGTACGTGCACCTGCGCCATGCGCGAGGGCGGCAGGATCGGGTACAGGTCGTAGTTGCGCGCCCGTGGCTTGCCGTCCACGTACACCGCTTCCTCCACCAGCGTTTGCGAGAGCCCCAAGGCCACCGCGCCATTGACCTGCGCCTCGACGATCGCCGGGTTGACGATGCTGCCGGGGTCGATGGCCTCCCAGATGTGGTGCACCTTGACTTGGCCGTTTTCAATCGACACTTCAGCTATGACTGCCGCCTGCGAACCGAACGGCGAGGCCATGGCCACACCGCGTGCGCGCCGGCTGCCGTCTTCGGCGGTGTAGGGGCCACGCTTCCAGCCACCGGACAAGTCGCCCACTGCTTGCAACAAGGTGGTCAGGCGCTTGTTGTCGCGCAACAAGTGCAAGCGCAGTTCATACGGGTCCTGGCCGCCTTTGTCGGCCAGTTCGTCGAGAAACGCTTCGTAGAAGAAGTCGTTGAGCGAATTGCCCACCGACCGCCAGTAACCGAGCATGGCCGGGCCTTTGACGTAAATCTGCGCGATGCGTTTGTTGGGGATGGCGTAGGCCTTGCCCGACAACCCTTCGAGGGCCGTGGGGTCGAGTTTTTCGCCCTGTTTGCCAGCGATGGCTTCACTCGGGCCTTCGGTGGCACTGATTGCTTCAATGGCCACCGGCAGGCCTTTGTCGTCCAGCGCCGCGCGAAACTTGACCACCGCAACCGGGCGCAGCACATCGCGCAGGAACTCTTCCTCGCGGCTCCAGATCAGCTTGATCGGGCGGCCCACGGCCTTGGCCAGCGCAATCGCCTGCGGATAGGGGTTGGCCGAGTCATACAGGAAGTGCCGGCCAAAAAAGCCGCCCAGCAATGGCGAGTGCAGGGTGATTTGTTCAATGGAAAGCCCGGTGCGCTTGGCCATGTCGGCGCGGAACATGTCTGGCGCCTGGTTCGGCAGCCACACCTCCAGCGAGCCGTCGGGGTTGAAGCGGGCCAGGGCAGACGGCGGCTCCAATTGCGCGTGGTTGAGGTACTGATTGTGGTAAGTGGCTTCGACCTTGGTCTTGGCGTTGGTCAGCGCGGCGGCCACGTCGCCTTCATTTTCATCGTCACGCGCGGGGCCTTGCTGGGCGGCGAGAAAGTCGCGGTACTTGTCGCTGGAAAAATCCGCCGGCATTGCCCGCACGGTTGAGTCGGCAGCGGCTTCCTGCCATTCAACCTGAATCGCTTCCACCGCGCGCTTGGCGTGCCACCAGCGTTCGGCGACTACCGCCACGGCGCCGGGCAGGGTGTGAACCGAGTGCACGCCTTTCATGGCCTCGACCTGAGGCTGGTTGCGCAGGCTGGCCACGGTCATGCCCAGGCGTGGCGCATGCTGGACCGCGGCGTGGAGCATGCCGTCGACTTTCAGGTCGATGCTGTATTGGGCTTTGCCGGTGGATTTGTCGTAGGCGTCCAGGCGCTTGACCGGCTTGCCGATCCAGCGGAACTGGCTCGGGTCGCGCAGGGTAATGGTGGCGGGGTCGGGTACCGGCATGTCGAGGGCGCGACCGGCCAGCTCACCGTAGCCCAGCGAGCGGCCGGACGCGGCGTGCACCACGCGGCCGGGTTGGGTGGTCAGTTGAGCCACCGGCACACCGAGTTGCTCGGCGCCGGCCTGCAGCAACATGGCCCGCGCCAAGGCGCCCAGGCGGCGCATGGTCGGGTAACTCATGCGGATCGACATGCTGCCGCCGGTGATGCGCAGACCGTTGTCCATCACCACATACGCTTCGCCGGGTGGCGCGGCCTCGACCACGAAGGTGGAGGGATCGGCGTCCAGCTCCTCACCGACAATCTGCGCCATGGCGGTGTGGGTGCCCTGGCCGCCTTCCATGAAGGGGCTCAGCAGACGAATGCTGCCGTCCGGGCGAATTTCCAGAAACGCCGGCACCTGGGTTCCGCGTTCTGCGGCGCCGGCCGTGGCGGCGTAAGCCCTGGGCGAACCCAGCGGCAAGCCGAAGCCGATGACCAGGGCGCCCACCGCCGTGCTGGCCAGAAAGCGCCGGCGCGAGAGGTTGACCGGGTCGCCGGAGGCCACATCGAGGATTTCGTTGGGCATGTTCATCACACGCTCCCCTTCGCCAGGTCATGCACGGCGGTCCGGATAGCGTTGTAAGTGCCACAGCGGCACAGGTTGATCATCGCCGCTTCGATCTGCGCATCATTCGGCGCGGGGGTGTGCTTGAGCAGCGCAGTGGCCGCCATCACTTGCCCGGACTGGCAATAACCGCATTGCGCCACTTGGTGCTCGACCCAGGCCGCGACCACGCGCTTGCCGACGTCATCGGCTTCGATGGCTTCGATGGTCGTGATTTCACGCCCGACCACGCCCGCCACCGGCGTGACGCAAGAGCGCACCACGTTACCGTCCACCAGCACCGAGCAGGAGCCGCACTGGGCCAGGCCGCAGCCGTACTTCGTGCCGGTCATGCCCAAGTCGTCGCGGATGACCCACAGCAAAGGGGTGTCGGCGTCGGCATCGACCTGATAGGTCTTTTGGTTGATTCGTAATTCCATGGCTCACCTGCTGATCATCGGTTGGTGCAGCGTGTTTCTATTTTTATAAAGGCGTGAAACCCGGCATTTGAAGCCAGTGGTGGGCCTGGGTCATTGCAACTGGCGCACATCGTTAAACTCTAGACCACCATGAGCAGGCTATCTATGCATTTGCCGACAGGTCGGAGGAATAGGCAAGTATTCGACAGGATTGCACCTATACGTGATGTGCGCGTCGGCCTGTAGGCGTTGGCCGATCTGCACCGGCTGTCGCACTTTTTTTCATTCTTTGGCTCTATCTGTGTCACGACCACGCGCATTCAGCGCGTGGGCAACGAACCAGACCGGGTGCCGATGGCTCGAACTTCAAGTGTGTTTCTCATGCGATTGCCGCTGCTGCTGGCGGCTGTGCTGGCGCTCTGCGCGAGCGGTTGCAGCCAGCAACAGGGGCGTGATATTGCCCGGCAATTCAGCAACGGCAAGCCTGATGAGTTCTTCCAGACCAGCGTCGACCGCATGGCCACCCTGGGCATGCGCGACAACCTGCAAAGCCTTTATCTGCTGATGAGCAAGCTGTACCTGCGCAACCCCAACCAATGGCGCCAATCGGGGTATCCGGATGCTGTCACCGCTGCACGGGAAATCCGCCGGGCTATCGAGAATCGCCAGCCGCTGCCGGCGCTGGGGGAACGGCGCGATCTTGTGGCCTTGAGCTATTCGCTGAGCCCGGAGTTTCGCGGCGACCGGGTCGGTGCGTTTATCTATGCGATCGGCAGCATGCTGGTAACGGCTCACGGCGGACGCACGCAGTTTTACGTGACCGACTCGATCAACCCGCAATTTGTCAGCAACGCTGCGCGCAATATCGAAAAAGCCACTTGGCTGCTGGGCCAGCGCCAGGACGCCAATGGCGTGTTGCTGCTGTTTTCCAATGAGATTTCGGAGGAGGGCAGCAACCTCAGTTTTGCCGTTGAGTTCGGCAAGATCGTTGCGCGCCTCGACCTGCTCAGCCAGATGCTCGATGAACGCTACCGGCGCATCGGCCTCAACTACGCGCAAAGCTTGCTGCTGATGAACTTCTTACCGGTGCAGTGAGGCGTGCACCGCTCGGCAGGTGAGGTTTATCTGAGTCATATGTAGGAAACGGCCTATCTTGTGTCCCGTCTGTTGAAACACCCCCGAGTCGGCAATAGCCTCGGACTTTTCTTAATGATGAGTGCGTGCCTTGGGTAAGCAAAAAACGGTTTGGCCCACAGAATGTGAGGTCCGCCTGCGATTTATCCTGTTTGCCGTGATTGACGTGGCAAGCGCCCGTGGTGCTCCCGCCGAGTTGTTATTGCCCGCACACAAACTGCTGCGTGATGCGCCCACCGAGCCACGGTTGCGCGTGGCTTTGGGCAATATTCTGGCGTGCGACGAAATGTATGGCTTCAGGTTCCCGCTGGGTTCGGAGGCGGATGAGTTCATGCAGGCGCTTGAACTCAAGGGTTTTCCAGCGGGTTAGCTCGTGTACTGCCATGAGAGGGCCTGAATGCCTGGATCGCATTCGCGCCGCTAGTCAGGAGTGACCTGGCGGGTGTGCCCGCCTTCCCATCACTGTTCGTGTGATGGGCCCGCCCCGTCACGCCCCTGAATTCCAAGGATTTATCCATGCTGTTGCGCCAACCTCCGCTCGTTTTTGCCGCCCTGACTCTCAGCTCTGTGGTACACGCCGAAGCACTGCAATTGGCCCCGGTTGAAGTCACCAGCAGCGAAGCCAGCGCGGCAGACGTGGCTCAGGCGCAGCTCAAGCGCGTGCCCGGCGGCACCAACTTTATCGACATGAACAGCGTGCAACAGGGGCGGGTCAGCACCAACGAAGACGTGTTCAAGTACCAGGCCGGGGTGTACGCCAAGGCGGCGAACAACGAAGGGGTGAAGCTGTCGATTCGCGGTTCGGGCCTGAACCGCAGCCCGGGTTCCCATGCGTCCGGGCTCTATGAAATGTTCGACGGTTTGCCGCTCACCGGCCCGGGCGGCACGCCTTACGAGCTCAAAGACCCACTGTGGCAAAGCCGCGTCGAAGTGCTGCGCGGCGCCAACGGCTTTGACCAGGGCGCGCTGGCCTTGGGCGGCTCGGTTAACTATGTCACCCACACCGGCTACGACGCGCCCCCGTTGCAGGTGCGTTATGAGGCGGGCAGCCGCGGCTATGCCCAGCGCGAGATCAGCTCCGGCCAGGTGCTGGGGGATGCCGACTACTACATCAGCCTCACCGATTCGGACTCCGACGGTTACCAGCACCAGAGCGCCGGCACGGGCAAGGGCGTCGCCGCCAACTTCGGCTACCGCTTCAACCCGGACCTGGAGACGCGCTTCTACTTCCGCTACCGCGAAACCACCAACGACACCCCCGGCAAACTCACCCGTTACCAGATCAGCCACGACCCACGCGCGGCCAACAGCCTGAATGCCCTGCGCGATTCCAAACGCCTGCAGCCCGGTTCGACCTGGATCGCCAACAAGACCACCTTGCAGCTGGATGACAATTCCCGTGTCGAAGCCGGGCTGACCTATCACGACTACCCGATGGACCTGCGCGAAGGCACCAATCGCTTGAAAGTCGCCTACACCGACATCAGCGGCACCTTGAACTACATCCGTCAGGACTGGTTGTTCGGTCACGACAGTAAAACCACGCTTGGCTTGCGTACGACACAGGCGATGCCGAACAACGGTGCGTCTGAATATGTACGCACGCCTGCGGGCAATACCGCTACCTATGCACCCGGCACGAAGACCCGTGACTACAGCTATTTGGGCGCCGACACCGTGCTGCATGTCGGCAACGACCTGGAGCTGGTCCCGGACCTGTGGTTGACCACGGGCCTGGCCGCGATTTATACCCGCCGTGAGACCGAAGTCACCTACCCAGAAACTCATTCGCCTACGAGCCAGCATGATTGGGACTACGCGCCGCGCGTCGGCCTGCGGTATGACTTCACCCCGCAATTGCAGGTGTACGGCAACCTCAGTCGCTCGGTCGAGCCACCGCATGCGTGGTCGATGATTTGGGGTTCCAACACCTATTTTGCGAGCGGTCCTGCGAAAGGGTTGGCCCGTGAAGGTGTGAACCTGCGCAATCAAACCGCGACCACCTTGGAAATCGGCGGCCGTGGCGAGGATGTGATCGGCCAGTGGGACGTGGCGCTGTACCGCTCCGAAGTGCGCCATGAATTGCTCACGGTCGAAACCCAGGCCCAGACCTTGACCAGTAACGCGGTTGTGGCCGAAGCCAATGCCAGCCCCACGGTGCATCAGGGGCTGGAGTTGAGTCTGCTCAGCCCGCTGTGGGATGGCGGCGGCAGTGGTCAGTTGGCGCTGCGCCAGGCTTACACGTACAGCGACTTTCATTACCGCGACGATGATCGGTTTGGCGATAACGCGTTGCCGGGGATTCCCAAGCACTATTACCAGGCGCAGTTGCGCTATAGCCATCCGACGGGGTTTTACACCAGTTTTAATACTGAGTATTCGTCACGGGTGGCGGTGGATTATGCCAATTCCTATTACGCTGCGGGCTATACCACGGTGGGGGCGACCTTTGGTTATGACGCGCCGAAACAGGATTGGCAGGCTTGGGTGGATGTGCGCAATCTTGCTAATCGCCGGTATGCCAATACGGTGACGCCGGGGTATGACGACAAGGGGCTGGACGTTGCTCGTTCGACGCCGGGGGATGGGCGGGGGGTTTATACCGGGGTGTCTTGGCGTTGGCGTTAGGCGGGTCGCTATTTTTTGGACGGGCGCGATGGTGATTTGTGGGGGCTGGCTTGCCTGCGGTGGCGGTCTGGGTGTGTGTATATCCATTATTGGGTTCATGGCCTCTATGGGTTCTGCCCTTACGGCGGCTCACTTTTGATAGAGCGCAAAAGTAAGCAAAACGCTCTTGCCCCTCCACTCGGTGCCTCGCCTAGGCTCGGCATGCCCGCACTCCGGCTTGAATCCGTGGGCAACCCGGCAGGACGCCGGGTTAGCCGTGTTGGGCCATGGATGGCCCGTCACGGCGGCCCACGGATTCAAGCCGGAGTGCGGGCATGCCGAGCCTAGGCGAGGCACCGAGTGGAGGGGCAAGAGCGTTTTGCTTACTTTTGCGCTCCACCAAAAGTGAGCCGCTGTAAGAGCGGAACC
>NZ_JBARTQ010000303.1:0-5633 GCF_049645325.1 Pseudomonas sp. | reverse complement strand
GGGCTTGCTCGCGAAAGCAGTGTGTCATTCAACCCACATGGCGACGGTTACACCGCCTTCGCGAGCAAGCCCGCTCCCACATTTGATCGCATCGAGTCAGGGAGACCGAGTAAAAGTTTCCCTTTGTATATCTGCCACAACCACAACAATACAGGCACTGGAGCACCCCACATGAGCACCCCATCTTCCGGCCAAAGCGCCGGGCAATTGGAAACACGCGGCATCGAACCGGTCCCTGAAAGCGAGTGCAACGGCCACCCGCTGCAACTGTTCTGGGTGTGGTTCGCGGCCAACATCAGCATCCTCGGTTTGCCACTCGGCGCGACGCTGGTAGCGTTTCGCGGCCTGGCGATTTGGCAGGCGATCATCGTCGCGATTCTCGGCGCGGCCGGCTCCTTCGCGGTGGTGGGCATCATCTCCATTGCCGGTCGCCGTGGCCGTGCGCCGAGCCTGACCCTGTCCCGCGCCATCTTCGGCGTGCGCGGCAATATCGGGCCGACCATCGTCTCGCTGATGTCGCGCCTGGGCTGGGAAACCGTCAATACCACCACGGCCGCCTTTGTGCTGCTGTCACTGTGTTCGATTGTGTTCGGCTCGCCGGTCGAGGCGAAAAGTGCGCCGGTGCTGACCCTGTTGTTCATCGCGATTTTTGTGCTGCTGACGTTGTCCGTTTCCGGCCTCGGCCATGCCACCTTGCTGGTGATCCAGAAGTGGGCAACCTACGTGTTCGGCGCCTTGAATATTCTGGTCGGCGGCTTCCTCTGCGCCACCATCGACTGGAGCGCGGTGTTCAACGCCACACCGGCACCGCTGAGCGCGATGATCATCGGCGTCGGCACCATGGCCGCCGGTACCGGCATCGGTTGGGCCAACGCCGGTGCCGACATGTCGCGCTACCAGCACCGTAGCGTCAAGGCCGTGCGCCTGGTGGCGTCCGCCGCGTTTGGTGCGGGCATTCCGCTGGTGTTGCTGATCACCCTCGGCGGCCTGCTGTCGGTGGGCAACAACGACCTGGCCTCGGCCACGGACCCGATCATTGCGATCCGCGACATGCTGCCGACCTGGATGGCCGTGCCGTACCTGATCACCGCGTTCGGTGGGCTGTTGCTGTCGAACAACCTCTCGGTGTACTCGGCCGGTCTCACCACCTTGACCCTCGGCTTGAAGGTCAAGCGCGTACACGCGGTGATCGTCGACATCGTCGCGATCTTCGCCGGTTCGATTTACTTCATGCTGATCGCCGACAGTTTCTACGGCCCGTTCATCACCTTCATCTCGTTGCTGGCGGTGCCGATCACCGCGTGGGTCGGCATCTTTGTAGTCGACTTGGTCCACCGTCACTACTACAGCGCCAAAGACCTGCTCGACGTCACGCCGAGCAGCGCCTACTGGTACCGCGGCGGTGTGGAATGGCGCGCGTTTGGCGCCTGGGCCGTGGCGATCGTGCTGGGTTTCAGCTTCACCACCATTGGCACCACCGCGCAAAACATCTGGTTCGCCGGGCCATTGTCCGACTCCTGGCTGGGCCACAACGGCCTGGGCTGGATCGTCACGTTCCTGGTCGCCGGCGGGATTTATGCAGTACTGGGCGGTGCAGCTGACCGTCGCCCGGCTTTGGTAGAGAGTCACAATGTCTAGATTGCTGCACACCGGCCAGGTCATCGTCGACCTGGTCATGGCCCTCGATACCCTGCCCGCGACCGGCGGCGACGTGCTGGCGAAAACCGCCAGCTTTGAAGCCGGCGGTGGCTTCAATGTGATGGCTGCCGCGCGTCGCAATGGTTTGCCGGTGGTCTACCTGGGCCGTCACGGCCAGGGGCGCTTCGGCGACCTGGCGCGTGCGGCCATGCAGGCTGAAGGCGTGCAGATGGCGCAACCCGCCAGTGACGGCAAGGACACCGGTTTGTGCGTGTCGCTGACCGAGGCCACGACCGAGCGCACCTTCATTTCCCACATTGGCGCTGAGGGCGACTTGAGCGCCGGGGACTTGGCTGGCGTGGTACCGCGCGCTGAAGATTATGTGTACGTCAGCGGCTACAGCCTACTGCTGGAGGGCAAGGCTCAGGCCTTGCTCGATTGGCTGCTGGCGCTGCCGCGAGACATCACGGTGGTGTTCGACCCGGGCCCACTGGTCAAGGCGCCGGATTCGGCCCTCATGGTTGCGTTGCTGCCGCGCATTGATATCTGGACCAGCAATGGCCCGGAAGCCTTGGCGTTTACCGGTGCCGCAACGCTCGCCGAGGCGCTGCTCGATCTCAATCGCCACTTGCCTGCCGAGGCCTTGCTGGTGGTGCGCGACGGGCCGAATGGCTGCTGGGTCAGTTGCCAGGGCCAAGCCGAGCATGTACCGGGTTTCAAGGTGCAGGCGGTGGACAGCAATGGGGCGGGCGATGCTCATGCCGGCGTGTTTCTCGCCGGGTTGGCGGGCGGCTTGAAACCTGCGCAAGCGGCACGGCGCGCCAACGCCGCCGCCGCATTGGCAGTCACGCGCTGGGGCCCGGCGACGTCACCGGGCACTGCCGAAGTGGACGCATTGTTGGCAGAGTAGGGGCCACAGAACTCGTTCAATTGTGGGAGCGGGCTCCCACAATTGAACGGCTGTTTGTTTAACCGGCTTTTTTCAGCGCCTCAATCAGCTCATCCTTGCGCATGCTCGAGCGGCCTGGAATGTCCTTGGCTCGCGCTTCCTTCATCAGGCTTTCCTTGGTCTGCGTCGCCAACGAAGTACGGCTGCCGCGAGGGTGACCCTCACGGCTGGCGGCAGCTCGTTTGGACGACTCATGGCGGTCCTCGGCCTTTTTCGCCGGCGCCTTGCGTTGACCGGAACCGCCGGTTTTTTCACCGCCGCCCGATTGCTTGTTGACGGTGGCCCAGGCGCGCGCTTCGGCTTCCTCCTTGGACACTCCCTTGTGCTCATAACTGTCTTCGATATGAGCAGCCTTGCGCTTCTGTTCGGTGGTGTATTTAGCTTTGCTTCCACGAGGCATCGCGATACTCCTTCTGGCCCCAGCAACAGGGCCAGACCAGAAAATGGATTACTGAGGGCCCTGGCCTTCGAGCTTGCGCGCCTCATCGACACCGGAGGCGGTCAGCTTGATCGGCAGGTTCAACGCATATTCACCGGCGGCGTCGGTGGTCACATGACCATCCTTGATAAGCCCACGGTCCTGCAGGAACGCCAAGACACTGGCGACCTCCTTTTCACCGCGGTAGTTGTCCAGCACCTCCTTGCCCAGGCCATTGGGATGGGCGTGGAGCAGGCGGGTGAGGACTTCTTTTTCAAGGTTTCTGTCGACGTTCATGCATACCTCTTCACTGGGAAATGGTCGGGTGTTCGTCTTGCGATCGATGCATCAAGGCGCAGGTTGTTTTGGTGCGCCCGGGATGTTCGAGTCGTCGCCTTTGTTGACCTTCGGCTCATTGCTGTTGCCCGGGCCCATTTTGCCGTTACCCACGGCAGCGGGGGCCTGGCGCTGGGTGTCGTTGCCTTGGGTGCGCGGGTCAGCACCGGCACCGTTGTCGATGATCGCGCCACCGTTGGTGTCGAGGCCGGTGCCCATCGAATCCTGGGATTCCTGGGTGGCAGGGCTTGGCGGGCTGCCGACGGGGTCGGTCTTGCCGGTCGACGAGGTCGCGGCGAAGGCGCTCAGGGACGCGGCAGACAACAGGCCGGTGAGGGCGAGGGCAGCAAACTTGGAATTCTTCATGGGGGTGTCTCCATATGATTAATGTCCTTACCCTTTATTGGTCAGCCCCCCTTTGCGGTTCGTGCCTTGATGGCGACGAACGGTCTTTACTGACCTGTAAGATTTTGTGTGCCGAGCGCCGACGCCCTATCAGGCGCGCGACGGTGATCATCCAGTTCAGCGCCGCGATGGCCAGCACGCTCAGCATCAGGGCCGACAGGCCGTAATCGACGATGATCCGGCCCGCCAGCCACGGAAACCCGAAGACACCGACAAAGTACGCCAGGCTGAACAGCAACAACGCCTGGGACGTGTGACCGGCCGGCGCTTCGTGGGCCACCAGACCGTTGATCACCGAGTACGTCAGGCCATACCCGACACCCAGCAGCGCAGCGGCGAGCAAATAGCTGAAATTGCCGCTCACGCCAAACGCGAACAGCACGATTGAGCCCAGCATCACCCCGGACAACACGAAGGCCGCCCGGTAGGCGTCACGCTTGACCACAAAGCCGGCGATCAACAGGCGGCTGGTGATCGCCGCACTCAGGAACCCGGCGAAGAACAGCGAGTAGTCCAACCCATGCGCGGCGGCGTAGCTGGTCTGGAACGATGAAAGCCCGCCAAACACGCACCCTCCCAGGCCGACCATCAAGATCGCGAACGCCGCCTTGGAGGACAGCACGCGTCGGCTGGCCGTCCAGGAAATCCTCGCTGTCGGCACATTCGCGTGTTGTTTGAGGTGTGCACCCAGGCGCCAGAACATCACCACCCCGGCGAGGCTCGCCAGGGCGGCGATATAAAACGCCGTGGTCAGCGGCAGGTCCAGCGCACTGGCGGCTCGCCCCAGTAACGGTCCGGAGCCGATCCCGCTCAACATGCTGCCCGACAGCAGCGCAAAATATTGGGCGCGCTGCGCGGGCTCTATCAGTTGAGTGACGATGATCGGGCCCAGCGTGTAGAACACGCCCCAGCCCAACCCCAAGGCCAGCCCGAACAGCATCAAGCCCTGGCCAAACCCGGGCATCAAGGCAAAGCCCAGGCAGGCGACCACCAACAACACCCCCATGCCCGCAATGGCCCGCGCCGCGCCCAGCGCATCCGCCAAATGGCCAGAGAACACCACGGCCACGAAGGTGCTGAGCATCGCGGCGGAAATCACACTGCCCGCATCATGCTCATTTCCCCCGCGCGAATGAATCAGCAGCGAGAGCAAAAACGTCGAGCCGTACGACAGCGACAACAGAAAGCTGGCAAGGCAAAACAGGGCGAATATCTTCGCGCCCGTCGGGGCAGTTGGGTGCATGGGCGAACCTTGGAATCGTTGGCGTTATGGGCAACTTTTACCATGCGCGCCTGGGCGGATTGTTCTGGGGTTGGTGGTGCTTGCATTAGCCTGCAACGGAGTAACGGCGCGTTTTACCCCGGCCAGGCTGGCGGGCGGTGAAATTGCACTGCAATCGGTCATGAAACCGCCTTAGTATGTGGGCTTTGAATTTGCCCAAGGTTCGCCCATGACCATTGAGATTCGCCCCGCCGTGCCCAGCGATGCTGCGCAGATCCTGACCTTCATTACCGAGCTTGCCGAATACGAAAAAGCCCGGCACGAAGTGATCGCCAGCGTGGTGGATATCGAGCGCAGCCTGTTCAGCGAGGGCGCCACCGCCCACGGACTGATCTGCTTGCGGGACGGTTTGCCGATCGGTTTTGCGGTGTTCTTCTTCAGCTATTCCACCTGGCTCGGCAGCAACTGCCTGTACCTCGAAGACCTGTACATCAACCCGGAGCAACGCGGCGGCGGGGCGGGCAAGAAGTTGCTGCGCCACCTGGCGAAGATCGCCTGCGACAATGGCTGCGGGCGTTTTGAGTGGAGCGTGCTGGACTGGAACGAGCCGGCAATTGCTTTCTACAAGTCCATTGGCGCGCAACCGCAGGAAGAGTGGGTTCGCT
>NZ_JBARTQ010000302.1:0-31593 GCF_049645325.1 Pseudomonas sp. | reverse complement strand
GAGTTAGGCTTGAGTGATCGGGTCAGCCACCGCTCTTGCTTGTGATCCGCTTTTGCTTCAATCACTCAGGTCGGCTTTCAGGCCGCCGTGCTCTGCTTTTGATCTTGCTTGTGATCTTGATCTAGAGCGCCCCGTTAACCACGCTGGCCGAACGCAGGCTTGAATCCGTGGGTAACCCGGCAGGACGCCGGGCTAGCCGTGTTGGGCCATGGATGGCCCGTCACGGCGGCCCACGGATTCAAGCCGGAGTGAGGGCACACCGAGCCTAGGCGAGGTGCCGAGTGGCGGGGCAAGAGCGCTTTGGTTACTTTCGCGCTTTTCGAAAGTGACCCGCTGTAAAAGCGGAACCCATCTCAGCCGCTACTCCAACAATGGATATGTACACCGCGGCGCCTGCATCGCGGGCAAGCCCGGCTCCCACAGGAAAAGTGCTCGCCTTCAGGGCTTCGCCAGCTCAGGTAGATCCCCCGTCAAGCCAAGTGCCTGACGTACAAACATCGCTTTGGCCTCAGGCATCTGGTCAACCAGCTTCAACCCGGCATTACGCAACCAACGCAACGGCAACTGATCCGCCTGGAATAACCGCTCAAACCCTTCCATCGCCGCCATCAATGCCAAATTGTGCGGCATGCGCCGACGCTCGTAGCGGCTCAGCACTTTCACATCCGCCAACCGTTCGCCGCGCTCGGTGGCTGCCAACAGCACCTCGGCGAGCACCGCCGCGTCGAGGAAACCGAGGTTCACACCCTGCCCGGCCAAGGGGTGGATCACGTGGGCCGCGTCGCCGATCAACGCCAGGCCCTCGGCCACATAACGTTTGGCGTGACGTTGACGCAATGGCACGCAAACGCGCGGGTCGGCGCTGATCACGGTGCCGAGGCGCCCTTCGAAGGCACGCTCCAGTTCACGGCAGAAGCTGTCGTCATCCAGCGCCATCAGGCGCTCGGATTCAGCTGGTGTGGTCGACCACACGATCGAACACCAGTCCTCCTGACCCTCCCGCACCAAGGGCAGAAACGCCAGCGGGCCAGTGTCGGTGAAACGTTGCCACGCCGTACGCTGGTGCGGCTGGCTGCTGCGCACGCTGGTGACAATGGCGTTGTGCAGGTAATCCCATTCGCGGGTCACTGTGCCGGTCAGGCGGCGCACGGCGGAGTTGGCGCCGTCGGCAGCCACCACCAGCGGCGCGCGCAATTTACGGCCGTCGGCCAGGGTCAGCAGCCAGTCGTCGCCGGAGCGGCGCATCTGCTCCAGGCGCGCATTCGCCAACAGGCCCAGGTCGCAGTCGTGCAGGCGATCGAGCAAGGCGTCCTGTACCACACGGTTTTCGACGATATGCCCAAGCACGTCGGCGTGCACACTGGCTGCCGAAAAATGGACCTGCCCGGTGCCGCTGCCGTCCCACACCTGCATTTCGCCGTAAGGGCTGGCCCGCCGGTCGACGATGCCGTCCCACACGCCAAGGCGTTCCAGGATGCGCTGGCTGGCGGCCGACAAGGCGCTCACGCGGGGTTCGAAGGCCGCGTCACGGTCGAACGGTTTGACACTCAGCGGGCTGCCGTCGAGCAGCAGCACCTGCAGGCCACTGCCCTGCAACGCCAGCGCCAGGGCGCTTCCGACCATTCCGGCCCCGACAATCAGCACATCTGCGCGCATGTCCATGCTTTAAGCCTGTCTCGCTGGCGGCTTGCGCCGCACGTAAAGGGTTTTGTCGACCCGCGCCACCAAGGTGCCGGAGCCGTCATGAATCTCGACCTTGAGGTGAGGCAAATACTTCTCGCCACCGTCGGTTTGCCCGCGAATCTCGTCCAGCAAGGCTTCGTCGATGGAAAACTCCGCGTACACCGGGCCTTTGCCCGGCGAAATGAAATCGATGCTCGCGGCCTTGTCCCACACGATGTAGTCGCGGCCCAGGTTCTCCATCAGCATCAGCATGTAGAACGGATCGACCATCGAATACAGGCTGCCGCCGAACTGCGTGCCGACGTAATTACGGTTGTACCAGCCCAGGCCCATGCGCACTTTGACGTGGCGAAAATCCGCGCTCATGTGCTGCACGCTGACGCCGGCGCCCAGGTACGGCGGATACAGCGTCATGACCCAACGCAGCAAACGCGCCTTGCCCAACCGCGCCACCAACCACTTACGCATCGGGGCGCGTGCCCAGGCCCATGGCCTGACGAGCAAACCAGCGCTTGGCCGGCGGCAACAAATCCAGGCCCAGCAGGCCCATGTTGCGGCCCATCGCGACCAACGGCTGAGCACTGCCAAACAGGCGCGTGACCTGGTCGGAGAACCCAACGGTCAGCTTCTGATCCAGGCGCTGACGTTCGCGGTAGCGCTGCAAGGTCGCCAGGTCGCCCGGTACTTGCGGCCCGGCCAGCAAGGCCTCGGCCAATGCGTCTGCATCACGCAGGGACAGGTTGAACCCCTGCCCGGCAATCGGGTGCAGGCTGTGGGCGGCGTTGCCGAGGACCGCCAGGTGCGAGCGCACCTGCTCTTCAGCTTCCACCAGTGTCAGCGGATACAAATGACGCGCGCCCACTTGTTTCAGGGTGCCCAGGCGATAGCCAAATACTCCCTGCAGCTCACTCAGGAAGCTGCGCTCATCAAGGTCGGCCAAGCGCTGTGCGTCCATGCCGATGCGGGTCCAGACCAGCGCGCAGCGGTTGTCCGGCAGCGGCAGCAAGGCCATCGGGCCTTCATCGGTGAAGCGTTCGAACGCCTCGCCGTTGTGGGATTCGCTTGGGGTGATGTTGGCGATCAGCGCACTCTGGTTGTACGGCCGGGTTTTCACGCCGATGCCGAGTTGCTCGCGCAACCCGGAACGGCCGCCGTCGGCCAATACCGCCAGATCACACTCAAGCATGGTTTCATCGTTGAGGGTCAGGCGGTAACCGTCGAGCAACGGCTCCATGCGCGTGACCTCCGCCGGGCAGCGCCAACTGACCACTTCTTTGTCCAAACCTTGCCACAGGCATTGCCCGAGCCAGGCGTTCTCCACCACGTAGCCAAGCGCGGGAACACCCTCTTCCATTGCGGACAGCCGCGCGGTGGAGAAGCGCCCACGGTCCGACACGTGAATTTGCTTGATTGGCTCGGCGCGGCGGGAAATTTCCTGCCACAGGCCCAAGCGCTGATAAATCTGTCGGGCGCCAAACGACAGCGCCGAAGAACGCGCGTCGTAGCTCGGCTGGTAGCTGTCGCCCGGCGCGAACGGTTCGATCAGCACTATCTTCCAGCCGCGCGCCTTGGCCCCGGCCTGCAACGCCAACGCCAGGCTGGCGCCGACCAGGCCGCCGCCGATAATCGCCACATTGACCCGGCTCATCGGGCCGCCGCCATCAGCGCTTCAATGTCGGCGACGGTCTTGGGCACACCGCCGGTCAGGATTTCACAGCCTTGCTTGGTCACTACCACGTCGTCCTCGATGCGTACGCCAATGCCACGCCATTTCTTTGCCACGCTCTGGTTGTCCGGCGAAATGTAGATCCCCGGCTCCACGGTCAACGCCATGCCGACTTCGAGCACACGCCATTCACCGCCCACTTTGTACTCGCCCACATCGTGCACATCCATGCCCAGCCAGTGGCCGGCGCGGTGCATATAAAAGGCCCGGTAGGCTTCGCTGGCGATCAATTCGTCGACGTCACCTTGCAGCAGGCCGAGCCTGACCAGGCCCGCCGTGATCACGCGCACCGTGGCCTCGTGGGCCTGGTTCCAATGCTTGTCCGGCGCGATCTCGGCAAAGGCGGCTTCCTGGGAGGCCAGCACAATTTCGTAGATCGCCTTTTGCTCCGGCGAAAACGTGCCGTTGACCGGCCAGGTGCGGGTGATGTCGCTGGCGTAGCAGTCGATCTCGCAACCGGCGTCAATCAACACCAGGTCGCCGTCCTTGAGCACCGCGTCATTCTGCTGGTAATGCAGGATGCAGCTGTTGCGCCCGGCGGCGACGATGGAGCCATAGGCCGGCATCTTCGCGCCGCCCTTGCGGAATTCGTAGTCCAGTTCGGCTTCCAGGCTGAACTCATGCAAACCGGCGCGACTGGCCTGCATCGCCTTCACGTGGGCCGCGCAGGAAATGCGTGCTGCCTCGCGCATCACCTTCACTTCTGCCGCCGATTTATACAGGCGCATGTCGTGAAGCAGATGATCCAGGGCAACGAATTCGTTCGGCGGCTGGGCGCCCAGGTGCGCTTTGGAGCGGATCACGTTGATCCACTCCATCACGTGGCGATCGAATTCGGCGTTGCTGCCCATGGCCGAGTACACGCGGTCGCGGCCTTCGATCAGGCCGGGCAGGATGTCGTCGATATCGGTGATGGGGAATGC
The DNA here is from genome assembly GCF_049645325.1 of Pseudomonas sp. GTDB lineage: Bacteria > Pseudomonadota > Gammaproteobacteria > Pseudomonadales > Pseudomonadaceae > Aquipseudomonas. The sequence continues at coordinate 27,261 of NZ_JBARTQ010000302.1, read as the reverse complement.
GTCGTCAGCGCCAAAGTCGCGGATCGCGCCTTCGGTGCCGGCGCGCAGGCCGTCCCACAATTCGCGTTCGACGTTGCGTTCGCGGCAGAACAGCACGTACTCGCCATGCTGGCGACCGGGCATCAGCACGATCACCGCTTCAGGCTCAGGGAAACCGCTCAGGTACTGAAAGTCACTGTCCTGGCGGTAAACATGCTCGACATCACGGTTGCGGATCGCCACAGCGGCGGCCGGCAGGATCGCGATGCTGTTGGGTTCCATCTGCGCCATGAGCGCCTTGCGGCGCCGGGTGTATTCCGCTTTGGGGATATGGATCATGGGCAGATGGGCGTCCTTTCTTAGTGCAGCGACGGCTTGGGGGTCGCCGGCTCAGCAGACTTCTTGGTCTCGGTGAACAGCAGCAGCGGCGCGACGCGCAAATACTCCATCACTTCCATGTAGTCGCCTTCGCCGTCTTCGGATTCTTCCAGGGCGTCTTGCACCTGGGAGATGGCTGCCAAATCCTGCAACACTTCCTTGGCGTCAGTGCTCAGCTCCAGGCCGCCGGCGTTCACGCCGAAACCGTGGAGGAAGCCTTGGCACCATTGGCCCAGTGCGGCAGCGCGGTCGGCGAGCGGTGCGTCGTCGGTCGGCAGCAGCAGGACCACGGTGACGTCATCACCGGTGAGCTCGCCCTTGACCATCTCTTGCAGGCCGATCAGCGCATTACGCACGTTCTCGGTGGGTTCGGTTTCCAGCAGCTCGGCCACATCAGCCAGCCAGTTGTCGGCATCGAAGCCAACACCGGTGCAACTGCGGCCCAGCAACACGCCGTGCAACTCGGCAGGCGAGCATGGGTGACCGCTGGTGCTCAGCAGTTTGGAAAAAGCGTCGTACGGGGAGTTCTGAATAGGCATGGTGAGCTAGGCGCCAGACGGCGCAATGTCTAGAATGAAGCGCTGTATCCTAGCACCGGCAGACGTACCAAGACTATCAAGGGCGTCAGATCGTTTATCCTGCAGTTGCCATTCATCAGACAAATCCAGTGGAACCCAATGGAAGACACCGACCTGCAAGCGCTGATGGCCAGATTCGAACTGCTAATTGATCGGGTCGAGCAACTTAAGAGTCAAAACGGACTCCTATTAGCTCAGGAAAAGACCTGGCGCGAGGAACGCGCTCACCTCATTGAAAAAAACGAAATCGCCCGGCGTAAGGTCGAATCGATGATTTCGCGCCTGAAGGCCCTGGAGCAAGACTCATGAGTTCAAGCAATAGCGTAACCGTGCAGATCCTCGATAAAGAATATTCGATCATCTGCCCCCAGGAAGAGCGCAACAACCTGGTGAGCGCCGCCCGTTACCTGGATGGCAAGATGCGTGAAATCCGCAGCAGTGGCAAAGTTATCGGCGCCGACCGTATCGCCGTGATGGCCGCGCTGAACATCACCCACGATCTGCTGCATAAGCAGGAACGGCCTGACGTGCAGGCCAGCGGCTCGACGCGTGAGCAAGTACGCGACCTGCTGGAGCGCGTGGATCTGGCACTTTCTACCGATCCAGAGCCACCCAAGGGCTGATTGCCGCGAGTGTTTAAGGTATACTCGCCCCACTCCCTGGCGTGTTTGCCAGTCGGCGATGTCCCTGAGCCGATTCGCACTACCCTGGAAGTTGCACGTTGGGCTGGTGTGCATGTCCGCTAGACGGAAAGCCTTAAAGCCTACTGCATCTTCCACCTTGAACTTTCGGGTTCAAGGGCTAAGTCGACAGCGGCTCTGTCGGGGAGCCTGAATTCCCAAACTCAATGCCAGTCCTCGGACTGGCATTGTTTTATGAGCCGAAAAACCATGACCGAACCTGCGCCGCTTTCCCGTCCGCAACTTCGACGCATGTTGCGCAAAGCCCGCCGCGAACTGTCGCCGAGCGAGCAGCGCAAGGCCGCCTTCGGCCTGTATCGGCAACTGGCACAGCACCCGCTGTTTCGCCGGGCCAGGCACATCTCTTTATATCTACCGACGGACGGTGAAATCGATCCGCGCCTGCTGCTGCGCGCTGCGCAGCGCCGAGGCAAGGCCACTTACCTGCCGGTGCTCAGTGCCTGGCCGCGCACTAAAATGGTGTTCCAGCGCGTGCGGCCTGGGGATAAGTTGTTGCCCAATCGCTTTCGCATTCTTGAGCCGCGCGTGAACGCCAATCGCCAGCGCCATGTGTGGGCACTCGACCTGGTGTTGCTGCCGCTGGTGGGCTTCGATGATGTGGGTGGCCGCTTGGGCATGGGCGGCGGTTTTTATGACCGCAGCCTTGCCTACCTCGCCCGGCGCAACCGTTGGCGCAAACCGACGTTGCTGGGCTTGGCCCATGAATGTCAGAAGGTTGATCGATTGTCGCAGGCGAGCTGGGACGTGCCGTTGGCGGGCACTGTCACCGATAAGCAATGGTATGTCGCAGAAACGTCGCTGGAACCAGCGACGCCTTGAAATGGTGTTAACGCTTGAATGGCTGTGGCTGCTGCTGAGCCAGTTCAACCGGTGCATCGGTCTTGTTCGACCACAAGCTTTGAGCGTAGCCGGTGGTCACGACGCCCAGACCAAACAAAATAACCAAAATCCATAGTAAATCCGGTTTACGTTGCATCGATTGCCCCCCTTCAGGCACCTCGTACACGATGACAACAACGTTCCAAAGTAGTCCGTTGCAGCTGCGTCAAGCTTAAAGGCGGGCATTCTGCGGTAACGTGAACCAACACGCAAACCTTGACGCCAACCGACTGTCGGTTTGTCATGGAATTGCCCGACAACTTGCCCAATGCCTTTTTCAGGAGCCCAAAAATGGCCTACTGGTTAATGAAATCCGAGCCCGACGAACTCTCGATCAAAGACCTGGAGAAGCTCGGCGAAGCCCGCTGGGACGGGGTGCGCAACTATCAGGCGCGCAACTTCCTGCGGGCCATGGCGGTGGGCGATGAGTTTTTCTTCTACCACTCCAGTTGCCCGGAACCCGGGATTGCCGGCATCGGCAAAATCATCGAAGCAGCGTACCCGGACCCCACGGCCCTGGAACCAGAAAGCCACTATTTCGACGCCAAGGCGACCCCGGAGAAAAACCCGTGGAGCGCGATCAACGTCGCCCACGTTAAAACCTTCCCCAAGGTGTTAGGCCTGGGCTACCTGAAGCAGCAAACCGCCCTCGCCGAATTACCACTGGTGCAGAAAGGCACCCGGCTTTCCGTGATGCCGGTGACTGCCGAGCAGTGGGCAGCCATCATCCAGCTGCGCTGAGTAAGGGTTACTGGATGATCAGGTTGTTGAACAACAGGTCTTCCACCACCGGCTTGCCGGTTTCGTCATTCATCACTTGCTGGGTTTGCTTCAACGCTTCCTGTCGCAGCTTTTCCTTGCCTTCGACCGTGCTCATGGCCTCACTGGTCTGCTGGGTAAACAGGGCCACCAATTGGTTACGAATCAACGGGTCGTTGGCTTTGACCGCTGCAGCCGCTTCAGGCCCGGTCACCCGCAGGGCGATGTCGGCCTTGAACACCTTGAGTTTCGCCGTGCCATCCAGGCCGTAGTTGCCCACGAACGGCGGGGTCAGGCTGATGTAGCTGACCTTTGGCGCCTCGCCTTCTTTCGCTTCTTCGGCCTGGGCTGCCATCGGCAAGGTCAGGGCGAGCATCAACAGGGTCCACGCTTTCACAGTTCATTCCTCGAATTCGGTGCCGGGTAGCATAACGCTAGCAAGGCTGAGCACAAGCTTATGGCGACTTATCAGGCCCGGGCATGCTCGTTGACCCACGGGCGTACCCTCCTACACTTATCGGCCACGATGCCAAAAGGAATAGTCCGATGAAAGCTGTGCTGTGCAAAGCCTTCGGCCCCGCCGAAACCCTGGTGCTGGAAGAGATCGAAAGCCCTGCGATCAAGAAGAACGAAATCCTGCTGGACGTGCACGCGGCGGGGGTCAACTTCCCGGACACCCTGATCATCGAGGGCAAATACCAGTTCAAGCCGCCCTTCCCGTTTTCGCCGGGTGGCGAAGCGGCGGGCGTGGTCAGTGAAGTGGGCGAAAAAGTCAGCCACTTGAAAGTCGGCGACCGGGTCATGGCGTTGACCGGCTGGGGCAGCTTTGCCGAGCAGGTCGCGGTGCCGGGCTACAACGTGCTGCCGATCCCGCCAAGCATGGACTTCAACACCGCCGCTGCCTTCAGCATGACCTACGGCACGTCGATGCACGCCCTGAAACAACGCGCCAACCTGCAACCTGGCGAAACCTTATTGGTGCTCGGCGCTTCCGGCGGCGTGGGCCTGGCCGCGGTTGAAATCGGCAAAGCCATGGGTGCGCGGGTAATCGCCGCCGCCAGCAGTGCCGACAAACTGGCCGTGGCCAAGGCCGCTGGCGCCGATGAGTTGATCAACTACAGCGAAGCGAATCTAAAAGATGAGATCAAGCGCCTGACCGACGGCAACGGTGTGGACGTGATCTACGACCCGGTAGGCGGCGACCTGTTTGACCAGGCCGTCCGTGGCATTGCCTGGAACGGGCGCCTGTTGGTGGTGGGTTTTGCCAGCGGGCGTATTCCCGAACTGCCGGTGAACCTGGCGCTGCTCAAGGGCGCGTCCGTGGTTGGGGTGTTCTGGGGCTCGTTCGCCCAGCGTCAGCCGCAGGATAACGCGGCGAACTTCCAACAGCTGTTCACGTGGTACGCCGAGGGCAAGTTGAAGCCGTTGGTGTCGCAGGTGTATCCGCTGGAGCAGGCAGCCCGGGCGATTGATGACCTGGGGCAGCGCAAGGCGGTGGGCAAGGTCGTCGTGCAAACCCGCTCGCCGATTTGAAATGCAATCAATGTGGGAGCTGGCTTGCCTGCAATAGCGGTATCACTGACAGACCGCCATCGCAGGCAAGCCAGCTCCCACATTAGAGCCTCAGTGGCCTTAAGCACCAATCACGACCATGACTTGCCTATTAGCGACATGTTCATAAGAGAACATGCAATCGTTCCAATTTCCTGTGTTTGCAGATAAGAGGCGATGCTATTTTCGGTAACGAAACTGTAACATTCGCATCCGCAGTCAAAACAAGAAATTTGGAGCTCTTGAATGTTTGCTTTCTTTCGTCCTGCCGCACACCAGGCGCCTCTGCCTGAAGAAAAAATAGACAGTACCTACCGACGGCTGCGCTGGCAGATCTTCGCCGGTATTTTCTTCGGCTACGCCGGGTACTACCTGCTGCGCAAAAACTTCTCCCTGGCCATGCCCTACCTGATCGACGAGGGTTACACCCGTGGCGAACTGGGCCTGGCGATGTCGGCGATTGCGATTGCCTACGGCTTGTCCAAGTTCTTGATGGGCCTGGTGTCCGACCGCTCCAACCCGCGCTACTTCCTGCCCTTCGGCCTGCTGATATCGGCCGGAGTGATGTTCATTTTCGGTTTCGCACCTTGGGCAACGTCCAGCGTGACCATGATGTTCATTTTGCTGTTCATCAACGGCTGGGCCCAGGGTATGGGCTGGCCGCCAAGTGGGCGGACCATGGTGCACTGGTGGTCGCAGAAAGAACGCGGCGGCGTGGTGTCGGTATGGAACGTGGCGCATAACGTCGGCGGCGGCCTGATCGGCCCGTTGTTCCTGCTCGGCATGGCGTGGTTCAACGACTGGCACGCGGCGTTCTACGTGCCGGCGACCGTGGCGTTGGCAGTGGCGGCGTTTGCCTTCATCACCATGCGCGACACCCCACAATCGGTGGGCTTGCCGCCGATTGAGGAATACAAGAACGATTACCCGGAAGGCTACAACGCCAGCCACGAAGACGAATTCAGCGCCAAGGAAATCTTCGTCAAGTACGTGCTGCGCAACAAAATGCTGTGGTACATCGCCTTCGCCAACGTCTTCGTCTACTTGCTGCGCTATGGCGTGCTGGACTGGGCACCGACGTACCTCAAGGAAGCCAAGCACTTCGACGTGGATAAAACCTCGTGGGCGTACTTCTTCTATGAGTGGGCAGGCATTCCGGGCACGCTGCTGTGCGGCTGGATGTCGGACAAGATCTTCCGTGGCAACCGTGGCCTGACCGGCATCGTGTTCATGGCCCTGGTGACCGTGGCGACCCTGGTTTACTGGCTTAACCCGCCGGGCAACCCGATGGTCGACATGATCGCGCTGTTCTCCATCGGCTTCCTGATCTACGGCCCGGTAATGCTCATCGGCCTGCAGGCGCTGGAACTGGCGCCAAAGAAAGCCGCCGGCACCGCTGCGGGTTTCACCGGTTTGTTCGGCTACCTGGGTGGTTCGGTGGCAGCCAGTGCAGCCATGGGCTACACGGTTGACCATTTCGGCTGGGATGGCGGTTTTGTGTTGCTGGTAGGCGCGTGCCTGTTGGCAATCGCGTTCCTGATCCCAACGTTGTGGCACACCAACAGCGTCAGCACAGCGCGTTAATCGCCTGAGCAACCCTTTGCACAACGCTTGAGCCGCGCCTCCAGATTTTTATCTGGCATGGCGTGGCTACGCAGGGCGTTGACGGTCTGCTCGACATAATCGCGAGTCGTGCCGTAACGCCCGCAAGCGCTTTGCAACACATGATTGAGCACGATGTCGGGCAAGTTGCCGGCATAGCTCGGCAAGTGCCGCTCCAACACAAACCCCAGCGCCTGCACCTGAGTGCCATCTGCCAGACGGCAGTTGAGCCAGTGCGGCCGGTAAGAGGGGTAAGGCATCTCGCGTTGCCACAAGGCGTAAAGCGAGGCTTCCAACTGGTCTTCCGGCAAGCGGTAGGCAAACCCGCTGCAGGAACCACCGCGATCCAGACCAAAGACCAACCCCGGCAACTCCGGCGTACCGCGATGCTCGTGCGACCACAAATACAGGCCCCGGTGATAACCATGGACCCGCGCCCGCACGCGCTCGGTCGAGGAACATTCAGGTCGCCAGATCAGCGAACCATAAGCAAATAGCCAGACCGGCCCACCCTTATGCCGGGCCATGGTGGCCTGCATTGAGCTCATTAACTGTTCGTGAGTGAGTTGCGGCCCAAGATCGAGCCGCGGAGGGTAAGCCAATTGCATAAGATCGGATTCAATAACGGTCATGGCAGATCGCTTAGGTCTCCTGCGTTTTACCAGTTATAGGCAACTTTACCGTAATAGAACGCGCCGCTGTAACCGTACGGCGAAAAAGTGCTATAGGCGAGGTTGCCACCGCTGCTGGCGAACGCGTTGACCTTCTCCGGGTATTTGTCGGTGACGTTGTCGCCGCCCAGGGTAAAGGTCCAGTTCTTCAGCTTGTAGTCCGCCGACAGGTCCAGTACCCACGCGGCTTTGAAGGTCTGGTCGTTGACCTTGTCTGCCTGGTAACTGGTGAATTCACCATAGCGCACCAAGTTGCTGTGCAGTGCCCAATTTCCGTAAGTGAAGTCGTTACCCAGGCTCAGTTTGTGCTGAGGCGTGGTGTCGCCGAGCAGACCGATGCGTTCACGGCGGTCTACGCGCACCAGGTTGGCACCCAAACTGTCGAGAATCGCCGGGTTGGGCTTCACGTCCGTGACGTTGGTGTGGTTGTAGTTGTAACCCACGGTGCTGTTCCAGCGGATGCCGTTATCAAGCTGGTAACGATAGTTGGCCACCAGGTCGACGCCGTCGGTGCTGGTGTCGGTGGCGTTGGTGAAGTAACGGGCGGTGGTGTAGTTGATGTTGCCAACCCCGTTGGCTTGCAAGTAAGCGATAGTCGCCGGGTTGAGGTTGAGGTTGGACGACAGGCTGATGCGGTCGCGAATGTCGATACGGTACACATCGACCGTGACGGTCAGGTCATCCGCCGGTTCCAGCACCAGGCCCAGGCTGTAGTTGCGCGACTTCTCGGCCTTGAGGTCTTCGGCACCCAGCAGGCGTGCGACCTGGCTGTTGGCCGGGAAGGTGCCCGCTTCCTGGATGGTACTGCCAATCAGCTGCGACGAGGTGTAGGCAAAGTTCTGCTGGGCCAGGGACGGCGCGCGGAAGCCATTGGAAATGCTGCCGCGCAAGGCCACTTGCGGGGTGAAGTCATAACGGGCCGACAGCGAGCCGCTGACATTGGAGCCGAAGTCGCTGTAATCCTCATGCCTGACGGCGGCCGAGGCGCTGAGTTTTTCGGTGAAGTTGGTTTCCAGGTCCAGGTACTGGGCCCAGTTGTGCCGCGAGGTGCTGCCCGCGTCGGCATCCCGGAAACCACCCAGGCCCGAACTGCCGGTCTGGTAATAGGACGCCGGTTCACCCGCTTCGATTTCGTAGCCCTGGCGCAGGTATTCGCCGCCAAAAGCCACCGACACCGGATACGGCAGGAAGCCCACGTCGAATTCACGCGACAGGTCCAGGCTGACTTGCTTCTGGTCGTTGCTCAGGGTGCCGTTGTCGAACTTGCGCGGCGTCGCCAGGCCCAAGGAGGTGTTGATAGTTTCAGTGCTCAGCGCGTACTGATTCTTGCCGTAGTTGGCCGACAGGTCGTAGTGCCAGTCGTAGGCCAGCAAGCCGCGCAACCCCACGACCAGCGAGGTGTCCTCAAGGTCGCCCTTGATCAGCGGCAAATAGCCATTGGGGTTGAGCGCCGGGATATTGTTGGACGCGTTGCTCGCCCGGTAGAACGCCGCCGTCTCACCACGCCGCTTGCTGTAGCCGCCGAAGGAGTAGAACTCGGCCGCATCATTGAAGGAATATTCCGAGTTGAACTGGAATTTGCCTTCATTGGTTGCCGGCTCGCCCTGACGGAAAACACGCTGGCCGTAGGTGGTAGAACCTACGCTGGCCGGTCGAAAATCATCCCCGGCGCGGTTGGTGTAATCGTTGTCGGCACCTTCGCCCGAGACGTTGATGAAACCGTTGTCGCCTAACGCAAAGCCGGTGTTGCCGCTGACAGTACGCTGGATACCGTCACCTTTTTTGTACTCGCCGAACTTGGTGGCGATCGAGCCGCCATGGTCGTCGTGCTTGAGGATCACGTTGATCACCCCGGCGATCGCGTCAGAGCCGTAGCGGGCAGACGCGCCGTCGCGCAGCACTTCGACATGGTCTACCGCCGACAGCGGGATCGCATTCAAATCCGCCGGTGCCGAACCACGGCCCACCGCGCCGCCAAGGTTGACGAACGCACTGGTGTGGCGGCGTTTGCCATTGACCAGCACCAGCACCTGATCCGGCGACAGGCCGCGCAACTGCGCCGGCCGCACCAGTTCGGCACCATCCACCAGGCTTGGGCGCGGGAAGTTGATTGAAGGAATCAGGCGCGCCAACACCGCGCCCAACTCATCGGAGCCGGTGCTGCGCAGGGTGTCGCCGGAAATCACATCGATAGGCGACAGCGAAGCACTCGCGGTGCGCTCTTGGGCGCGGGTGCCGGTGACGATCACGGTGTCGAGTTTTGGTGCGTCGGCGTTGGCTGTTTCGGCCGCCGATACCTGATTGAAACCCACGGTGGTCAGCAAATTGGCCGACAAAATCGCCGAGTACAGCGCGTGTTTCTTGTAGCTCCCCATACCGCTCCCCTAAGAATCAAGAATCAGAACGTCAATGCTCTGAGTTCGTACGATCGATCCGGCTGGCGGGCGGTGGCGGTCAGTTATTGGTTGGTGTCGAGAAGTCGGTAGTCCGTTGAGATATAGCTTAATGATATTTATGTAACAAATTAAATACCTTTAAGGAATAAGCGAATGCATAAGCCCCGCGGCCCCTTCATCAGGATTGGGCCCCACAATCCCGGTACTTTCAGCCCCGGTTCAGCCTGGGCGCGTGCCAAGCCGTCAAAATAGCGCACACCACGACCCACCTAGCCGCCCACCAAACCGACTATCGAGGTCGCACCCATGAAGAAATTTCGACTGCCCGGCCTGTTGTTCCTGGCCCAGGCCACCACGGCCCTCGCCGCCGAAGTACCGCCCGCCAATGACGACAAGGGTTTCTGGTACGCCCAGACCAGCGTCTACACCCGGCACTTCGCCCCGGACCCAAAGCACAACAACAACCAGGACCTGATTGGCCTTGAGCGCAATGAGGCGTCAGGGTTTGTGTACGGCGGGGCGACGTTTCGCAATTCGTTCAGCCAGCGCGCGTACTATGCCTACGCGGGCAAACGCTATGACATGAGCGACTATCCGGTGTATCTGAAAGTGACGGGCGGAGCGATCCAGGGCTATCGCGGCAAGTACCGCGACAAGATCCCGTTGAACCGTTTCGGCATTGCGCCGGTGATCATTCCGTCGGTGGGCACCCATTACGGGCCGGTGGCGGCGGAAGTGGTGTTGTTGGGGTTCAATGCGGCAATGATCACGACTGGGGTTCGCTTCTAAAGCAAACACAAATCCTTGTGGGCGCTGGCTTGCCTGCTCCCACATTTTGATCAGGGTGTGGCTGCAATTATGTGATCGAGCTCAGGGCCGTGGCGCGTACGCGAACACATCGGCGCGCATCTGGTGCGCATCCATGCCGGCGTCGACCAGCGCATCCAGGGTGCCGTAGATCATTGCCGGCGAACCACTGGCATAAACGTGCACGGCCTTGAGGTCACTGATGTCTTCACACACCGCCTCATGCAGCAGCCCGCAACGCCCTTCCCAGCCGCACAGGTCGCTGACGACTTTGTGCAGGAACAGGTTGGGCAATTGCAGCCATTGGTCCCAGTGTTCAATTTCGTAAAAATCTTCCGGGCGGCGCACGCCCCAGTACAGGTGCACCGGGTGCTTGAAGCCGGAGGCACGGCAATGCTCGATCAGGCTGTGCATCTGCGCCATGCCGGTGCCGGCAGCGATCAATACCAGCGGCCCGTCCGGCAGCTCGGCCAGATGGGTGTCACCAAAAGGCAGCTCAATGCGGGCCATCTGATCACGCTGCAACTGCTCGATCAGGTTACGCGCACTGTCCTCGCGGACCAGCACGTGCAGTTCCAGCTCGCGCCCGGCGTGGGGCGCTGAAGCCAGCGAAAAGGCCGATTTCTCGCCATTCTCGCGCTCGATCATCAGGTATTGCCCGGCGTGGTAGCGCACCGCTTTACCGGCCGGGGCCCGCAGGCGCACGCGCCACACATCGCCACCGACTTCCACGCACTCACTTAATTGGCACGACAACTTGCGCAACGGCAACTCTCCCGGCGCCAGCACGCCATCCCACAACACAATGCAATCTTCCAGCGGTTCGGCAATGCAGGTATAGAACTCGCCATGGTCACGCACCTCACCGGCCTGCTGCACTCGGCCTTCGACCAGCAGCGCGGCACACACGTGGCACACACCATTGCGACAGGCTTGCGGGCACTCGTAGCCCAAGCGGCGCGCGCCTTCGAGGATTCGCTCGCCGGGGACCAGTTCCAATATGGCGCCGGAAGGTTGCAGGGTTACACGCATCAATCTATTCCCAATTCTTTCCACATCGCGTCGACACGCGCGGTGACGGCTTCATCCTTGACGATCACCCTGCCCCACTCGCGAGTGGTTTCACCCGGCCATTTGTGGGTGGCATCCAGGCCCATTTTCGAGCCCAGGCCCGATACCGGGGAGGCGAAGTCGAGGTAGTCGATCGGCGTGTTGTCGATCATCACCGTGTCGCGCTTGGGGTCCATGCGCGTGGTGATGGCCCAGATCACATCGTTCCAGTCGCGGGCATTGATGTCATCGTCAGTGACAATAACGAACTTGGTGTACATGAACTGTCGCAAAAACGACCACACACCGAGCATTACCCGCTTGGCGTGGCCCGGGTACGACTTCTTCATGGTCACAATGGCCATGCGGTACGAGCAGCCTTCCGGCGGCAGGTAGAAATCGGTGATTTCCGGGAACTGCTTTTGCAGGATCGGCACGAACACTTCGTTCAGCGCCACACCCAGAATAGCCGGCTCATCCGGCGGACGACCGGTGTAGGTGCTGTGGTAGATCGGTTTGATCCGGTGGGTGATGCGCTCGACGGTGAACACCGGGAAGCTGTCGACTTCGTTGTAGTAGCCGGTATGGTCGCCGTAAGGGCCTTCATCGGCCATTTCGCCCGGATGAATCACGCCTTCGAGGATGATTTCGGCGGTGGCCGGCACCTGCAGGTCGTTGCCACGGCACTTCACCAATTCGGTGCGGTTACCGCGCAGCAGCCCGGCAAAGGCGTATTCGGAGAGGCTGTCGGGCACTGGCGTCACGGCGCCAAGGATGGTCGCAGGATCAGCGCCCAGGGCCACGGACACCGGGAACGGCTGGCCCGGATGCTTTTCGCACCACTCACGAAAATCCAGCGCGCCGCCACGGTGGCTCAGCCAGCGCATGATCACCTTGTTGCGGCCAATCACTTGCTGACGGTAGATACCGAGGTTCTGGCGGTCCTTGTTCGGACCTTTGGTGACGGTCAGGCCCCAGGTAATCAGCGGGCCGACGTCGCCGGGCCAGCAGGTCTGTACCGGCAGCATGGCCAGATCGACATCATCGCCTTCGATGACCACTTCCTGGCACACCGCGTCCTTGACCACTTTGGGGGCCATGGCAATGATCTTGCGGAAGATCGGCAGCTTCGACCAGGCGTCCTTCAAACCCTTGGGCGGCTCTGGCTCCTTGAGGAAGGCCAGCAGCTTGCCGATCTCGCGCAACTCGCTCACGGACTCGGCACCCATGCCAAAGGCCACGCGGTCGGGCGTGCCGAACAGGTTGCCGAGCACCGGGATATCAAAGCCGGTCGGGTTTTCGAACAGCAGCGCCGGGCCCTTGTTACGCAGGGTACGGTCGCAAATCTCAGTCATCTCCAGGACCGGGGAAACCGGCACCTGGATGCGTTTCAACTCTCCGCGCTGCTCAAGTTGCTGCACGAAATCCCGAAGATCCTTGAATTTCATTAACCAATGCCACCCGTAAAATAGGCGTACATCCTACCTGCTCTTACGAGCGCTGGCAGCTTATTGCACGTCATTGCGACTCACACCCGACTCAACGGATACCTTGCGCAGGGCGTTGAAGAAGGGTTCAAGGAAGCCTTCCACATACCGCGTGCCCACGATGGAGAGGTGGTTGTCATCGGTATACAGCGACTGGCCGCCCAGTTCGACTCGGCACCAGCCATTTTCATCGCACAACCTCGGCGCCGGGTCCAGGAGTTGAACCCCTGAGTCTGCCGCGGCGATTTGCTCGAATACGGAGCTGATATACGCTTGTCGCTGGAGGTGTTCGGCCAGAGGCAAGCCCTCTTTGTCGGTCGGACGCCCCAACATCGCCAGGCGGCTGAGCCGGTAAGGCACGTTGAATTCCTGCAAAGGTACTTCCTTGACCAGCCATACCCGATGGCCACCGGCGCGCAGTTGCTGCACAAGCGTATTCACACCCTCGGCGAAGATACGCTCAGCGGCGGCACGGTCATAGTTGCCTGTCGCCGGATCATGAATGGAAGGGCCCGTATCGCCATTGCGCTGGCCATACACATACAGGCTCCAGCGCGCGACCAGCACTACGTCACTGAACGACTCGTGGTTCAGCAACTGGGTGACGCGCTCGTTGAAGGCCCGGCAGCCTGGTGTGTTTTCTTTGCGGTAAAACGGCAGGCAACCGGCGTAACCGGCCTGTGTGATGCTGAAGTCGTACTTGCCTGCACCGTCTTTCAACGCCGGGATCAACGCCGAGGCGTGGCTGTCACCCCAGACCAGCGCACGCGCTGCGCCGTTTTGCGGGCCGAAATGGCACAGCTCCCGGTGCTTGTTTTTCTTGTCATCAGAAAGGCAATTGACCAGGTTGGGGCTCCAGGTATAGGCCTTGGCGAATTGCAACGCCTGGGGCGGCAGTCGCCAGGCAAGACCGTCCGACCAGACCAACCCTTTGCCGATGAAACCCAGGCTGGCCAACCCGACAAGACCTGCCGCCAGCACTGCCCGATTCCCGGCCAACAGACGTCGCTCACGAAACGGCCCCTCGACGAAGCGCCAGGACGCGTAACCCAACACCAGGCTCAGGACGAACAGCGCCACAAGCTGCAATGGCGCCAAGCCAAAAATACTCGCGTACTTGCCAAACACCAGCACCGGCCAGTGCCACAGGTACCACGAATAGGAAATCAGCCCGATGCCCACCAGCACGCGGCTGCCCAGCAGCCGTCCCACCACGGTGGTTTGCTGGCCGTTGGCCCAAATCAGGCCCACGACACCCAGCACCGGCAACAGCGCTGCGGCACCTGGGAAGGCGGTGCTGGCGTCATAGCCAAAGACCGCCACCAGGATCAGGCCCAGGCTTATCGCGCTGACAGTTTGCGCCAGCATTGGACTGATGCGCTGAGCCCGCGCGGGCATGACGGCCAGCATGGAACCTGCCAGCAATTCCCAGGCACGCATGGGCAACAGGAAAAAAGCCTTGTCGGGCGCATGGGAGACCGCCCAAACGCTCGCCGCAAATGACGCCAGCAGCAATACAAACAAAGCGCTGCGCCACTGCTTTAACCGGCTCGACAACAGCGCCAGCAACAGCGGAAAAGCGATATAGAACTGTTCTTCAACCGACAGCGACCACGTATGCAGCATGGGCTTCATATCAGAGGCGGTTTCGAAGTAGCCGTCCTGACGCATGAAGAACAGATTGGAGATGAAGATCACCTGATTGTGGATCGAGCGGCCCAACTCGGAGTAGTCCTTGGGCGACATCAGGAACCAGCCGACCACCAGGGATACAAACATCATCACGAGCAATGCCGGCAGAATTCGCCGGGCCCGTCGCGCCCAGAAATTCAGAAAGCTGAAATGCCCGCCTTCGCGCTCACGCTGAATGATCGAGGTGATCAAGAAGCCCGAAATCACGAAAAAAACATCTACGCCGACGAAGCCCCCGGTCACGCCGGGAACCCCAAAATGGAACAGCACGACAGCGAGGACAGCAATGGCGCGCAAGCCATCAATGTCTCTTCGGTAAGCAAGAGCGGTCATAAATCGTAATCAGCCTGATACAAATTGAAGAGAGCGTAGGCGTACTGGCCCTTTTTGTTTCTCTACTGACACTCTCGGCACACAAACCTCCCTGTTTGGCGCAAAAAAAATGGCACCCGGAAGGGCACCATTTTCTCAGACCTGAAACGTCGTATTACTTACGCTTCATCGACAGGAAGAATTCGTCGTTCGTCTTGGTGGTTTTCAGCTTGTCGATCAAGAACTCGATGGCAGCGACTTCGTCCATCGGGTGCAGCAGCTTGCGCAGGATCCACATGCGCTGCAGTTCGTCGTCGGCAGTCAGCAACTCTTCGCGGCGTGTGCCGGAGCGGTTGATGTTGATGGCCGGGAAGACGCGTTTTTCCGCGATACGACGGTCCAGGGGCAGTTCCATGTTGCCGGTACCCTTGAACTCTTCGTAGATCACTTCGTCCATCTTCGAGCCGGTCTCAACCAGCGCGGTGGCGATAATGGTCAGCGAACCGCCTTCTTCGATGTTCCGCGCGGCGCCGAAGAAACGTTTCGGTTTCTCCAGGGCGTGGGCATCGACACCACCGGTCAGTACCTTGCCGGAGCTCGGAATCACGGTGTTGTAGGCGCGAGCCAGACGAGTGATGGAGTCGAGCAGGATCACCACGTCTTTCTTGTGTTCGACCAGGCGCTTGGCCTTCTCGATCACCATTTCGGCAACCTGCACGTGGCGGGTTGGCGGCTCATCGAACGTGGAGGCAACCACTTCGCCGCGCACGGTGCGCTGCATTTCGGTCACTTCTTCCGGACGCTCATCGATCAACAACACGATCAAGTGAACTTCAGGATTGTTACGTGCGATGTTCGCTGCAATGTTCTGCAGCATGATGGTCTTACCGGCTTTCGGCGGTGCGACGATCAGGCCGCGCTGGCCTTTACCGATCGGGGCGCACAGGTCGATGACACGACCGGTCAAGTCTTCGGTGGAACCGTTACCGGCTTCCATCTTCATGCGCACGGTCGGGAACAGCGGCGTCAGGTTCTCGAAGAGAATCTTGTTTTTCGCGTTCTCGGGACGATCAAAGTTGATCGTGTCGACCTTGAGCAGGGCGAAATACCGCTCGCCTTCCTTCGGAGGACGGATCTTGCCAACGATGGTGTCACCGGTGCGCAAGTTGAAGCGACGGATCTGGCTCGGCGAGACGTAGATATCGTCTGGGCCGGCAAGATAGGAAGCGTCTGCAGAGCGGAGGAAGCCGAAGCCGTCCTGGAGAATCTCCAGCACGCCATCACCGGAGATTTCCTCGCCGCTTTTCGCGTGCTTTTTGAGCAGGGAGAAAATCACGTCCTGCTTGCGCGAACGGGCCATATTTTCTATGCCCATTTCTTCGGCCAGCTGGAGCAGGTCGGTAATCGGCTTTTGCTTGAGTTCAGTCAGATTCATATAGGAATGACGTAATCATTTATGGAGGGGGGAAATTAAGCTTTTGGCTTAATGAGGCCGCGCCGCAGAGAAGGCGACAGGATCGCGTACTAATCGAAAAGGAGTGCGTCGGCGACGGCATGCAGGGGGCAGTGGAGAAACCAGTGCGGGGCCGAATGTACCACCTGAGTTTCGGAGCGTCTAGCCCTGTTTCACGAAAAAGCCCCGCAAATTTGCGGGGCTTTTTTGACGACGCTTAGATGTTCGCGTCGAGGAAAGCTTGCAGCTGAGACTTCGACAGCGCGCCCACTTTAGTGGCTTCGACGTTGCCGTTCTTGAACAGCATCAGGGTCGGGATACCACGCACGCCGTGCTTGGCCGGGGTTTCCTGGTTGTCGTCGATGTTCAGCTTGGCAATGGTCAGTTTGCCTTCGTAGGTGGTCGCAATGTCGTCCAGAACAGGAGCGATCATTTTGCAAGGGCCACACCATTCAGCCCAGTAGTCAACCAGCACCGGGCCTTGAGCCTTGAGTACTTCGGCCTCAAAGGTCGCGTCGGTGACGTGCTTGATAAGATCGTTGCTCATGGATGTCTCCGGATTGTAAGCAAAAAAAACGTGGCCCATCATAGCCGCCCTTCCCCCGTTCAGGAAGCCGCCTCTGATTGAGTCTTGCTATGGTGGTGCATGAGTTTGGGTATAGCCCAACTCACGGCGTCACGGGAGTCACGAAAGCGATACCCGTGCGCAACGCCGCATTGCGCACGTGTTCCTGCATGGTTTTCTGCGCTGCTACGCTGGCGCGCCGAGCCAGGGCACGCAGGATCTTGCGGTGCTCCTGCCAGGTTTCCATGGCCCGTTCCGGTCGGATGAACGGTAGTTTCTGGCTCTCCAGGAACACCTCGGCACTGGCGCTCAAAATGCTCACCATCGCCTGGTTACCGCTGGCCAACAGGATGCGCTGGTGAAATTCGAAGTCCAGCCGGGCGGCGGCTTCGAAGTCGCCGGCCTTGAGCACCTTGCGCATCGCCTCGACGTTGTCCTCAAGGCTGTCCAGTTCGTCGAGGGTCAGTGTTGCCGCAGCCAACCCTGCTGCGAACCCTTCCAGGGCATAGCGCAATTGGAAGATATCCAGGGGCGTCGCCTGCGCCGTAAACGGCCAGGCAAAACCCGGCGATTCCTCGGCCGCCTGCACAAACACCCCTTTACCCGGCTGCACGCTGACCACACCCAACGCGCTCAGCGACGACAAGGCCTCGCGCAATGACGCCCGACTCACGCCCAACTGCACCGCCAGGTCGCGCTGGGACGGCAGCGCATCGCCCGCCGCGAAGCCCTGTTCCTTGATCAGTTTGCGGATGGCCTGCAGGGCCGCTTCCGGTACGGCTTGGGCGATGGAATTCATAAAAAACTCAAAGTTCCAGTCAACGGAGCAGCTAGTTGTAAAGCTATTCGCGGTCGGCGGCAAGCCACGCCCCAAAGGAGCTCGCGGGGTTTTGGCGACGCTCGAAAACGGTGCGAAATGCGCAGGCACTGTTCAGACCAGTAAGACCACTGCACCTCAACAAACGCCTGCGTTGCAGACGATCCTGGCGGTGATGGCATGGGCTGTGCACTGCCCAAAAGCAGAAAATTCCTTCGCCATTCTCGGAGAGTTGCCATGACCAAGCGCTACAGCGCCCTGCTCACTGCCCTGTTTGCCAGCCTGATGCTGGGCCACGCACCCGCCCAGGCCAACGGTCTGGACGATATCGTCGCCCGTGGCACCCTCAAGGTCGCCGTGCCTCAGGACTTCCCGCCGTTCGGCTCGGTCGGCCCCGACATGAAACCGCGCGGCCTGGACATCGACACGGCAAAACTGCTGGCCGACCAGCTCAAGGTCAAGCTTGAGCTAACCCCGGTCAACAGCACCAACCGCATCCCGTTCCTCACCACCGGCAAGGTCGACCTGGTGATTTCCAGCCTGGGCAAAAACGCCGAGCGCGAAAAGGTCATCGATTTCTCCAAAGCCTACGCGCCGTTCTACCTGGCCGTATTCGGCCCGCCTGACGCCGCCATCAGCACCACAGACGACCTCAAGGGCAAAACCATCAGCGTGACCCGTGGCGCCATCGAGGACATCGAGCTGACTGCCGTGGCCCCCAAGGAAGCCACGATCAAACGCTTCGAAGACAACAACTCGACCATCGCCGCCTACCTGGCCGGCCAGGTCGACCTGATCGCCAGCGGCAACGTAGTAATGGTGGCGATCAGCGAACGCAACCCGAAACGCGTACCGGCGCTGAAAGTGAAGCTCAAGGACTCGCCGGTGTACGTGGGCGTGAACAAGAACGAGCCGGCGTTGCTGGAGAAGGTCAACCAGATCCTGGTCGCGGCCAAAGCCGACGGCAGCCTGGAAAAGAACGCGATGCAGTGGCTTAAAGAGCCGCTGCCCGCCGACCTTTGAAGCGACGGAGCTGATTCATGGCCTATCAATTCGACTTTATGCCCGTGCTGGCCAATACCGACCTGCTGTTGCGCGGCGCCCTGTTCACGCTTGAGCTGACGGCCATCGGCGCGATCCTCGGGGTGGCGCTGGGCACCGTCGGCGCCGTGGTGCGGGCGTGGAAGATCCAGCCGTTCGCTTGGTGCTTCGGTGTGTATGTCGAGTTGATCCGCAACACGCCGTTCCTGGTGCAACTGTTCTTCATCTTCTTCGGCCTGCCGACGCTGGGGTTGAAGATCACCGAGTGGCAAGCCGCCGTGCTGGCGATGGTGATCAACCTGGGGGCCTACTCCACCGAGATCATCCGCGCCGGTATCCAAGCCATTCCACGCGGGCAGTTGGAAGCCGCCGCCGCGCTGGCGATGACGCGCTTCGAAGCGTTTCGCCACGTGGTGCTGCTGCCCGCGCTGGGCAAGGTATGGCCAGCCCTGAGCAGCCAGATCATCATCGTGATGCTCGGCTCGGCGGTGTGTTCGCAAATCGCCACCGAAGAGCTGAGCTTTGCCGCCAACTTCATCCAGTCGCGCAACTTCCGTGCGTTTGAAACCTATGCGCTGACCACCCTGGTGTACCTGTGCATGGCGCTGATGATTCGCCAGTTGCTCAACTGGATCGGCCGTCGCTTTGTGATGAGGAACAGCCGATGAGTGATTTTTCCTTCTGGGACATCGTGCGCAACCTGGCTGTCGGCCTGCAATGGACGCTGTTGCTGTCGCTGGTGGCGTTTGTCGGCGGCGGCCTCATCGGCTTGCTGGTGATGACCATGCGCATCAGCCACAAAGCCTTCCCGCGCAATGTCGCGCGAACCTATATCGAACTGTTCCAGGGCACGCCGCTGTTGATGCAGTTGTTCCTGGTGTTTTTCGGTGTCGCCTTGCTGGGTGTGGATATCTCGCCCTGGCTGGCGGCGGCGATTGCCTTGACCCTGTTTACCAGCGCTTACCTGGCCGAGATCTGGCGCGGTTGCGTCGACTCCATCGCCCACGGGCAGTGGGAGGCCTCGGCGAGCCTGGCGCTCAATCCGCTTGAACAATTGCGCTACGTGATCCTGCCCCAGGCCCTGCGAATTGCCGTGGCGCCCACCGTAGGGTTCTCGGTGCAAGTGGTCAAAGGCACCGCCGTGACCTCGATCATCGGCTTCACCGAACTGACCAAAACCGGCGGCATGCTCGCCAACGCCACCTTTGAACCCTTCATGGTGTACGGCCTGGTGGCCCTTGGTTACTTCCTGCTCTGCTACCCCTTGTCCCTCAGTGCGCGCTACCTGGAAAGGAGACTGCATGCCTCTGCTTAGAATTTCCGCCCTGCATAAGTATTACGGCGATCACCACGTACTCAAAGGCATCGACCTCACGGTTGAAGAAGGCCAAGTGGTGGCGATCATCGGCCGCAGTGGCTCGGGCAAATCCACCTTGCTACGCACCCTTAATGGCCTGGAATCCATCAACGACGGCGTGATCGAAGTCGATGGCGAATACCTCGACGCCGCCCGCGCCGACCTGCGCAGCCTGCGACAAAAGGTCGGCATGGTGTTCCAGCAGTTCAACCTGTTCCCGCACCTGACCGTGGGCGAAAACGTGATGCTCGCGCCGCAAGTGGTGCAGAAAGTGCCCAAGGCCAAAGCGGCGCAACTGGCCAAGCAAATGTTGGAGCGCGTCGGCCTTGGGGAAAAGTTCGATGCCTTCCCCGATCGCTTGTCCGGCGGCCAGCAACAGCGCGTGGCAATTGCCCGCGCACTGGCCATGTCACCCAAAGTGCTGCTGTGCGACGAAATCACCTCGGCCCTGGACCCGGAGCTGGTCAATGAAGTACTCAGCGTGGTGCGCCAACTGGCCAAGGACGGCATGACCTTGATCATGGTGACCCACGAAATGCGCTTCGCCCGGGAAGTCGGGGACAAACTGGTGTTCATGCACCAGGGCAAGGTGCATGAAGTCGGCGACCCAAAAGTCTTGTTCGCCAACCCCAGGACGCCGGAGCTCGCCAACTTCATTGGCTCGGTGGAACAGCCGGACTGATCAGCTCGAAACTGCCCTGCCCTTCGAGGTGCGTTTCACTGCGCACCTCCAGGGCGCCAGCCGGCAGCTCGGTGTCGATGTCGACCTGGGCTGTCAGTTGGCGGCCTACCATCGGCATTCCCGCCAGCCGAGCCATCAGGGTCTGACCGGGCAGCAGTTGGCCGCCAGCAGGCTCGCCGGGCAGGTGCGCAGCCACCCAGCCGACGGCATGCCCATCCAACTGGGCGTGTTTGAGGCTCAGGCGAAAACGCCCATGGCGACCAAACTTAAACCCCTGCCCATCGGCAGCCACACCTACAAAGCGTATCGCCATGGCCGCAGGTTCTGCACACAGGACATTTACGTGCAGCACGCGGGTGCTGAGTGCCAGGGTGGCGCTGTCAGCGGGTGCCTCGCGGCGAATGGCGCCGTAGTCGACACGCGGTTGGCTCAGCGAGAGTCGGCAGTTCTCGGCACTTACCTCTGGGGCAACCCACACCGTGCAGAGCACCATCCACGACAGGCCAGCGCGCTTAACGGGCATGGCACACCGCCGAAGTGGTTTCATAGAATTTGTCATTATCAAGCGTGCTCCCGGGGGTAATGCGCAACAGGCAGGAGGAAGAGTCCGGCAATGCAACCCGCAGGCTTTGCGACTCGTTGACGTCGTTGAGGAAAATCATGCCGTCGCCGACGACACTGGTCAGGAAGCGGTCTCCCCTGCCGAACACTGCAGCGCCCTGGGGCAAGGGCCGGCCCTGCTGATCATTGGCGGTGAGCAGTACACGACGCACCTTCACCACATCGAAACCCACGGCATTAAACGACCCACGGCCCGCCGCGAGCACCTGGGTGCCGTTCTTCAGGTCAACGCGCTTGGGCAAGGATTGGGTCTGCACCTCGACCCGGCTTTGGGTGTACGCCGGCAAGCCTGCGATCACCGCTTGCCCGCTGAAGTCGGTCCACACCGGGCCCTGTGGCGTCTCGACTTTTGCCGAGCCGATGTCGCCCACCTTGACCACGCCAAAGGTGTCTTGCACGGCGTAGGGCGAGAAAGTCAGGCCGCCTTCATGCGCCACCAGGCCACCTTGCAGTTGCCCGGTGTAGTGATTGCCCAACGGGTCACGGCTGACGCCCAAGCCAACCCGGGCATAACGCGGCAGGATGTCCACCTGCCCTCGGAACGATTGCTCCCTGGCATTGAGGTCCCGTTCGACCCCCACCTCGTAATTCACATACTCGTTGACCCGATCGCTGAGCGCCGTGCCGGCGGAAAACTGCTTTCCGCGACGACTGGTGTAGCTGTTCACGCGACGATCACCGCCCAGTGGCACGCTGACTTGCAGCCGCACGGACAGGTCATTGTCCAGGGTGGTATCACGCCTGTTACCGGCCAAACTCACGTCACGCCGAGCAGGGCTACCACCCACCTGCGAGTCGGCCACCAACGCCACATCGGCGTAGCGCCATGATTTGTTCCACGAGGCAAATACATGTTCGGACGTCTGCCGGTCGAACTGCGCACTGCGCGTGTAGCCCAGGGAAAACACGCCCAGCGTGGGGTCGGCCCAGCTCATGCCCGCGGTGTATTGATTTTTGAAGCGCGAACCCAGTTCGTCCGCCTTGGGTGGTCGGCCCGCCTCAAGCACCTCGCGATACCCGCGTGTCTGAGTGGTTGCACTGAGGTTGATATCAATATTGGCAACCAACGGACTGCTCACGGAGACGCTGCTGCGCGAACCGGATACGGCATTTTTGCTGTCCCGGGACAGGTTTTGACGGGCCCCCACGGACACCCGCTGGAAAAACACGCTGCTCAGGGTGCCTCCTGCCGCCCAATAATCATCCGTGCTCAACAAGCCAAAACCCGCCGACGAGTCGCGCCCCAGCCCCCAGGTGCCGCTGCCCATGGCCACCAGTGGTGAAGGGCCTTCTTCAGCGGCATTTCTGCGCAGCTTGCCCAACGAAAAATACACACCTGGCGTAGTCGGTACCGCTCCAGCGAAAGACGCCGCCGGCACCACGAAGTTACGTTTGCCACCGCGCACATCAATCACGCTGACCTCAAGGTCACTGGTGCCATTGAGCAAAGGCAACCCTGTGAGCCGGAAGGGGCCTTCGGGCACCAGGGTGGAGTGGATCAAAACGCCGGACTGACGCACTTCAATCCGCGACTGGCTGTGGGCCAGGCCCTCGACCACCGCATTGTTGCCACCCGCGGGCGTGCGTGACTGACCATCCGGTGAAAACTGCAGGCCGGACAACTGGATGCCGCCGAACAGCGGGTTATTGCTGGTGAGCTGGCCCACCTGGAAAGTCGACTTCAGCGCGGCGACATCCCGCTGGGCAAAGGCGTACAGGTGTTCGGTGCGAGCCCTACCGTTGTCGGACACGTAGAACTGACGGCTGCGAACAATCCAGTCCTCAAGGTTGAAACCCGCCTCGGTGTAGGCCGAGACAAACCGGCTGGAGCCGTTGCGCGAACGGCTGTCGAAACCCAGCACGTCGTAATTGAACAACGCTGCCGCTCCGCCCTTGGAGAAATGCCCGGCCTCCCATTCGGGCCCTCGCAAAGACTGGGTTGGCACCACCAGCGCCACCTCATCCGTGCCGGGACGCAGCCTCACCATCGTCGTCGGGAAAGCCCCGAGGAAGTCATGGCAAGCCTGGTCGGGCGTGGCACCTTCAAGCATGATCCCGCCGGGTTTGACCAACCCGGCTTTCTGCAGCAATCCGGGGGTGAAACACAACCGGCCCTGCTGATCGAACCGCGCATCCACCAGCCCCAAGGGGTTGCCATTGACCCGCAGGCCCACCACCTGCACACCCTCACGAAAGCGCGCCGCAGTGCGAAAGTAGTCGGACACTTGCGGGTCAATGCCGTGGGCGGTGAGCGCCGCCAGATCGAAACCCTCCCCCAGTTCCAGCGCGAACGCCAGGCCAGGCAAGCTCCACAACGTCGCAAATCCGATCAGCAACGACGGCCCGCGAGGCCAGCCCGTTACCGCTACGTGACTGCTCGACGGACGTTTCATGCGTCGATCAACCCCCATTGATCGGCGCCCGGTAGTGTTCTACCGAAAAGCCATAGACCGTGGCCGGCTGAATCTCGACCTCGGCTACGCTACCCAACGGGCTGTCGACCTTCGTCGTCAGCACCTCGCCCGGCAGTATGTAGCTACGCGGCAACGTGGCCAGGACACCTTGCGGCAGCAACTGCACATCCGGTGCAAGGCGCACAACATAGGCACTGTCGTTATGAACCGTCAGGCGCTCCCCCGCCCGCGTCCACTTCAGCAGCTCCCAGGGCGTGTGGTGCCGAGGCAAGCCTTGCGGGTGCAGGATCAGCGGCAGATTCTGGCGCAGGCTGATACCGATGGTCGCGCCACCCGCGGCGCGTGCCTGAGGAATGCCTTCGAAGGACACGCGCTTGAGCCGCTGGGTCTTGAGGGGTTCTTTCAAGGTGCTGATGAAACGCACCAACTGCGTGTCCCCCGCTTCCACCCGCGCAATAGGCGGCGTGACGATCAACAGGGGCTCAAGGTCTTCCGGAACGTTCTCCACGACCGAATGCAGCAGCGCCGGTCCTGCATCAGTGTTCTTGATGTTTATTGAGGCTTCACCGTCTTGTTCATACAGAACGACAACGGTCGTTTCTGGCAACATGCCGTCCGCTGCTGCAACTGCGGCAAACAAAAGACACACACCGGCACAACTTAACAACGCGCTACTTATTACCGATAACCCACGCACTAAATGTTCCCCACAACCGATAACTCGACGATTGGCAGCCAAACGCCCACGAAAAAACAGCCAATAAAAAGTGTGAGCTTCTTGATTGGCTGTTTTCAGTCGCTTAGATGTAGCTCAGCACCAGCGTGGCGCGCCCATCAATGGAGATATCGCGGCTCAGGTCCAGGTCCTGGGCCCTGTTGATGACCGCCTTCACCACAAGGGTGCCGGTCATTTGGTTAACCGACGCGGGAGTAACCGTGGCGCTATTGCGCCATGAGTATTGGCTTGGCGATTGAGCCACTTTGCCATCGCTGACCTGCCAGGCACCTGCGCCGGTGCGCATGATCGGGCCCAGCACGACACCGGACGTGCGCAGATCCCTGAGGGTGACCGAATAGCCACCGGTCCGCCGGGTGCCTACCGCGCCCAAGCCAAAGTTCTGCGCTTCGGTGAAACCTGCGCCCAGGATTCCCGTGACCTTGCTGCCTGCTTGCAGGTCGGTAAAGGTGATTGCAAACCGGGCAGGCGTGGTGCCGCAGTTGACGACCAGGGAGGTGCTGCGTTCTTCGCGTGGGCTGAACGCCGTTTGGGACAATTCGCCGGAGCGGATGGTGCCGTAGTCAATAATGCCGCTGCCCGCCAGGCTGAGGTTACAAGCCGCCGGTGTAATCGTGCCCCTGACGACCAACTGGGCACTGGTGCTTGCCTGGGCGCTCAGGGCCGAAGCCAGGCATACGGCTCCGAGAGTCAATCCAACAATCTTTTTCATGCTTGTCCTGTCACTGAAAGTTATCAGGCGCTGTTTATTTGTGTCTTGGCGACTCCATCGCCCAACTATTCATCTTCCCGGACATACACAACTATAAATAAATAACACCCAGGCAAAATTGCCGAGTGACAGTCTGTCGCTTTGGCACTTCATTAAAGAATCAGACAACTCATTAGTGTTTGTGGGAGAGGTAAAAACAATCAGTCGTTCTAAACCGACACCTCAGTAGTCTTGAATAAAATAACCAAGAGAACATCAAACAACCTTCCGTACGAAAATTCCGAAAGAACTTTACGGCAGTGCGCGGTTAAAACGCCCTACAGCATCGAGACACTTATTCTCCAGAAGCTGGCAAAGCGCCCTACATTTCCTACAAGAATTCCCCACAGACAGCATCAGGAAAATTACTGAAGCACAACGCGTTGGCGCCAGCGGTCGATCGTGGCACGATGGTTGGGTTATCGACCGAGACCCCCAAACCATGCCGCAATCCCAAGCCAAGAATCTGTCCCTGATCGCCGCCATCGACCTGGGCTCCAACAGCTTTCACATGGTCGTGGCCAAGGCCCAGAACGGCGAAATCCGCATCCTTGAGCGGCTCGGCGAAAAAGTGCAATTGGCCGCCGGGATCGACGACGCGCGCCAGCTCAACGAAGAATCCATGCAGCGCGGGCTCGATTGCCTCAAGCGCTTTGCCCAATTGATCAACGGCATGCCCTTGGGCGCCGTGCGAATCGTGGGCACCAACGCGCTGCGAGAGGCACGCAACCGTGGCGAATTCATCCGCCGCGCCGAGGAGATCCTCGGGCACCCGGTTGAAGTCATCTCCGGCCGTGAAGAGGCGCGCCTGATCTACCTCGGCGTGTCGCACACCCTGGCCGACACCCCCGGCAAACGCCTGGTAGCCGACATCGGCGGCGGCAGTACCGAATTCATCATCGGCCAGCGCTTCGAACCGCTGCTGCGCGAAAGCCTGCAGATGGGCTGCGTCAGTTATACCCAGCGTTATTTCAAGGACGGCAAGATCACGCCGGCGCGCTATGCCCAGGCCTACACGGCAGCACGCCTGGAAATCATGAGCATCGAGCACGCCCTGCACCGCCTGACCTGGGATGAGGCGATCGGCTCGTCCGGCACCATTCGCGCCATCGGCCTGGCCCTCAAGGCCGGCGGCCATGGCACTGGCGAGGTCAACGCCGAGGGCCTGGCGTGGCTCAAGCGCAAACTGTTCAAGCTCGGCGATGCGGAGAAAATCGACTTCGACGGCATCAAGCCCGACCGCCGCACCATCTTCCCGGCCGGCCTGGCGATTCTCGAAGCGATCTTCGACGCCCTCGAACTGCAACGCATGGACCACTGCGACGGTGCCCTGCGCGAAGGCGTGCTCTACGACCTGCTGGGCCGCCATCACCACGAAGACGTGCGTGAGCGCACCCTCAGCTCGCTGATGGAGCGTTATCACGTCGACCTGGAGCAAGCGGCCCGCGTGGAACGCAAAGCCCTGCACGCCTTCGACCAAGTGGCCGAAGACTGGGACCTGCAAGACGGCGTGTGGCGCGAGCTGCTCGGCTGGGCCGCCAAGGTGCACGAAGTGGGCCTGGACATCGCCCACTACCATTACCACAAGCACGGCGCCTACCTGATCGAGCACTCG
Organism: Pseudomonas sp.; assembly: GCF_049645325.1. Taxonomy (GTDB): domain Bacteria; phylum Pseudomonadota; class Gammaproteobacteria; order Pseudomonadales; family Pseudomonadaceae; genus Aquipseudomonas. Next base: position 367 of record NZ_JBARTQ010000302.1, on the reverse strand, counting down.
GACCTCGCCGGCTTCTCCCGCGAAGACCAACAAATGCTCGCGCTGCTGGTGCGTGGCCACCGCCGCAATATCCCCAAGGACAAGTTCGCCGAATTCGGCGGCGACGGCATCAAGCTGATCCGCCTGTGTGCGCTGCTGCGCTTTGCGATTTTGTTCCACCACATCCGTGGCACCCAGGAAATGCCCCAAGTGACGCTACGCGCCCACGGCGACAGCCTGGACGTGGTGTTCCCGAAAGGCTGGCTGGATGAAAACCAGCTGACCCAGGCGGATTTCGCCCAGGAAGCGGAGTGGCTGACGCGTGTAGGGTTCAGCCTGAACCTGCGTTAAACACACCGACATGTAGTGAGCGGGCTTGCCCCGCGCT
>NZ_JBARTQ010000301.1:0-5170 GCF_049645325.1 Pseudomonas sp. | reverse complement strand
GGTGTAGCCGCACCAGACGCGCCCGGCGTACACCGTGATAAAGAACAGGCCAAACGCCGCTACGATGAGAATGCCCGAGAGCAGGATGAAATCCTGGGGCCAGAACGTGGCACCAAAGATGAAGAATTTACGCTCCGGCAGGTTCCACCACACCGCCTGGTGACCGCCCCAGTTCAGCCACACGGTGCCGAAGTAGAGCAGGAACAAACCGGCACCGCCGAGCATGCGCAAATTGCGAAACAGGCCGGTGAAGGCGCGGGTGTAGATCTTCTCTCGCGAGGCGTAGAGGTCGACAGTGTTGCTGGCGTTTTTGGCAGGCGGGGTAACGTCATGTACCGGTATTTGGTCGCTCATCATTGCATCCCACGGCGGTGGAGATTTGCCTCGGCCAGTACGTGCCAACCGGGGTCAAAAATAGGTTGTTGCAGTGGCGCAATGATACGCCCCTGGTACTGCTGAACAGGTGCGACCTTTGGTCGCGTTGGGGCAAATCAATTGATGGTGTAAGTGACGTGGATCAATTGACTTGTGAAGTATGGTCGGTTTTGGCTGGTTGGCAGCTCACTCCTCCCAGGGATTAATCAATGCGACGCCACTGGACTTGAAGTCGCTGACGTTACGTGTGACGACGGTGAGCCCATGCACCAGCGCCGTCGCCGCAATCAGCGCATCACTTTCATTCGCCTGATCGGGCACATGCAAGTGGGCGCAACGCAGAGCGACTGCCGCATCAACCGGCAGGATTCTGGCATCGAACGCAGGCATCACATGACGCTTGAGCCAGGTACGCAAGACCTTTCCCTGAGCAGGGTCGCGGCGTTCCATGCGCAATACGCCTGTCTCCAATTCTTTCAGCGTAACCACTGAGATAAACATGCGCGGTGCGGTGACACTTTTGGCCCAGGCGACCACGTTCGCATCAGCTTGGGGTTTACGCAGTTCAGAGATCACGTTGGTGTCGAGTAGATACATCAAGAGAGGTCCACGGGGCGATGAGTGATCACGGCACGTTCGGTTTCGAAGTCGATATCGGCCGCTTCCGGCAGCACTAATAAATCAACAATGTCGACATTCAGACCTGTCAGTTTTTGGTAGTCCTCAATACTTAGCAGTACATGGGCAGGCTTGCCGCGATCGGTGATAAAATCCGGCCCCTGGCGGGCGGCTTTTTTGGCACCGCTTGTGTCTTGATTGAATTCGCGGCTGGAAATAGTGGTGATAGTCATGGGGTGTCTCCCCTTATCTGTGCTTGATGTAGCTACGTTACTACTTTGCGTTCGTCCACAGCAACCTCGGTGCTACGAGCGGTTATGCCCATCCATTTTGAGCGTCCTTGAGAAAAACGATAAAGCCCCGCCAGCTACCGCTGTGCGGGGCTTTGTCGTTGCCAAGACCTTACTGCTCTTGCGCTGGTTTCTCGCCATGGGACAAGCTGTACACGTACGCGGCGAGTAAGTGAACCTTGTCGTTCCCCTGCAGTTGCTCCTGCGCAGGCATCTGGCCCTGACGGCCATAACGGATGGTCTGCTGCAGTTGCGCGAAGCTCGAACCGTAGATGAACGCGCCCGGGTGGGTCAGGTCTGGCGCGCCCATCGCAGGCGTGCCTTTGCCGGCAGGGCCGTGGCAGGCCACGCAGTTGGCGGCGAAGAGTTTCCCACCGTTGGCCACGTCGGCCTTGGCGCCTTCCGGCAGTTTGCGCCCGTCGAGGTTGGTCACCACAAAACCTGCCACGTCGGCCACGCCTTGTTCGCCAATGACCTCGGCCCAGGCTGGCATCACCGCGTGGCGGCCTTTCATGATGGTTTCCTTGATGGTGGCCGGCTCTCCGCCCCAGCGCCAGTCGGCGTCGGTCAGGTTGGGAAAGCCGTAGGCACCCTTGGCGTCTGAACCGTGGCACACCGAGCAGTTGGAGGCGAACAGACGACCGCCCATCTTCAAGGCTTGCGGGTCTTTGGCGACGTCTTCAATCGGCATCGAGGCGAACTTGGCGAAGATCGGGCCAAACTTGGCGTCCGACTTGGCCATTTCCTTTTCCCACTCGTGCACGCCGGTCCAGCCGGTCTGGCCGTTGGCGAAAGGGGTTTGCTTGTCGTTGTCGAGGTAGTTGTAGCCCGGCAGCAGGCCCTTCCAGTTGCCCAGGCCTGGGTAGAGCGCCAGGTAGCCGAGGGCAAAGATGATGGTGCCGACGAACAGCATGAACCACCATTTGGGCAGTGGGTTGTCGTACTCCTCGATACCGTCGAACGAGTGGCCGACGGTCTCGTCCGTCTGCTCGCTGCGCTGCCCCCGGCGGGTCGACAGCAGCAGCCAGGTCAGGGCGAAAATGGTACCCAGACTGAGGACTGTGACGTACAGACTCCAGAACGTAGTCATTCTTTGTTACTCCTAGACGCTTGTTCGACGTGCTTGACGGCTTCGGGATCATCCGCAAAAGGCAACATGGTTGCGTCGTCAAACTCTGACTTGCGGCGCGGGCTGAACACCCACAGCGCCAGGCCGATAAAGGCCACCATCACGACAACGGTGCCCAGGCCTCGAATCATCCCGATATCCATGAAGATCACCGTTTGCTTTTGATGATGGTGCCAAGGCCTTGCAGGTAGGCCACCAGTGCGTCCATTTCGGTCTTGCCCTTCACGGCGGCGGCCGCGCCGGCGATGTCTTCATCGGTGTAAGGCACGCCCAAGGTGCGCAAGACTTCCATTTTCTTCGCGGTGTCCTTGCCGTCGAGCTTGTTTTCGACGAGGAACGGGTACGCCGGCATTTTCGATTCCGGCACCACGTTGCGCGGGTTGTACAAGTGCGCGCGGTGCCAGTCGTCCGAGTAACGCGCGCCGACACGAGCCAGGTCCGGGCCGGTGCGCTTGGAACCCCACAGGAACGGGTGGTCCCACACGCTTTCACCGGCCACCGAGTAGTGGCCGTAGCGTTCGGTTTCGGCGCGGAACGGGCGAATCATCTGCGAGTGGCAACCCACGCAACCGTTGGCGATGTAGACGTCACGGCCTTCCAGTTCAAGGGCGGAGCGCGGCTTCATGCCTTCGACCGGCTTGTTGGTGACGTCCTGGAAAAACAGCGGAACGATCTGGGTCAGGCCGCCGATACTCACGGCGATGACCATGAAGAAGGCCAGCAGGCCGATATTCTTCTCGACTACTTCATGCTTCATCAGTGAGCTCCCACAACGGCGATCTTGGCGGCGGCTTCGGCTTCTACCGGGTCGGACGCATGCACGGTGCGCCAGACGTTGTAGGCCATGAACAGCATGCCGCTGGCAAAGAACGCACCGCCGATGGCGCGCACGATATAGCCCGGGTGACTGGCTTGCAGCGCTTCGACGAAGGAGTAGGTGAGGGTGCCGTCATCGTTGATCGCACGCCACATCAGGCCCTGGGTGATGCCGTTGACCCACATCGAGGCGATGTAGAGCACGGTGCCGATAGTGGCCAGCCAGAAGTGCGTGTTGATCAGCCCGACGCTGTGCATCTGCACACGGCCGAACAGTTTGGGAATCATGTGGTACAGCGCGCCGATGGAGATCATCGCCACCCAACCGAGGGCGCCGGCGTGGACGTGGCCGATGGTCCAGTCGGTGTAGTGGGACAGCGAGTTGACGGTCTTGATCGCCATCATCGGCCCTTCGAAGGTCGACATGCCGTAGAACGCCAGCGACACCACCAAAAAGCGCAGGATCGGGTCGGTGCGCAACTTATGCCAGGCGCCCGAGAGGGTCATCATGCCGTTGATCATGCCGCCCCAGCTCGGGGCCAGCAGGATGATCGACATCGCCATGCCCAGCGACTGCGCCCAGTCCGGCAACGCGGTGTAGTGCAAGTGGTGCGGGCCGGCCCAGATGTACAGGGTGATCAGCGCCCAGAAGTGCACGATGGACAGGCGATAGGAGTAGATCGGACGTTCGGCCTGTTTCGGCACGAAGTAATACATCATCCCCAGGAAACCGGTGGTGAGGAAGAAGCCCACGGCGTTGTGGCCGTACCACCACTGGATCATCGCGTCCGTCGCCCCGGCGTAGGCCGAGTAGGACTTGAACCAGCTCACCGGCAGCGAGGCGTGGTTGACGATGTGCAGCATCGCCGTCACCAGGATGAAGGCACCGTAGAACCAGTTGCCCACATAGATGTGCTTGGTCTTGCGCTTGACGATGGTGCCGAAGAACACCACGGCGTAGGTCACCCAGACAATGGCGAGCAAAATGGCGATCGGCCATTCCAGCTCGGCGTATTCCTTGGTGGTGGTGTAGCCCAGCGGGAGGGTGATGACGGCGCCGAGGATCACGGCTTGCCAGCCCCAGAAGGTAAAGGCGGCGAGGCCGTCGGAGATCAGTCGCGTCTGGCAGGTTCGCTGCACGACATAGTAGGAGGTGGCGAACAATGCACAGCCACCGAAGGCAAAAATCACCAGGTTGGTGTGCAGCGGGCGCAGGCGGCCGAAGGTGGTCCATGGCAAACCGAAATTCAATTCCGGCCAAACCAATTGCGAGGCGATGAACACCCCGAGCCCCATGCCAAGGATCCCCCAGACCACCGTCATGATGGCGAACTGGCGGACTACCTTATAGTTATAAGCAGTCGGACTGATTGCTGTGCTCATTCTAAGGTTCCACGGTTTAGGTTTTTTTATAGTTGAAATCGGCCGCAAGTATGTAGAAACCGACAGGCCATTGCAACGCAAGGGCTGACCTGTATCAATGCGTTCCGCGCCAGATTCTGCGCCCTTTCCATGTTTGGTGTAAGGGCATAATCAGAAATTGAAAGCTGATCAAGTAGACAGGAATTTTTGGGGTTCGGGAAGACTTGTAACTTGGTGTGTGTAAACACGCTGTTCGGGAGACGAGTGGTCAGTGGCCTGACAGCCGGTCGCTGCCAGCTTTTGCGCCTGTCATCGAGCAGAAATGTTCAACCCATCGAGTGCAAGTCGGCCGTCGACCGGCCAATACCGATCCACTGTGGGAACAAGCGTAGACCCGAATGGCAGGGGGCGAAAGTTGGGGGGTGGATGGGTGCGACGCTGGGTCGCCCTGGGGGGTGGGGGGTTGGGTGCATATCCGTTGTTTGGGTGATGGCTTCTATTGGTTTCGCTCTTACAGCGACTCACTTTTGGTGGAGCGCAAAAGTAAGCAAAACGCTCTTGCCCCTCCACTCGGTGCCTC
>NZ_JBARTQ010000300.1:0-5699 GCF_049645325.1 Pseudomonas sp. | reverse complement strand
CGCACATTGATCCCTTCCAGCAGCGGCGTCAGGTCAGTCAAACGCCCGGCGATCAGGTGCCGCACCTCGCCCACCGCCTCCCAGCGCCCGTCCACTTTCAGCAACCGCGAGCCCACCAACGCCTGGCGTTGGCGCTCGGCCAGGTCGCGCCAGACCACCACGTTGAGGTTGCCGAATTCATCTTCCAGGGTGACGAAGGTCACACCGCTGGCGGTCCCCGGGCGCTGCCGACCCGTCACCAGGCCGGCGACGCTCACATTGCGCCCATGCTCCACTGCCATCAGCTCCAAAGAACTGCGGCAGCGCCGCTTGCGCAACTCATCACGCAACAACGCCAAAGGATGCGGGCCAAGCGTGGTGCCGACGGTGGCGTAGTCAGCGTGCAGGTCTTCGCCGACCGAAGGTGTCGGCAACACCACCGCGGCTTCGTCCGGGCTGGGCAACCCTGCGAATAACCCAAGCTGTTTGTGCACACCCGCCACGCTCCAGCGCGCGTTATGCCGGTGCCCCGCCAATGCGCGCAAGGCCCCGGAATCTGCCAGCAACGCCTGGGCACGGGCATCCAGCCCGGCACGCTCGTCGAGGTCGGCGATGTCGCTGAACGCGCGGCGCTGGCGGGCGGCTTCGATGCGCCGTCCGTCTTCCTCACGAAACCCCGAGATCATGCGCAAGCCCATGCGAATCGCCGGCTGCGCGTTGTCGATAGGTTCCAGGCTGCAATCCCAATCACTGGCCAGTACATCCACCGGACGCACCTGCAAGTGATGGCGCCGCGCGTCCTGCAGGATCTGGTCCGGGCTGTAGAAGCCCATGGGCCAGCTGTTGATCAGCGCACAGGCGAAGGCCGCCGGTTCATGGCATTTGAGCCAGCAACTGGCGTAGGTCAGCAAGGCAAAGCTGGCCGCGTGGGACTCGGGAAAGCCATAGCTGCCAAAGCCTTTGATCTGCTCGAAAATCTGCGCGGCAAAGGCTTCGCTGTAGCCGTTTTTCAACATGCCGGTGCGCAAGCGCTGTTGATGCGGTTCCAGGCCTCCGTGGCGTTTCCACGCGGCCATGGAGCGGCGCAACTGGTCAGCCTCACCGGGGCCATAGTCGGCGGCGACCATGGCGATTTGCATCACCTGTTCCTGGAACAGCGGGATGCCCAGAGTGCGCTCCAGCACTGCTTTAAGTTGTGGCGACGGGTAAGTTTCGGGTTCTTCCTTATTACGCCGGCGCAGGTACGGATGCACCATGCCACCCTGGATCGGCCCGGGCCGCACAATCGCCACCTCGATCACCAGGTCATAGAACTTCTGCGGCTTGAGCCTGGGCAACATCGACATCTGCGCCCGCGACTCGATCTGAAACACACCGATGGTGTCGGCCTTGCTGATCATCGCGTAGGTGGCGGGGTCTTCCTTGGGGATCGTCGCCAGGGACAGGTCGCGGCCACGATGGCGGCGCAGCAAATCGAAGCAACGGCGGATTGCGCTGAGCATGCCCAAAGCGAGGATGTCCACTTTGAGCAGGCCGACGGCGTCGAGGTCGTCCTTGTCCCACTGGATGATGGTGCGCTCGGCCATGGCCGCGTTTTCCACCGGCACCAGCGTGTCCAGCGGGTATTCGGAAATCACGAAACCGCCGGGGTGCTGGGACAGGTGCCGGGGAAAACCGATCAATTGCTGGGTCAGCGTGAGCACGCGGCGCAGGATCGGGCTTTGCGGGTCGAAGCCGCCTTCACGCAAACGCTCCAAGGGCGGCGCGTCTTCACTCCAGCGCCCGCAGCAGTCGGCCAGGGCATTGATCTGATCCGGCGGCAAGCCGAGGGCCTTGGCCACGTCACGCACCGCACCGGCGGCGTGGTAGCTGCTGACCACCGCCGTCAGCGCCGCGCGGGTGCGGCCATAACGCTGGAATACGTATTGCAGCACTTCTTCGCGACGTTCGTGTTCGAAGTCCACGTCGATATCCGGCGGCTCGTTGCGCTCCTTGGACAGGAACCGCTCGAACAGCATGTTGGTCAGGCTCGGGTCGATCTCGGTGATGCCCAAGGCAAAACACACCGCCGAGTTAGCCGCCGAGCCCCTGCCCTGGCACAGGATCGAACGGCTGCGGGCGAACTGCACAATGTCGTGCACGGTAAGAAAATAGCTCTCGTAACCCAACTCGCTGATCAACTTCAGTTCCTTGTTGATCTGTTCCAGGGTCTTGGCGTCAACGCCCTTCGGCCAGCGCCGCGCAATGCCCTCTTCGGTCACGGTGCGCAACCAGGATTCGGCGCTGTGGCCTGCCGGCACCAATTCACGCGGGTAGTGGTAGCGCAATTGGCTCAGGTCGAAGGTGCAGCGGCGCGCGATGGCCAGGGTTTCGTCGAGCAACCTCTGCGGGTAAAGCGCGGCCAGGGCGTCCAGACCACGCAAGTGCCGCTCGCCATTGGGGTGCAGGCACGTGCCGGCTTCAGCCACCGGCACGTGATGGCGAATGGCAGTCATGGTGTCTTGCAGGGCGCGCCGGCCACGCGCGTGCATGTGCACATCGCCGCAGGCCACCGCCGGGATTTTCAGGCTGGCCGCCAGCGCCAGGCGTTGCGCCAGGTGGCGCGCATCGTCCTGGCCGCAATGCAGGTGCACCGCCAGCCACAGACGCTCGTCGAATGTACGGCGCAGCCATTGGATCGAAGCCTGGGTGTCGCCGTCGTCGGCCACCCACAGTGCCAGCAGGCCCGGCAGCGGCTGCTCAAAGTCTTCCTGCAACAGGCGATAACGGCCCTTTTCGGCACGACGTCGCGCCACGGTAATCAGCCGGCACAGGTGCTGGTAGCCGCTGAGGTCTTCCACCAGCAGCACCAGTTTCGGGCCGTTCTCGATGCGCATCTCGCTGCCGATAATCAGCGGCAACGCCACCGCCTTCGCCGCCTGCCACGCCCGCACGATGCCCGACAACGTGCATTCATCGGTGATCGCCAGCGCGCTGTAGCCTTGGCGCTTGGCCCGCTCGAACAACTCCAGCGCACTCGACGCACCGCGCTGGAAGCTGAAGTTGGAGAGGCAATGCAGCTCGGCGTAGTTCATGCAAACCAGCCTTGCAGCCATAAGCCATCGTCTTGCCCCACGGTGCGGTAGGCCCAGCCTTGCTGGCCGGCGCGGGTCTGGACCAGGTAATAGTCGCGGCGAATATCGGCGCCGTCCCACCAGCCGGATTCGATGCGTTCCGGGCCCATCATTATCTGTACGCCGTGCTCGGCCAGCAGCGTCGGCTCGTGCAGCAGCCAGCCGGGGCGTTGCACCTTGTTCAAGCTCGGGCACGGACGCGTGTCGGCGGCAGCTTGCCAGGCGCATTCAGGTCGGTGGTCGGCGTGAAAGCGCAGGCCTTGCACGGCCTCATCCCCCAGGCGTGCGCGCAGGCGCTCGCGCAATTGCTCCCACGGCAGGGTCTGTTGCGGGCGGTCGTCGAACAGGTCCTGACGTTGCGGCACGAACACCGGCAGGTCCTGGGCCACCAGACGAAAGCCACGCACTGGCGAGGTGACTTGCACCTGCTCCAGACGGCCACGGGCCAGCTCGAACAACATCGAAGGTTCGCGCTCGGCACTGAGCAAGCCGACCTTGATCACGCTGTCAGGGGCCTGGGCATGTTCCAGGTGCAGGTCAAAACGCTGCACGCCACTGTCGCGACCGCAGAGGAAGGCGGAGAGGTCACCGGTCAGACGGCGCAAGGGAAACAACAGTGCCTGGTGGGATTGCACGTCGAAATTTAATTCGATGCGCACGTCGAACTGGTCCGGCGGCTGATAGAACGCCAGGGCCAATGGCCGCTGCCCGCTCAGTGCATCGAGGTGCTTGAGCAAACCGGCATCGAACCGCCGCGCCAAGGTGTGCCGGGGCAATGCCTGCACCTGGGCCAGGCTGCGCAGCCCCATGCGCGACAAGGCAGTGGCGGCCTGTGGATCAAGGCCGGCGCGGTCGATGGGCAGCGGTGCCAGGGCCTGCATCAAAGCGGCATCATCGGCCACGGCCAGGCCATCGTAGAGATTGGCCAGCACCCGCGCCGCCGCCGGGTTGGGCGCAGCCACGATGCGGTGACGAAAGCCCAGCTCAGTCAACTCCTGGCGCAGGCGTGCCTCGAATTGCGGCCACGGGCCAAACAGCCCCAGGCTCGACTCGATCTCGAACAGCAAGGCGCGGGGGTAATACACACTGACCTGGGAACTGAAACGGTAGGCCCAGGCAGCGAGAAACTGCTGCCAGCGTTCAATTTCCACGGGGTCGTATTCGGCGCTGGCAAAGGTCTTGGCCAAGGCATGGGCTGCCGTCAGCGATTGCCCGGGACGCAAACCCAACGCGCGGGCGGCGTCGTTGACGGTTTGCAGCACGCGCCGCTGCGGCGTGCCGGCCAGCAACGCGAGCGGTTGGTCGGGCTCGGGATGCAGACGCTGCACCCCGTCCAGCGCCAATTGCGGGAAGACAATACACACCCAGCGCATGGCAACCTCAGTGCCCCGCCAGCGCAATCGGCGCCGGATGGGCCAGCCCGCCACGGCACTTGAGCACTCGCACCTGGGCGGGTTTAGCGTCGACTGCCAGGCGCAGGGCGGCGGGCGATGAGTTGATTGCCTCCTGCAAAGAGCGCCAGGCAAACGCCAGGGTCTGCCCGGTTTCGGCTGCCACCTGCAAGCGGCGCAACGCCCGATCATCAGCCTTGCGCGGCCAGCACAGCACCGCGCCACAACTGCCGGAGCGCAGGCATTGCTCCACCGCCCACAAAGCATCGCGCTCCTCGGCCTGGACCACCGACAACTGACGCAAATCCACTCCGGCGTTTTGCCAGGCATGGGGGTACGGCGTATAGGGTGGCGCCACCAGCACAATGCGCTCCCCCGCTGCCGACAAACGCGCCAGGGTTGGCAGCACCAACTGCAGCTCGCCCACGCCTTCCTTGGCCATCAGGATTTCACTCAAGGCAGACTCCGGCCAGCCGCCTGTGGGCAGCACTGCATCCAACGCCGCCAGCCCGGTGGGGTGCAGGCTGGCCGGCGGCGCGGCGGGCCGGCCCTTCCAGACTCGCCCGCCGTTGAACAGCGAGTCCAGGGCAACCACGGCGCCCATCAGCCTTGCCTCACCAGGCCGCAGAACACCCCTTCGATGGCCAGGTCCTGGTCGGGCCCTACCACGATGGGTTGATACGCGGGGTTGCGCGGCAGCAGGCGCACATGCTCGCCGGTGCGTTCAAAACGTTTGATGGTGACTTCGCCGTCCAGGCGCGCCACCACGATCTGCCCGTTCAAGGCCTCGGCGCTGCGACGTACGCCGACCAGATCGCCGTCGAGGATGCCGTCTTCGATCATGGAGTCGCCTTGCACCCGCAGCAGGTAGTCCGGGGTTTTCGCGAAGGTGCCGGGGTCGAGCTGCAAGCGGCTGTGCACTTCGGCGTCGGCGCCGATGGGCAGCCCGGCGGCGACTCGACCCAGCACTGGCACGTCGAGCCATTCGGGGCGTGCCGGTTGGTTGAGCAGGCGGATGCCACGGGCCTGGTTGGGGTTGACCTCGATGAAGCCGGCTTCGGTCAGGGCCACCACATGCTTGCGCGCGACGCTGCGAGAGGCGAAGCCGAACGCCTCGGCGATCTCGGCGAGGCTGGGGGGTTGGCCTTGTTGCGCGATACGGTCGCGGATGAAGGTCAGGATGGCTGTGCGGCGGGGGGTCAGGGTTGTCATGGAG
>NZ_JBARTQ010000299.1:0-12066 GCF_049645325.1 Pseudomonas sp. | reverse complement strand
ACACACTTGATATGGAAATGGTATCAGCCTTCTGATGAAGCATTACCGCCAGGGGTCACGTCTCCAACACGCTTTTCCAGCTGTTTGAGGCGCCGGGCCATGTCGTCGAGCTGCCTCAACCGTGCCGCACTCTTGCGCCACTCAGCGGCAGGCTGCATGGCGGTACCGGAAGAATAGGCACCCGGCTCGGTAATCGAGTGAGTGACCATGGTCATGCCGGTGATGAAGACGTTGTCGCAAATATCGATATGCCCCACCAGCCCTACGCCGCCGGCGAGCATGCAATGCTTGCCGATTTTGGTGCTGCCGGAAATGCCCACGCACGCCGCCATGGCCGTGTGATCGCCGATCTGTACGTTGTGGGCAATCTGAATCTGGTTGTCGAGCTTCACGCCATTGCCGATCACGGTATCGGCCAAGGCCCCGCGATCGACCGCCGTATTGACGCCGATTTCCACGTCATCGCCGATCAGTACGCCGCCGACCTGGGCAATCTTGTGCCAAATACCTTTGGAATTGGCAAACCCAAAGCCTTCGCCACCGATCACAGCGCCTGATTGAATGACGACCCGCTCACCAATACGCACATCGTGGTAAAGGGTAACGCGAGGCGCCAGCCATCCGTCGGCACCGATTTCACAGCGTGCGCCGATAAAGCAGTGGGCGCCCACGGTGACGCCGGCAGCAATGCGCGCACCACTTTCAATCACGGCAAACGCGCCAATGCTGGCCGCAGGGTCAACCTGGGCATCATCGGCGACGACCGCTGATGGATGAATCCCACTCGCGGCCTTGGGTTTGGGATCGAAAAGATGCGACGCCTGGGCATAAGCGAGGTACGGGTCGGCCACCACCAGCGCATCCCCGGTAAACCCTTCAGCGTCAGCAGCCTTCAGCAACACGGCTGCGGCTTGGCTGTCGACCAGGTATTTACGGTATTGGGGATTTGCGAGGAAGCTCAACTGAGCTGGGCCAGCCTCCTGCAAGGTGGCTAGCCCAGTGATTTCTTTCTCCTTGGAACCACGCAAGGTGGCTCCAAGGAACTCGGCCAAATCGCCGAGCTTGATAGTCGCGGTCATGGCTTACTTCAGCTGGTTCATGCGCTCGATCACCTGACGGGTGATGTCGTATTGAGGCTTGACGTCAATCACAGCGCCACGCTCGAACACCAAGTCAAAGGCACCTTTCTTGATGACCTCTTCCACAGCGCTGTCGAGTTTCGGCTTGAGCTGCTTGAGCATTTCACGGTCGGCAACAGCCTTGGCTTCGTTCAGTTCCTTGGATTGGAACTGGTAGTCACGGGCCTTTTGCTTGAATTCAAGCTCCAGACGCTCGCGCTCGCCTTGCTGCATTTTGTCGCCACCGGCTACCAGACGATCCTGGATGCCCTTAGCGCTGCTTTCCAGGGTTTTCAGCTTGGTCAGTTGCGGGCCGAATTTCTTCTCGGCATCCACTGCGTAACGTTTGGCCGCATCGGATTCCAGCAGAGCCATCTGATAGTTCAGGACGGCGATTTTCATTTCGGCGAAGGCCGGGGTGGTTACCAGCACGGTGGCCAGCAGAACCAATTGAGTCAACTTACGCACGATGTACTCCTACAGAATCCGTTGTCGTTATCTTGGGTCAGACGCTTAGAACGTCTGGCCGAGGGAGAATTGGAAAATCTGGGTTTCAGCGTTATCCGGTTTCTTGATCGGCATGGCCAGAGCAAAGCTCAACGGGCCAAGCGCGGTTACCCAGGTCACACCGACACCAACAGAGCTCGCCAGGTTACTGAAACTCACGTCGTTGCACTGGGTGTTGGACACCGAGCCAGGCGCCGGGTTTTTAACCTGTTCGCACTTGGAGTCGAACACGTTACCCACATCCCAGAAGACCGACGTACGCAGGGAACGCTGATCCTTGACGAACGGCAGCGGGAACAGCAGCTCCGCACCACCTTGAATCAACACGTTACCACCGAATGGCAGCGGGTCGTTGTCGGTGTCGGCAATAGTGCCCTGGTTACCGGTTACCGCTTGACCACGGCTCGGGGTACCACGTGGGCCCAAGGTGCTGTCCTTGAAGCCGCGGACCGAGTTGAAACCACCTGCATAGTAGTTCTCGTAGAACGGCAGACCACTGGTCGAACCATAACCGTCGCCATAACCCAGTTCAGTGTGCAGGCGAACGGTGTAGTTATCGCTCAACGGCTGGAACAACTGGCCGCGGTAATCGAGTTTGAAGAACGACAGGTCGCTGCCCGGCGTGGTGGCTTCCAGGGTCAGGCTCTGGGAGTGGCCACGGGTGGCAAGTACGCCTTTGTTCAGGGTCGATTCCGACCAACCGGCCGACGCCTTGAAGTTCAGGAACTGGTCGCCCTCTGTACGCACGAAGTTGAAGATCTCATCCACCGTGTACACACCGGTCTTGATCTTGTCCTGTTGCGCGGTCAAGCCGAAGGTCAGGCGCGACGTCTCGCTGATCGGGTAACCGATGTTGACACCGGCACCGAGGCTGTCGATCGCATAGCTTGCAACGTCAACGTCGAGGTCTTTGTAGTCGGTGGTGCGGTAGAAGGCGTTGTAGCCAAGGCTTACACCGTCAGCAGTCCAGTAGGGGTCGACATAACCGAAGTTATAGCGGCTCTGGTATTCGCTTCGGGTCAGGCCGATAGAGACCTTGTTACCGGTACCGAGGAAGTTGTTCTGGGTAATCGAACCACCAAGGATCAGGCCGGCGCTCTGTGCGAAGCCGACGCTGGCGGTGATGGAACCCGACGCTTGCTCTTCAACTGCGTAGTTCACGTCAACCTGGTCATCCACACCCGGTACAGCCGGGGTTTCAACGTTGACTTCCTTGAAGAAGCCCAGGCGCTCAAGACGGGTCTTGGACTGGTCGATCAAGTAAGTCGACGCCCAGCCACCTTCCATTTGACGCATTTCACGACGCAGCACTTCGTCTGCAGACTTGGTGTTGCCACGGAAGTTGATGCGGTTTACGTAGGCACGCTTGCCGGGGTCGACGACGAAGGTGATGTCCACAGTGTGGTCATCATCGTGCGGAGTCGGCACGCCGTTGACGTTGGCGAAGGTATAGCCTTCGTTACCCAGGCGGCGGGTGATCAGTTCGGACGTGGTGGTCATCAGCTTGCGCGAGAACACTTGGTCTTTCTGCACCAGCAACAGGGACTTGACCTGGTCTTCAGGTACTTTCAAGTCGCCACTGAGTTTCACGTCACGAACGGTGTACTTCTCGCCTTCGTTGACGTTAACGGTGATGTAGACGTGTTTTTTGTCCGGGGTGATGGACACCTGTGTCGAAGCGATATCCATGTTGATATAGCCACGGTCCAGGTAGTAGGAACGCAGACGCTCCAGGTCACCGGACAGTTTTTCACGGGCGTACTTGTCATCGTTCTTGAAGAACGACAACCAGTTGGTGGTCTTGAGTTCGAACAGGTCGATCAAATCGTCATCAGCGAACTTGGTGTTGCCCACCACGTTGATGTGCTGAATGGCCGCCACAGTGCCTTCGTTGATGTTGACCTTGAGGCCAACACGGTTACGAGGCTGCGGTATGACTTCGGTTTCCACGGTCGCGGAGTAGCGGCCCTGGGCAACGTACTGACGTTGAAGTTCGTTACGCACACCTTCAAGGGTGGCGCGCTGGAAGATCTCGCCCTCGGCCAGGCCGGATTGCTTAAGCCCCTTCATCAGGTCTTCAGTAGAGATCGCCTTGTTGCCTTCGATCTCGATACTGGCGACGGAAGGTCGCTCGACGACGGTGATGACCAGGACGTTACCTTCGCGACCCAGTTGGATATCTTGAAAGAACCCGGTTTTGAACAGCGCACGAGTGGATTCCACCAGGCGACGGTCATCAGCCTGTTCCCCGACGTTCAACGGCAAGGCACCAAAGACGCTACCTGCGGAAACCCGCTGGAGGCCGTTGACGCGAATATCGGAGATGGTGAAGGACTCGGCGTGAACTTCGGCGATCATCAATACGGTGAGAACCGCAGTTAGCAGCAGACGTTTCATGAAGTCCTTTCTTATTCCAACTGGCAATAAACAAACTGCCGCAAAATGCGGCAGATTCGCAATTCAGCGAAGCGTTACAGTCGTCCCAGATCGTTGACCAGAGCTAACAACATCACCCCGACCACCAAACTGATACCGATCTGTATCCCCCAACCCTGCACCCGATCCGACAAGGGGCGACCACGCACCCACTCGACCAGATAAAACAACAGATGCCCCCCATCCAATACTGGAATGGGCAACAAATTCAGAACTCCAAGGCTAATACTCAGATAAGCCAGGAAATTCAGGAAATCCGCGACACCCGACTGGGCAGAAGCGCCCGCCACTTTAGCAATGGTTATCGGTCCACTCAAGTTTTTTACCGAGAGCTCGCCGAACAACATTTTCTTGAGCGATTCGAGGGTCAGCACACTCATGGTCCAAGTGCGATTTGCACCCTCGCCAATTGCCGCCAACGGCCCGAAGCTGATCTCTCGCACCATCGAAGGTGGCCACTCGACACCTTTGACTCCGGCACCCAGGTAACCCCCGGCTGCCTTGGCTTCGCCACGGACCGACAAGGTCACAGGGACGTCGATTTGAGCACCATCGCGCTCAACTTTCAGCACAATTTTGGTATCAGGGCGTACACGCACCAGGTCGACCACTTGTTGCCAGTCACCCAGCGCCTGGCCATCAAGGGCCAACAGCCGGTCGCCGGTTTTCAGACCTGCGGCCTGCGCCGGACCTTTCGGGTCCAGCTCGGCAAGCACCGGCGGCAAGGCCGGACGCCATGGACGAATGCCCAGGGACTTGATCGGGTCAGGCTCATCGGCACCTTTGAGCCAATGGTCCAACGCCAGTTCACGCGGGGTCTCGGCAGTGGAATCCTGCTCACGCACCACCACATTGACCGTGCCGCTCTCACCCAGGCGACGCACCAACTGCAAATTGACGGCGCCCCACCCGGTGGTCGGCTCGCCATCTATAGAAACAATTTCCTGCCCGGCCACCAATCCAGCCTTGGCCGCCATGCTGCCCGCCTCGACCGCGCCGATCACCGGACGCACTTGCTGGCTGCCCAGCATCGCCAGCACCCAGAAGAACACCATCGCCAACAGGAAGTTGGCGATCGGGCCAGCGGCAACAATAGCGATACGCTGACGAACGGTCTTGCGATTGAAGGACTGGTCCAGTTGATCTGCCGGCACTTCGCCTTCGCGCTCATCGAGCATCTTGACGTAGCCGCCCAACGGAATGGCCGCAATCACGAACTCGGTGCCACGGCGGTCGTGCCAGCGCAGTAACGGCATGCCGAAACCGACGGAAAAGCGCAATACCTTGACGCCGCAACGACGCGCCACCCAGAAGTGGCCGAATTCGTGAAAGGTAACCAGCACACCCAGAGCAACCAGGGTGCCGACAATCATGTAGAGCGCACTCATCTAATTTCTCCGCATTCCAATCCAGTGCCTGAAGGCGCAAACCTGCCTGCAGACTAACGCGCGTTGCGGTTCAACCATTGTTCGGCCAGGGCTCGGGCCTTCCCATCCGCCTCGAACACTGCCGCCAAATCGTCTACAGCCACGACGGGCTCAAGACTCAAAACGTCCTCGATGATACTCGCGATCTGCGGAAAGCGGATGCGCCGTTCGAGAAACGCGGCCACGGCCACTTCATTGGCTGCATTAAGCATCGCCGGCGCACTGTGCCCCACCTGAGCCGCCTGACGCGCGAGACGCAGGCACGGAAAACGTTGCTCGTCCGGCGCTTCGAAATCCAGACGGGCAATGGCAAACAGGTCCAGCGGTGCAACACCGGAGTCAATCCGCTCCGGCCAGGCCAGGGCGTTGGCGATCGGCGTGCGCATGTCGGGGTTACCCAACTGGGCCAGCACCGAGCCATCCACATAGTCGACCAGGGAATGAATCACACTTTGCGGGTGAATCACCACCTCGACCTGATCCGGCCGCGCGTCGAACAACCAGCACGCCTCGATCAACTCCAGGCCTTTATTCATCATGCTGGCCGAATCCACGGAGATCTTGCGCCCCATGGACCAGTTTGGGTGCGCGCACGCCTGATCGGGAGACACATGCTCCAACTCGGCCAACGGAGTCTGCCGGAATGGACCACCGGAGGCCGTCAGAAGAATCCGGCGCACACCGACCTGGCTCAAGCCACGGGCAAAATCGCCGGGCATGCACTGGAAGATCGCGTTGTGCTCGCTATCAAGGGGCAACAGTACGGCGCCACTCTTGCGGACCGCCTGCATAAAGAGTGTGCCGGACATGACCAGCGCTTCTTTATTGGCCAGCAGGATCTTCTTGCCTGCGTCGACCGCCGCCAAAGTCGGGCGTAAACCTGCAGCGCCGACAATGGCTGCCACTACGGTGTCCACCTCGGTATCGGCCGACACCTGGCACAAGCCCTCCTCGCCCACCAACACCTGCGTGGCAAGGCCTGCAGCCCGCAGGTCGTCCTGCAGGCCACGCGCTGCGGCCGCTTCAGGCACAACGGCGTACCGCGGCGCATGGCGCACACACAAGGCCAGCAATTCGCTCAAGCGAGAAAAACCGGTCAGGGCGAAGACCTGATAACGGTCAGGATGGCGCGCGATCACATCCAGCGTGCTCAGCCCGACAGAGCCGGTCGCACCCAGAACGGTAACCTGTTGCAGGCGGCTCACGAAGCCGTCATCCACAGCAGCACGGCAAAGATCGGGATCGCCGCGGTAAGGCTGTCGATACGGTCCAGCACGCCGCCATGGCCCGGCAGCAGGTTACTGCTGTCCTTGATACCCGCCTGGCGCTTGAACATGCTTTCGGTGAGGTCGCCCACCACCGAGATGAACACAACAATGGCCGTGCCCAGCAGGGCCAGGAGCACTTCCTTCACAGACCAATCACGCACAAACCCGACCACCAGTGTGATCAGCAGCGTTAATGCCAGGCCGCCGTACACGCCTTCCCAGCTCTTGCCAGGGCTGACTGCCGGCGCCAGCTTGCGCTTACCGAAGGCCCGACCGGAGAAGTAGGCGCCAATATCCGCGCCCCACACCAGCACCATCACCGCCAGGATCAATTCATTCCCGATCGGAAAACGCTTGATCTCCACCAGCCCTTGCCACGCTGGCAGCAGAATCAACAAGCCGATCACCAGCTTGCAGGCCACACTGGACCACTGGCTGCTGGTGCGCGGAAAGGTCAGCACGAGGAATGTCGCCAACGCCCACCAGAGCACTGCCGCGCCGAGCACCCAAGGTGCAATGTCCGGCAGGATGTACATCAGGAACAGCAACAGCGCCACGACCACGGCGTACACCACGCGCGGCAGCTGGGCATTGAAGCCCGCCAGGCGCGCCCATTCCCAGGCACCCAGGGTGACGACCAGACCGATAAACAGCGCAAAGCCGGAACCGTCGAGCAGGAAAAACCCGCACAAGGCGATGGGCAGCAGGATCAGTGCCGTGATGATTCGTTGTTTAAGCATTTAAACCCGGGCTCCAGCTTCGATCTGCTCGCTCGTTTTACCAAAGCGACGCTGACGGGAAGCGAAATCAGCCAGCGCGTTACGCATGGCATCGTGTTTGAAGTCCGGCCAGAACAGGTCGGAGAAGTACAACTCGGTGTAGGCCAGCTGCCACAGCAGGAAATTGCTGATGCGGTGCTCGCCACCGGTACGAATGCACAAGTCGGGCAACGGCAGGTCGCCGGTCACCAGGCAGGTTTGCAACAGCTCAGGCGTGATGTCTTCCGGCCGCAGATGACCGGCCTGTACTTCGCGGGCAAGGCGTTGCGCGGCTTGGGCAATATCCCACTGACCACCGTAGTTGGCTGCAATCTGCAACACAAAACGGTTGGTTCCGGCGGTAATGGCCTCGGCTTCGCGCATGGCGGCCTGCAGTTCCGGATGGAACCGTGAGCGGTCACCAATGATGCGCAGGCTGATGTTGTTGTCGTTGAGGCGCTTGGCTTCACGACGCAGGGCCTTGAAGAACAAGTCCATCAAGGCACTGACTTCTTCGGCCGGGCGCTGCCAGTTTTCACTGGAGAAGGCGAACAGGGTCAGTACTTCGACCTTGGCCTCAGCGCACACTTCGATCACAGCCCGTACCGCATCGACACCCGCTTTATGCCCGGCAACACCCGGCATAAAGCGTTTCTTCGCCCAGCGATTATTCCCATCCATGATGATCGCGACATGGCGCGGCACCACGGAGGGCACAGTCTGCTTGGTCTTTTCCATGAAGGCGTCCTGACCCCTTATACGGCCATCAGGTCCTTTTCTTTTTCTTCGGTGGCCTTGGTGATCTGGGCCTCCGCGTCTTTGGTCAGCTTGTCGATATCAGCAACGGCACGACGCTCTTCGTCTTCGCTGATTTCTTTGTCCTTGACCAGCTTCTTCAGATCGCCCAACGCATCACGACGAATGTTGCGCACGGCAACGCGCGCGTCTTCAGCGGCGCTGCGCGCCTGCTTGGTGAAGCCCTTGCGGGTTTCCTCAGTCAGGGCAGGCATGGAGATCAGCAGCAGCTCACCCAGGTTCGTCGGGTTGAGGTTCAGGCCGGCGCTCTGGATTGCTTTGTCGACCGCGCCGAGCATGTTGCGCTCAAAGGCCACGACTTGCAGGGTGCGCGAGTCTTTAACGGTGATGTTGGCCACTTGGGTGATGGAGGTGTCTGTGCCGTAGTACGGCACCATCACGCTGCCCAGAATGCTTGGGTGAGCCTTACCGGTACGAATCTGGCCAAATGCATGGTTCAGAGAGTCCAGGGATTTCTGCATGCGCTCTTGAGCGTCTTTTTTGATTTCGTTGATCATTGTTCGATTTCCTCGATCAGAGTCCCTTCCGCGCCGCCGTGTACGATGTTCAGCAGGGCGCCGGGCTTGTTCATGTTAAATACGCGCAGCGGCATCTTGTGGTCGCGGCACAGGCAAATAGCCGTCAGGTCCATCACGCCCAGCTTGCGATCCAGCACTTCATCATAAGTCAGATGATCGAACTTCTCGGCATGCGGGTCTTTGAATGGGTCTGCGGTGTAGACGCCGTCCACCTTGGTGGCCTTGAGCACTACGTCGGCATTGATCTCGATACCACGCAGGCACGCTGCCGAATCGGTGGTAAAGAACGGGTTGCCAGTACCGGCAGCGAAAATCACTACCTCTTTGGCATCCAGGTGACGCATGGCTTTGCGACGATCATAGTGATCCGTTACACCCACCATGGAAATAGCCGACATGACGATCGCAGTGATGTTGGCGCGCTCGAGAGCATCGCGCATGGCCAGGGCATTCATCACAGTGGCCAGCATGCCCATGTGGTCGCCGGTGACCCGATCCATGCCGGCCGCGCTCAGTGCCGCGCCGCGGAACAGGTTACCGCCGCCGATCACCAGGCCAACTTGAACGCCGATACCGACCAGTTGGCCGACTTCCAGCGCCATGCGGTCGAGCACCTTGGGATCGATCCCGAACTCTTCCGAGCCCATCAGGGCCTCGCCGCTAAGCTTGAGTAGAATGCGTTTATAGCGAGCCTGATAACCACTGCCCTGCTGAGCCATTGCGAATCTCTCCTGCGGCGTATTTTTAAAAATTCTTGGCGAGCCGTTTACGGCTTGCGTTCACTCTAGCTGGACGCTATCACAGCGCCATCGGAACACGGCTTTGTAAGCCAGTTCCGACAGGAAGCCAAATAATTTCGGCCTTCCCATTTGAAAAGAGGCTGCGCGCGTGAGCGGGCAGCCTCTTTCGGGCGACAGTTGAAAACTGTCTTACTGCTTGGCGGCAGCCAGCTGGGCAGCAACTTCTTCAGCGAAGTTGTCGACCGGCTTCTCGATGCCATCGCCTACTTTGTAGTAGGTGAAGGAAACGATTTCAGCACCGGCTTTCTTGGCCAGTTCGCCCACCTTGATTTCAGGGTTCTTGACGAACGCCTGCTCAACCAGGGAAGCCTCAGCCAGGAACTTGCTGATACGGCCTTTGATCATATTTTCAACGATGTTTTCTGGCTTGCCAGCAATCTTGTCAGCGTTGAGGCTCAGGAACACGGCTTTTTCGCGTTCGATTGCGTCAGCGGACACTTCCGATGGCAGCAGGAATTCAGGGTTGCTTGCCGCTACGTGCATAGCGATGTCTTTGGCCAGCTCAACGTCGCCGCCTTTAAGGGCAACCACAACGCCGATCTTGTTACCGTGCAGGTAACCACCAACAACATCACCTTCAACGCGGGCCAGACGACGGATGTTGACGTTTTCGCCAACCTTGCCGACCAGTACCAGGCGTGCAGCTTCTTGAGCTTCGATCAGCGGAGCGACGTCAGTCAGCTTGTCATCGAAGGCTTTTTTGACGCTGGCAGCAACGAATGCCTTGAAGTCGTCTTGCAGAGCCAGGAAGTCGGTCTGCGAGTTCACTTCCAGCAGAACGGCGGCTTTGCCGTCTTCAACCAGAGCGATAGCGCCTTCAGCAGCCACGTTGCCTGCTTTCTTGGCAGCCTTGATGGCGCCCGAAGCACGCATGTCGTCAATGGCTTTTTCGATGTCGCCGCCGGCCTTGGTCAAGGCCTTTTTGCAATCCATCATGCCTTCGCCAGTGCGCTCACGCAGTTCTTTGACCAACGCTGCAGTAATCTCTGCCATTTCAAAATCCTCTTGGATAGGTTTTCAACCATTCCACCCGATCAAACGGGCGATCAATTCTTCCCGAATCTCCGTTGTAGGCCGCTGCACGTTACAGATGATGTAGCTGCGCTGCCACAAACGGTTTTCGAGGTGGCAAAAAGGGGGCCAAGCCCCCTTTTTGCTTACTGAGTCAACGCCAGGGCGTCAGTTACTCAGCGGCAGCTACCGGAGCTTCTTCAACGAACTGCTCGGTACCACCAGCAACGTGGTTGCGACCACGGATTACAGCGTCAGCCATCGAACCCATGTACAGCTGGATAGCGCGGATTGCGTCATCGTTGCCTGGGATGATGTAGTCAACGCCTTCCGGGCTGCTGTTGGTATCGACTACGCCGATAACAGGGATGCCCAGCTTGTTGGCTTCGGTGATCGCGATGCGCTCGTGATCAACGTCGATAACGAACAGTGCGTCAGGCAGACCGCCCATGTCCTTGATACCACCCAGGGAACGATCGAGCTTTTCCAGGTCGCGAGTGCGCATCAGCGCCTCTTTCTTGGTCAGCTTGGCGAAAGTACCGTCTTCGGCTTGCACTTCAAGGTCACGCAGACGCTTGATGGAAGCACGGATGGTTTTGAAGTTGGTCAGCATGCCGCCCAACCAGCGATGATCGACGTACGGCGAACCGCAACGTGCTGCTTCTTCAGCAACGATCTTGCCAGCGGAACGCTTGGTGCCGACGAACAGAATCTTGTTTTTGCCCTGGGCCAGGCGCTCTACGAAAGTCAGAGCTTCGTTGAACATTGGCAGGGTTTTTTCAAGGTTGATAATGTGGATCTTGTTACGCGCGCCGAAAATGTACTTACCCATTTTCGGGTTCCAGTAACGGGTCTGGTGACCGAAGTGCACACCGGCCTTCAGCATATCGCGCATGTTGACTTGGGACATGATAGTTCCTTAATAAGTCGGGTTTGGCCTCCACGTATCCCAATGACCAACCAGCGGCATCAAGGCCTCCGGCACCCAGGTCATCGTGTCGACACGTGTGTGGATTTAAGCTTTGCGGGGTATCCCCGGAAAGCGGCGCATTTTATACCACACGAACGGTGAAAACGAAACCCGCAATCGTGATTGGGTTGGTGGGGGTTGGGGTAAGCCTTTGAATCGAGTCGAGATGCTGTGGTTTTAGGGGGCCGGGGGGAGGCTGGGATGCGGGGTACATATCCGTTACTTGGGTTAAGGCTTCTATGGGTTCCGCTCTTACAGCGGGTCACTTTCGAAAAGCGCGAAAGTAACCAAAGCGCTCTTGCCCCTCCACTCGGCACCTCGCCTCCGGCTCGGTGTGCCCTCACTCCGGCTTGAATCCGTGGGTAACCCGGCAAGGATGCCGGGTTAGCCGCCCCGCGCCATGGATGGCGCGTGGCGGCGGCCCACGGATTCAAGCC
>NZ_JBARTQ010000298.1:0-9428 GCF_049645325.1 Pseudomonas sp. | reverse complement strand
GCAAAGCCCTCCTCCAGACGCTGGTAAGCGACCTCAAACCCGAGCAAAGCCACCCAGAAGTCGAGGCTCTTGCGCAGGTCTGTCACCATCAATTCCGGCACCAGTTTGTTTCTGTTCATCAGGCGTTTGCTTTCCTGTCGACGTGAGCGTTGAGCAACGCAGCGATATTCTTGCGCAGCTCACCGTGCAGTGCTTCGGCGTAGGGCGTGGCGGTTTTCCAGTCGTAGAACCAGGCGGGCATCGTGCGTTTGTCGTCCGGCTCCGAGGCGTATCGGGGGAAAATATGGCAGTGCAACTCGGGCTCGGAATTGCCCAGGATCTCGTAGTTCATGCGGTGCGCGCCGGTCGCCTGCAGCACCGCATCGCCGATCCGGACCATGTCGAGCAAGTACGTGGCCCGCGCTTCGGTGTCCAGGTCATTGAGGCTGGCGACGACCGGATCGGGCAGCAGCAGGCAGTAACCCGGCAAAAACTGCACATCACCCATTACCGCCCAGCCTGAGGCCATGCGGCAAATGACTTTATCGTTGGCGCCATTACGCGCCAGTGCTACACGTTCCGTGATCAGCGGCATGGTTGTCCTTAGGGATGAAAGTGCCGTCCGCATACTATCCAAGTTTGCGCAGGTTTGGCGGATGCGGCGCGCGGGTGATGCAGGTTCGATCATCAGGTAGAGTGCGGAACACTCCACGACCATTGCATAGAAAGGATTCAGCGTGAGTACTCCGCAGGATTGGCTGAAAAAGCTTAAGAGCCGGCATGGGCCTGCACCTTCTTGGGCAGATCAACGACGCAATGAAGCGTTGGAGTTGCTCGCAAATGCCGAGAACGAGGGTCATTGGGTAGAGCTCAGTCGCCACTACAACGGGTTTATCCGGGAAGTCGCAGTTCGGGAATTGTGCACTCAATCGTCTCCGCAAGCCTTGGCGGCATTGACCGAGCGCCTGAACGATTGGGTCCCACAGGTGAGGGATTTGGCGGCAGCCGGGTTGCAAGGTTACCTTTGCGCGTCCCAGGCCGCCGCGTTGCTCTATGTGCTGGAACCCGTGATGGCGTTGGCCGCACGCCAGCGGGTTGATCACGGTGCGACGCTCGCGGCTATACGGGCGGTCCTGCAATCGCCTGACGTGCACGATCAGGTTTATGCGCAGTTCCTTGCGCGCCAGGGTAAAGCCGCGAGTTATCTGTTTGTGCTGCTGCTGGAAAAAACGCGCGCCCTCAGAACACTTCTGCGTGACGCCCTCGCCCATCGGGAATTGACCGTGCGGTTGCAAGCCGTGGCAGCCTGCATGACGCTACCGGCTGAAGAGGTGTCCCCGCTGCTGTTTGAGGCATTGTCACGACCCGGCGCCAAAGTACGTGCGCGCGTGCTGTATGCGTTGCTCCCCATGCTCGCGGACCCGAAACCGGTGCTGCGCAACGCCTTGCTGGATGCATCCCCTGCGATTCGCAACCTCGCGCGCTGGGCAGCACCCCGCCACGGTATCGATGCCAGCGAAGTCTTGAACCAGCGATTGGCCCAGGCCATGCCCCGTGCAAGGCGCGATTGGCTCGGCGTGCTTGGCCTCGCCGCAGAACTGGGTACCGAACTGCCCGAGCCATGGCGCTCGCACGCACTGCGATCCGACTACGCCACGGTACGGCAGGCAGCCATTCATAGGCTGCAAGACGACGCACCCACGGCCTTTTTTGCGGCGCTTGAAGATCCTTCGGACAAGGTGTTCAGCGCAGCGATAGCTCAGCTGAACAAGCTGCCCTGGCCCAGCGTGAGCGAGGGACTGTGCGCAAAACTCGACAGTGATTGGCATCACCTGCCGTCGCACCGCCGCGAGGCCATTGTTCAGTCGTTCCCCCGCTGGCAGCAATTAGCCTACCTGCTGAGGCGACTGGAGGCTGACCCTGTCGTGCAGGCGTATTGGCTGCGCCACGTGCATGAGTGGATTGACCGTCAATACCAGATAGTCGACCCGGTCACGTCGAGGCCGCAACGCAGCGTACTGCTGAATACGCTTCACGCCTTCGCTGCCAGCGGACTGATCAGCAGCGACCAACTTGCCCGCGTCACCTGACTGAGCACACGCCCCATGCGAATCACCTGCCTTCATACCGCAGCCAGCAACATCGCCGTGTTCGAGGCCGCCGCCAAAGCGCTGGGCATCGCGCCAGACACGCTGCGACATGAAGTGCGTGCCGATTTGCTGGCTGCCGCCGAGCTGGCCGGCGGCTTGACCGAGGGCATTACCCAGTCAACGGTTGCAGTGCTGCTGGCCCTGGAGCCGCACGCGGACGCGGTGTTGCTCACCTGCTCGACCCTGGGCCCGGCGGTTGAAAGCATCGCCAGAACGAGCCGAGTACCGATCCTGCGCACCGACGAGGCGTTGGCGTTCGCTGCGGTGCAGGCGGATGGAAACGTCGTGGTGTTGTGCGCGGTCGAGACCACCCTCGAACCCACCTCCACGCTGTTCCACAGGGCAGCATTGCGAGCAGGCACACGCGTCGACGTGCAGCTGGTTCCCGGCGCGTGGGAGCAGTTCAAAGCCGGTGACATCGATGGCTACCTGGCGACCATCGCGCAGGCAGCAGACCGTGCCTATGTCGAGGGCGCATCCATCGTGGCATTGGCCCAGGCCTCCATGGGTGAAGCCGCCGCGCTTGTCACCGCTGGGCCGCCGCCGCTCACCAGTGCCACAAGCGGCTTGAGGGCCGCCATGAAAGCGCTTGTGGGTTGAGCCTCAACTGAGGCGTTTACGCCGATACTCATCCGGCGTTTCCCCGGTGAGCTTGCGAAACATACTGATAAACGCCGACGAACTGCTGTAGCCCAGATCAAACGCAACGGCTTCCACCGACGTCCCGGCCTTGAGCTTGTCCAGTGATGAGGTGACCTTCAACCGCTGCTTCCACTGCGCCAACGACATGCCCAAGTCTCGCTGGCAGCGCCGTAACAGCGTGCGCTCGGTGGCGTTGACCTTGCGCGCCCAGTCCGCCAACGAACGCCCATCCGCCGGGTTCTGCTCCAGTGCCACGAGGATCGGCCCCAGGATCGGGTCGGCAGAGCCCGGCAAGTAACTGCCCACGCACGAGGTGCGGTTCAGGCGGTCCAGCAGCACCGTCAGCAGTCGGCTTTCCTCGGCGGTCTGCACCGGCCCGGGCGGCGAGGCGTGAAGTTCTTCGAGCAGTTCGCGGATCAATGGCGTGACGGTCAATGCACACGCCTTGAGGGGCAGGCGCTCGCACAAGGCCGGGGCAATGTAGAGCGAGCAGTGACAGGCCTCCTGATGATTCATCGCGTTGTGTTCGATCTGCGGCGGCAGCCACACACCGTATTGCGGCGGCGCAATGAAGTGGGCACCGTCCAGTTTGAGTTCCATCACGCCACTGAACGAGTACACAAACTCGCCCCAGGGGTGGCGATGCGTCGGGTACGCGGCCGACGCAGGCATGCGGGCCGCACGAAAGTAGAGGGGTGCAGGCAGCTCGTCGGTAAACGGCGCAAGGATCAGGTGCTCGGCTAACTTGCCCATGGCGGTGGCTGCGCAGCGGCTAAAGGGTGAGCATTATGGTGGTTTTTAAGCAGCGCCGGAAGAATGCGGCAGCGCCGAGGCGTGCGAGCGCCGCGCCCGGGCGATCTATACGGCCATCGCCGGCGCGCAATTGATCGCGCGCACGCGCGCCGACATGAGCCTGTACGACGAACTGGTCCTGAGCTACCAGGACGCGGGGCTTATCCCCACATGACGGCTGGGAGGCCTACCTGCGACAGGTAGCCCTCCAGCTTTTCAACCTCGCCTGACGAGACAATCGCCCCGATGTAACCGTCTGGGCGGACCAGCACCCAATCGCCGGCAGCCAATGCGTAAGCCTGCTGAAACTGCCCCTGATGATCGATCACCGCGCCTTGCGAGCCGATGAGATGGACACGCAACCCAGGCCGAGGCGGCACCGAACCAGCGGTGACGTTATAGCCCAGCAGCGTCCAATGCCCGCCCTTGAGCACGTCGAACAGGCGCAGCAACTGCCCCGCCGCCCCCTGCAACGGCGCATCCGGCGCACGATCACCGGCACACAGGTTGCCGGCACGCTCGGCAGGCCCGCATGCAAGCGACGACTGCGGGTAGCCGATATCAAGTTGATGCACTTCCCTGCCCCGGCGCATATCGCCGCGTTGCAGGCTGCCCAGCAATTGCGTCGACAAGCCCAATACCGAGGCCGCCACCGGGCGCCGCTCTTCTTCGTAACTGTCGAGCAACGCCTGCGGCGCACCGTTGGCCACCGCCGCGAGTTTCCAGCCGAGGTTATAAGCATCCTGCACGCTGGTGTTGAGGCCCTGGCCACCGGTGGGCGGATGAATATGAGCGGCATCGCCGACCAGAAATACCTGCCCGACACGGTATTGATCGGCCAACCGCGCATTCATGCTGTAGGCCGACGCCCATGACACGGCATGCACCTGAATGTCATCGCGGCCGGTGCGCTCGGACACCATCGCCGCCAGCCCCTCGGCACTGAGATCCACCTCGGCGTCCAGCGGGACCGGCGCCTGAATCTGGAACAACGGCGTGCCGGCCAGTGGGCATATGGCGATCTGGCGTTGCAGCTCACCCTCACCAAAACGGTGCCAGTACTGCGGCGAAAGACCGGACAATTGCACATCCGCCACCAGTGCGCGCACGCCGAGGGTCTTGCCCGGAAACTCGATATTCAGCGCATGGCGCACAAAACTGCGGCCGCCATCCGCGCCCACCAGCCAACGCGCTCGCAGGGTTTGCGGACCTGAGTTGCCCTGCAATTGCACGCTGACGCCGTCGGCGTCCTGCTCGAACCCGACCAGTTCACACCCGAACTCAGGCCGGTGGCCCCATTCAAGCAAACGCTCGCGCAGCACCTGCTCGGTCAGAAATTGCGGCAGCATCAGCGGTTGTTGATAGGGCTCCGCGGGCGTCGGTGCGTTGCGCTCGATGGAATCGGCGTCAATGTAACTGCCGTCGTCGCAGTAGCGCCGCTCAGTCGGATAGACTCCGCCCATGGCAAAGAGGCGGTCGAGTACCCCCAAGTCTTCGAAAATTTCCTGGGACCTGGGTTGGATGCCTTTGCCACGCGAGCCATGGAAAGGTTGGCGGTTTTTCTCGATCAGGCGAAAACGCACACCGCGTCTGGCCAGGTCGACCGCCAGGGTCAAACCGGCGGCACCGGCACCACAAATCAGCACGTCGACAACGCATTGCTCTTTCATATGGACCCCCTATATGTGCACTATGCACATATTAAGACGGAGAAACACAGTGTCAAGAAAAAGCGTGCAAAACGCACATATAAGCGCTCAACTGCGTGACTTGCATGGGTCGTTGGTTGAGATTGTGGGCGTGATGAACCGCCCTCAGCGCGACGAAGCAATGGTGCGCGAGGCCGGGATTGCCCTGGACCGCGCGCTGTTTCCATTGCTGGTGCTGGTTGAACGGCTGGGGCCGATTGGCGTAGTCGAACTGGCTGACCGCGTGGGCCGCGACTACACCACCGTCAGCCGGCAAGTGGCGAAACTGGAAAGCCTCGGCTTGATTTTGCGCCAGGAAAGCGCCCTCGACCGCCGCGTGCGTGAGTCGGTCATTACCGAAAAAGGCAAGGTCATGACCGACCGGGTCGATGAAGCACGCGAACGCATTGGCGTGTCGATTTTCTCCACCTGGGACGAAGGCGACTTCGACAATCTGGTGCGCTTGATGCGCAAGTTTGCCGAGGAGATCAAGGACGACTCAATCCGTGCCACCCAAGACCTGCGTTGAGCTGGAGGGCGGCGATCAGTGCGGCAACAGCCCTGCCAGCACCTCTTTGAACGTCACCCGCCCCGTACGCGGAACGCCTTCAAAACAAATCCAGCCCTCATTGAACCCGTCCAGCATTTGCATGCGCGGCAGCGGGTTGTGCATGCCCTGGGCGTGGAACAGGTCAGCCCATGCGTCGCGCGGTACGGCTTGCGTGCGCACCGGGTGACCAAGCAGATCGGCGAAGGCTAGGGCGATACTCTCAGGGGTCACCGCCTCGGTGGCCTGCAACTCGACGATGCGCTTGCCCTGCCAGGTTTCCCGCAGCAGTTCGGCGGCCGTGCGGCCGACATCGGCCGTGGCGATCATCGGCACGGGCTTATCCAGCGGCTGCAGAAAGCTTGGGATCACGCCGCTCCTGGCCGCCTCGATGTCCCACTGGTGGTTTTCCATAAACCACGCCGGGCGCAGGAAAGTAATGGGCAGGTCCAGACCGCCAAGGCTCTGCTCCAACAGTTGCAACTGGTTCAGCAGGTTCGGTTGGCTGGCCTGGGCACCGATGGTGGAGATGCAGACCACTTTTTCCGGACGCGTCACGGCCAACGCCTGATGGATATTCGCGATGATCTCGCGGGTGTGTGCGAAGCCTTCCTGCGGATCGAAATTCGGCGGCAGCAGGATGAATACGCCTTTGCTGTTGTTGAACGCAGCGGTCAGTGAGTGCAGGTCCGAGGCATCCGCCACCGCCACATCACAGCCTTGCGCGGCCCAGGCGGCGCCTTTTTCTGCATCGCGCACCACCGCGCGCACTGGTTCGCCGGCTGCAAGCAATGCCCGCGCGACGGCTGCGCCCACTTGCCCGGTAACGCCCATGATCGTGTACATCGTAAAAACTCCCGTGTGTTGGCAACCGCTTGTTGCCGTGGAGAAAGTATTGCGTTGGCACGCTCGTCAGAGCGATAGCGTGGCGCTCATCACATTCATGACTGAAAATCACTGATTAACGGATCACCAGGGCAACGTCATACCCTGGCGATCGGTAAACCTGAGGCCGGGCCGACCCGCGTGCCCTTCCACGGTTTCCACCACCAGCGGAATGCTTTCGCTGATCTCCAGCAGCGCATCGGGGCCGCCCATCTGCGTGCGCACCCAACCTGGAGCGACCAGCAGATAGGCAAGGGAATCGTCCTGATGGCGCCTGTAAAACGCCTTCATCAGCATGTTCAGCGCCGCCTTGCTTGAGCTGTACAACTCCCAGACGCCAGGGTTGTCGGCGATGCTGCCCAGCTCCGACGACATCACCGCCACCACCCCATCACGCTCAACGTTCCCATGAAACACTTCCAGCGCGCGCACCGGGCTCAGGGCATTGGTCAGCAGCATGTCGACAAAGTCCTGCTCATCCACCTGCAACGTGGTCAGCTCATTGGCCTTGCACACACCGGCGTTGATAAACAGGGTGTTCAGGCGCGTCGTCGCCAACCGACCCTGCAATGCCTGCACCGAAGTCAAGTCGGCAATGTCTACGCGCTCAAGGCTCAAGCACTCGGGATAGCGCAACTTCAGGCTGTCCAGCTGCGGGGAATCGCTGCGAGAGGTGGCGATCACGTGGTAACCGCGTACGCAATATTCCTCAGCCAGGGCCAGGCCCAGCCCACGTGAGGCACCGAGGATCAAACAGGTTTTGTTGCTCATGACAGGGTTCCTGAAGACTGGATGGACAAGGCGGCAGTGAAGCATTGCGCCACGCACGCCTTCAATATCGCGCCAGTCACAGCGCCAGTGACTCCCCGTCACGGATCGAATGACCATTCCCCGCTATCGCTTGTCGTTTTGGCGCTATATGCCACCGATGCGACGCTTCCAGACTGACGCCCTTGAGTCAGAGGAATCGTACCGTGGACAACCGCCAGCCCATTGATAAACAAGCCGCCGTGCTGATGATTGTGATCAGCGCTGTCTGGGGGCTTCAACAAGTCGCCATCAAAGTTGCCGCTGCAGACGTTGCACCGATGCTGCAGATCGCCCTGCGCTCGGGCATCGCGGCCGTGATGGTCGGCGCGCTGCTGATGCTGCGCCGCTACCGTGAGAAGTGCCGCTTCCAGACCTGGCGCGGTGGCCTACTGGTCGGGGTTTTGTTCGCCGTCGAGTACATCGCCGTATCGGTAGGGCTGGGCTACACCTCAGCCGCGCACATGGTGATTTTCCTCTACACCGCGCCGGTATTTGCCGCCATCGGCCTGCATTGTCGGTTCGCCAGTGAGCGCCTGAGTCCCGTGCAATGGGCGGGCATCCTGATCGCGTTTATCGGGATTGCCGTGGCGTTTTATGCACCGGGCAAACCCGGCGAGGGTTGGGTCACTCCACAGCGGATTGGCGATGCGCTGGGCGTGGTCGGCGCCATCGCCTGGGGCGCGACGACCTTGAGTATTCGTTGCTCCAAACTGGCGGACGCGCCGGCGCCCCTGACGCTGTTCTACCAACTGGCCGGCGCCTGCATGATCCTCACAGGCGTGGCCTGGGCAACCGGGCAAACCCGGTTTCATCTCTCCGGCATCGCGCTGGCCAGCCTGACCTTCCAGACCGTGGTGTTCTCGTTCCTGAGCCTGCTGGTGTGGTTTTGGCTGCTGAGCCGCTACCTGGGCTCGCGGCTGGGCGTGCTGTCGTTCCTCACGCCACTGTTTGGCGTGGCGTTCGGCGTGTGGCTGTTGAATGAACCACTGGACACCTCGTTTGTGCTCGGTTCGCTGTTAGTGCTGGTCGGCATTGTGGTGGTCAGCGGGCACGACTTGCTGCACGCCAGGGCGGCCGCGACGAGGCCGTCGGTGTGCCGTGAGAACGTTTAGTGTGTCAGCCGCACTGGCGGTGGAAGTCGGCAATCTGCTGCCACATCGCGACCGGGTTGGAGTACATCGGAAAATGCCCGCACGCCGCGATGGGCGCCAGGCGCACGCCTTGGGCCTGGATATGCGGCAAGTAGCTCAGCGAGGCGTTTTGTTCGCCGTACATGAACATCGTCGGGCAGGGTAAGCCGAGGAATTTGCCCATCAGGTCGGCGTGGTCGGACAGCTCGACCATCGACTGGAAAATCCCACGCACCGCGCCCGCCCGCACCTTGTGGCGCAGGCTCGCCGAGTAGAGCGCGCTGGCATACGCCGGTGCCTGACGGGTGCGTTCGATAAAGGCGTTGAAAAACGCCTCCGGATCGTCCGCCGGAAAATCCACAATCTGGCGGCTGAGAAAGCAGTCTTCGGGGGCAATATTGCCTTCGATATCGGTAAAGCTCAGGACGCGGCCGGGGAACCGGTGGGCGAGCATCAAGGCGGTCAACCCGCCCATGGAATGGCCGACCAAGTGGAAGCGCTGGATATCGAAATGCTCCAGCACGTGCAGGGCCGTCTCCAGCAGGAACGCAATGCCGATCTTCGACAGGTCGGCGCACTGGCTTTCACCGCAACCGGGCGCGTCATAGGCGACAAAGGGATGCCCATCGAACGCCGGGTGCAGGGTGATATCGGCGTAGTCCTCCTTGGTCGAACCAAACCCGTGCAAAAACACGATGGGCGCACGCTCGCCGGTGCGGTGCAGCGCGGCAATGTTCAACGAAACGCCCTCTACCATCAGCGGCAAAGTGGTGTGGACGAACGACATGGTGGGGCCTCCTTGAAC
>NZ_JBARTQ010000297.1:0-18640 GCF_049645325.1 Pseudomonas sp. | reverse complement strand
GAACACCATTGCAAAGAAAAATTGAATTAATTATTTTAAAAAAGAATTTAAATAATCTACCTGAAAAAATCGCCTACGCTAGGACCTTGTTCCGCATGTGCGACGTGTCCGACGGACGAGCACGTATGCATGAAGTCTAGGTCCAGGGAGTGGACGATGGCTGAGGCCTTGATCAATTCCGGTCGGGTCGCCAGCGGCAGGGAAGCAGAGGACCGAGCTATGGCTGTCGAATGGGTAGTCGCTGCGGCTGTGATAGGGGTTGCGAGCGCTGTTTTATGGGTTTTCAGTGCACGGATGACGCGGCGCATTGAAGCCGCCGTTCCGATCAACGGGCGCTTTGTGGAGGTGGAGGGCGAGCGCTTTCATTACGTAGATGAGGGCAAGGGCCCACCGCTGGTCATGATTCATGGGCTGATGGGCAGCAGCCGCAACCTGACCTATGCGTTGTCCGGCCAGTTGCGTGAGCGCTTTCGGGTCATCACCCTCGACCGGCCCGGTTCGGGCTATTCGACCCGGCATTCCGGGACAGCGGCAGGCTTGCCCGCCCAGGCTCGCCAAATAGCCGGCTTCATCAAAACCCTCGACCTGGATAAGCCGCTGGTGCTTGGGCATTCCCTCGGCGGCGCGATTGCGCTGGCGTTGGCGCTTGACCATCCCCATGCGGTGTCCGGGCTGATCCTGGTAGCGCCGCTGACCCATCCTCAACGCGTGTTGCCGCTGGTGTTCCTGTCACTCGCGGTGCGCCCGGCGTGGTTGCGGCGCTGGATGTCACACACCTTGACGATGCCGGTCGGCTTGCTGACCAAGGGCTCGGTGGTAAAGGGCGTGTTCGCACCGGACGCCGCGCCGCCAGACTTCGCCACACGTGGCGGCGGCCTGCTCGGTATGCGTCCCGACAACTTCTACGCCGCTTCCACTGAGATCAACTTGGTCAATGATCACCTGCCGGAAATGGTCAAGCGTTACGCGCAATTGACCCTGCCGATCGGGCTGATTTATGGCGCGCGTGACAAGGT
Source organism: Pseudomonas sp. (assembly GCF_049645325.1). Lineage (GTDB taxonomy): Bacteria > Pseudomonadota > Gammaproteobacteria > Pseudomonadales > Pseudomonadaceae > Aquipseudomonas. The sequence continues at coordinate 17,624 of NZ_JBARTQ010000297.1, read as the reverse complement.
GCTGGACTTCCAGAAACACGGCCAGGCCCTTGCCACAAAGGTGCCGGGCCTGAAGCTGCAGGTGGTGGAGGGGCGCGGGCATATGCTGCCGATTACCGCCACAGAGCGCGTGGCGGCGCTGGTGGAGCAGGTTGCCAAGCGTGTCCGGCCACCGGAAAGCGCCACGCTGTTGCACCCGCCTTTTGCCGTGGCGAATAAATGATCGTGGTCTGCGACTCGCGGTTCAGCAGCGTCAATGCCTGCTTTAGACACCTGACCAAACGGCTGAAAAAGAGACTGCTCGGTCACGTCAAAAAGGCGCCAAGAAACTAGTTGACGACCTAACGATTCCGCGCTATTTATTTAAAAAAATTATTTCAATGTCTTATTTGAAACAATTTTTGAAATGCCTAAGAGCGAATAAAATAATGAAAAAAACGTCTTTTATCGCATGGTTGATTTCTCGGGGCAGTCAGCGCTCCGTGAACCTGTTTACTGTCTTCTCTGTTTGCCTGCCAACCCGCGTTATGCGGAGGTTGCCATGAATCAGACCCTGGCAACCGCGAACATCTGGACCGACGGCAAACGTCATCTGTGGTGGCTCGGCATCATGCCGCTGGCCACCCCGTTGCTCTCCGGCGCACTGGCTATTACGACCGGCGTACAACCGCTGTGGTGGGTCGGTGTGCTGGTGATCTTCGGCTTGATCCCGTTGATCGACGGCCTGCTCGGCGAAGACGTCAGCAACCCGCCCGAGTCCGCCGTCAGCAGCCTTGAATCCCAGCGCTACTACCGCTGGATCGTGTACACCGGTGTGTTGTTTGTCATCTCGTCCGTGATTGTCACCGGCTGGCTTGCCGCCGGCGGCATCGACTGGATCATCAACGGCGGCCTGCTGCACGCCACTGCCAACCTGGACCCTTCAGGCTGGCTGGCAAAAACCGCGGCGTTCATCACCGCCCGCACCGAGTTGCACGGCAGCATCAGTTGGTTCACTTACCTGGGCATGGCGATGTCCACCGGCGCCGCCACCGGCATCGCGATCAATACCGCTCACGAGCTGGGGCACAAACCCAAGCCGCTGGAAGTGTTCCTGGCCAAGGTCACCTTGGCGCCAACCTTCTACGGGCACTTCTACACCGAGCACAACCGTGGCCATCACGTGCGTGTGGCCACGCCGGAAGACCCGGCCAGCTCACGCCTGGGCGAGAGTTTCTGGGCGTTCCTGCCGCGCTCGGTGTGGCACAGCGCAGTGTCGGCCTGGAACCTTGAGCGTGAACGCCTGCGCAAACTCGGCTTGCCGGCCTTGCACTGGAAAAACGCGGTGCTCAGTGCCTGGATGTACAGCGTGGTGTTATGGGGCGCGATGATTGTGTGGCTGGGCGCGGCGGTGATCCCGTTCCTGATCATTCAGGGCATCTACGGGTTCTCGCTGCTGGAGGTGGTCAACTATGTCGAGCACTACGGCCTGAAGCGTCAGAAGTTGCCCAACGGTCGTTATGAACGTTGTTCTCCCCGGCACTCGTGGAACAGTAATCGGATTGTCACCAATATCTTTCTGTTCCAACTACAGCGCCATTCCGATCACCATGCCAATCCGACGCGCAGTTACCAGTCGTTGCGCCACTTTGATGAGTCACCGCAACTTCCCTACGGTTACGCGAGCATGATTGTCTGGGCCTATGTGCCGTACTTGTGGCGGCGTCGGATGGACCGTCGTGTGCTCAATCACTATGCCGGGGATATTACGCTGACCAATCTTCAACCTTCACAACGTTTGAAGTACCTGGAGAAGTACGGTGACAGTTCGACGTCGTTTTAACAGGCATTAATACAGGTGTGGGCGTACGCGGGTATCTACCGCGCAGGTTTCTTTCGCCCACGGTTTACCGGTTTCATTGCACGCACGTTGTTTGACCCTACAACAATAACTTCAAGGGAAGGACGTACACCATGCAAAGCCCTGCCACGTTCACCACGCATATTGTCTTGGCCGCCCTCGGGCTGATTGTGTACCACCAGGCCCAGGCGGCCCGTATAGAGCCTGCGGGCAGCGCCTTTACGGCCCAAGGCCCGATCAGCTTTTCCAAAGGCGCACTGATCAGCGCTGACAGCACGATCAAAGAGGCCGCCAAGGACACGGCCGATGGTTCATCGGTCAATGTCGATAAAGTTGAATTCGACGGCGGCCTCAAGTGCAGCCGTGTCGAGGCCATCAACTTGCCGTGGGTATTAGTTGCCAAGGACACCCGCAGCGGTTCGATGTCGAAGATCAGTGTCGATGTTCACGCGTTTGGCCTGGGTGGCAAGTGCGGCCCTTCAACCGCCGAGGGTACATGGGATAACGCCACCGGCAAGTTGGAAGCCGCAAATGTGCCCATTGGCGAAGACTGCAAGATTAAGGCGGTGTCCATCAAGATGCCGCCGAACTTCAAAGTTGTCGAGTAAGGCAATCCGACTGTTAAAGCGGTAGATGCATTGAAATTTGGCTGGAAAGGGATGTTCTGCAGTTTCACCGTGACCTCTCGTTCATGGCCATTACCCCTGGCGAAAGACTCGCCACAACATGTGAGGAAAAACAATGAAAAGCTTCAAGACCCTCGTTTGTGTTACTTCGTTTGCTCTGTGCGTTGGCGCGGCTTCGATGGCCAGTGCTGCGTCGATCAGCCCTGAAGGTCCATTCACCACCACCGCAGGTTCCATCGTGGTGCAGTCTCCGTCTTCCTTTGGCGGCTCTGTGACCTGTGGCATTACCTTCAGCGGTGTGGTCAGTGGCGGCGTCGCTACCATCAACAATGCCGCGCTCACCGGTGGTGGCCTGTGCGGCCTGCCGACCCTGAAAAGCATCCCGTCGCCAGGCTGGAAGCTGACCGCACTGTCGGGCACCACCGGCCAAGTTGAAAACGTTGGCTACACCATCAAGAAAACCATCGTGATTCCGGCCACCGATTGCGGCCCATCCACCATCAGTGTCACCTGGAACGCGGCGGCTCACACCCTCACGGCTTCCAACCAGGCCCTGAGCGGCGGTTGCAACATTGTATCGCTGACCACCACTGCTGCCGGCCTGACCGTTAACCCATGACGTCGTGTTGCAGAACCAAGGGTTGATCACCCGTTGAAAGGCCGGCACCTCGCCAGAGGTGCCGGCTGATGTGGAAAACCGGCAATGCAATGCCGGACGCGCATAATAATAAGGAGTGCCGCATGATCACTAAGAAACAACAGGCTCAAACACTGCTGGGGCTGGCGATACTGGGGGGGCTGATGACCACGGCGCCCGTGCAGGCAGGTGGCTTCTCCACGCCGACTTACGGCGCCCCAGGCTGGGGCCGGGCGTTCGGCGGCGGTTCCCTGTTCAAGAACGACCCAAGCTCTGCGTTCAATAACCCGGCGGCCATGGCGTTTGTTGACCAATCAGTTGTGCAACAGACCGTCGACTATGCCCGGGTCAAGATCAAATACAGCGGCCAGGCTTACGACTACCAAGGTAATCCGGTCACTAATACCGCGGTGATGCCCGACGGCAGCTTTGATCCCAGTACAGCAACCCTCAACAACAATGACGGCGGCCAGGGTGGTTTTACCGCGTGGTTGCCGACCGGTTTCCTGGTTATTCCCATGGGAGACCGTTTTGCCTTCGGCCTCTCTCAAGTCGTGCCACAAGGCATGCGTACCACCTGGAATGAAAACTCCAAGTTTCGCGATTTCGCCGTGGACACCAAAATCGAAACCGTCGGCCTGACGGGTTCCTTGTCCTTCAAGGTGCGTGACGATTTCTCCATCGGCGGCGGCATTATCGTCCAGCGCAGCCAAGGCTTCGTCAGCCAGAACATCGACTTGTTTTCGGCGGCATCGGTGTCTCCCGGCCTGAGCAACGGCGCGTTTCCACCTGGCGTCGGCACCGCGCTGATGCGCGTCAAGGTCGACAATATTTCCACCGGCTGGTTTACCGGCGTTGTCTGGAAACCGACTGACAATGATTCGTTGGGCTTGAACTACCACGCCAAAATCAAGAACAAGATGACCGGTAAATACAATATCCGGGCAGATGCACTGAACAACGGCTTGATGACCGACGACACCATCTTCGGTAACGGCAAAACCCTGGTCGAAACCGCGTACCCGGGGCTGAAACTGTTTCCCGATGGCGCGCATGCCAGCACCCAGCTGGATATCCCGGCCACCGCCGCGTTCGACTGGGTCCACCAGTTCAACGATCGATGGACCTTGGGCGTCAGCGCCATGTGGACCCAGTGGTCGTCCTTCAAGGACCTGACACTCAAGTCCCAGGGGTCGACGATTGTCGCCATTCCCTACAACTACAAGGACGCCTGGATGTACTCCCTCGGGGGCGACTTCAGGGCCACGGACGAGCTGACCTTGCGCGCCGGTGTAGCGTATGACCAGACCCCGACCCGTAACTCGACGCGTGACCCGCGTATTCCGGATGGCGACCGTTACTTTGCGTCGCTGGGCGCCGGTTACGACATCAAGGCCATTCCCGGCTTGACGTTGGACGCCGCGTATTCGCACCAGTTTGTTGAGAAGGTCAGCATCAAGACCCAAAACGTTGATCGTCTGGGTGGCGGTCGCCTCGACGGTTCGGCCGAGTCTTCAGGCGATATTGTCAGCCTGTCGGCCACTTACAAGTTCTAACGCTGCTGTGAGGCGAGCACCAGGCGCATCCTGGTGCTCGCTCATGAATTTTCCGAATTCCGATTAAAACCGGCTGACGTGCTCAGCCTGTATTTTTTTGCCAAAGCATTAAATAAAAATTTCAAAACAAAATTTGAATTTGTCTGTTCGAGTTTGTAGTGTGGTTTACGCCCGGTTCGCTTCGAGCTGCCGACGTAGTCGCCGTACCCTGAATTGAGTAGAGGTATCCCCATGGTTATCTGGTTATTGGTGGGTGTCGCAGCAGCGATTGCCCTGGCGTATCGGCAAGCGGGCGCCGCTCTTTGGCTGGGCGCCGGCCTCATCTGGTTGGCGATTGGTTACCTGTTCAACGCAGTCGCTGGGCTGGGTGCCACTGTTGCAGCGGTGCTGGTGGTGGTGCCCGCGTTGCTGATGGCGATTAAACCGCTGCGCCGCGCGCTGTTGACCAGCAAGGCATTGACACTGTTTCGTACGGTCATGCCCGCAATGTCCGACACCGAACGCGCCGCGATCGAGTCCGGCACCGTGTGGTGGGATGCCGAGCTGTTCAGCGGCAAGCCCGACTGGCAGCGCCTGCTGCAGGCTGCGCCGGCGAGCCTGAGTGCCGAAGAGCAGGCGTTCATGGACAACGAGGTGGAAGCCCTGTGCGACATCGCCAACGACTGGGAAACCACCCAGGTCTGGCAGGATATGTCCCCCGAAGGCTGGCAGTACACCAAGGACGCCGGGTTCCTCGGCATGATCATTCCCAAGCAATACGGCGGCAAAGGCTTCTCCCACTATGCCCATTCCCAGGTGGTGATGAAGCTGTCGACGCGCTGCTCGGCGGCGGCGATTTCCGTGATGGTGCCCAACTCCCTCGGCCCAGCTGAACTGCTGCTGCATTACGGCACTGACGCCCAGCGCAATTACTACTTGCCGCGTCTGGCGCGCGGCGACGACATCCCGTGTTTTGCGCTGACCAGCCCATACGCGGGCTCCGATGCCGGGGCGATTCCAGACCTGGGCATTGTCTGCAAAGGCCTGCACGACGGTGAACAAGTGCTGGGTTTCAAAGTGACTTGGGACAAGCGCTACATCACCCTTGGCCCGATCGCCACGGTGCTCGGCCTGGCATTTCGCGCGGAAGACCCCGAGGGGCTGCTGGGTGCACCCGGTTCGCTGGGGATCACCTGCGCGCTGATCCCGACGTCTCACCCCGGCGTCAACAGTGGCCGTCGCCACTGGCCATTGAATGCTGTGTTCCAGAACGGTCCAACCACCGGCAAGGACGTGTTCATTCCGCTGGAATGGGTCATCGGTGGCCGCGAACAGGTCGGGAACGGCTGGCGCATGTTGATGGAATGCCTGGCCGCCGGACGCGCCATTTCGCTGCCGTCAGCCAACGTCGGCCTGGCCAAGGTTGCCGTGCGCGGCACCAGCGCTTATGCGGCGATGCGCAAACAGTTCGGCCTGCCCATCGGCAAGTTCGAAGGCGTGCAGGCGCCGCTGGCGCGCATGGCGGGGCATTTGTATGCCTGTGATGCGGTGCGCAAGGTGTCGGTGGCGTCGCTGGACGCGGGTGAAAAACCCTCGGTGATTTCCGCCATCGCCAAATACCACGTCACCGAGCGCGCACGCATCATCGTCAACGACGGCATGGACATCGTCGCGGGCAAAGGCATTTGCATGGGCCCGAATAATTTCCTCGCGCGCGCCTATCAGCAAAGCCCCATCGCCATCACGGTGGAGGGCGCAAACATCATGACCCGCTGCCTGATCATCTTTGGCCAGGGCCTGATTCGCTGCCATCCCTACGTGTTTCGCGAGATGGAAGCGGCGCGCAACCCTGACCGCAGCCAGGCACTGGAAGCGTTCGACAGCGCGATGTTCGGCCACGTGAGTTTTGTGCTGGCCAATACCGTCCGTGCGGCGGTGCATTCGCTGACCGGTGGGCGGCTGATTTCCGCGCCGGCCAAGACCGACCCGGCGCTGGCGTCCTACTACCGCCAGGCCAATCGGCTGTCGGTGGTGCTGGCGTTGATCTCGGATGTGTCCATGGGCGTGCTGGGCGGTGCGCTCAAGCGCAAGGAAAGTATCACCGGGCGCCTGGGCGATATTCTGTCGCAGTTGTACATCCTGTCCTGCGTGCTCAAACGCTTTGAGGACGATGGCCGGCCCCAGGCCGATCTGCCGCTGGTGCACTGGTCGGCGCAGGATGCATTGCTGCGTGCCCATGAAGCCCTTGCCGAAGTGCTCGATAACTATCCCTCCAAAGCCGCCGCCGCACTGGTGCGTGGTGTGAGCTTCCCGTTCGGGATTCCCTTGCGCAAACCCTCGGATCGCCTGTTGGCACAGGTGGCGGAGGTGGTGCAGACCCCGGGGGAAACCCGCGACCGCTTGCTGGCCAATTCCTACGTCCCACGCCCGGAAATCGACAAGTTGGCCTACGGCGAACTGGGTTTGCGCCTGTTGCCGCAGGTCGAGTTGATCGACGCCCGGCTCAAGTCGGCCGTCAAGCTAGGCCTGATCGACCCCATGCCGATTGCCGCCACGGCGTTCAACGACTGGCGCGTCAAGGCGCGGGCGCTGGACCTGATCAGCGATGACGAAGACACCTTGCTCGGCCGCTACGTGGAATACGCCGACCACGGCATCCAGGTCGACGACTTCCCGCAGGACTTCGGTTTGCTGGAGGCCTTGCAGCTGCGGCAACAGGCGCTCGGGCAGGCGGCCAAGCCCAGCGCCGCGCGCCGCAGCAGCCAAAGCGAAAACGCCCCGGTCAACTAGGGAAACCCACGATCAATGTGGGAGCTGGCTTGCCTGCGATAGCGGTGTGTCAGGTCTATCGCTACCGCAGGCAAGCCAGCTCCCACCCTTGAACACTGTGTTGTGAGTGAATCTATCTATGAGTGACAGCTACCTGGCGTTCGTCAATTCCCTCTGGGGCCGGCGCCTGGCCCAGGCCATCGGGCTGCCGCAACCCTTGGCGCTGCAACGCCATCGCACGGGCCAGCAAGGCCTGGCCAACCCGGTAATCGTCGCCGGGGCAGGGCGCCTGACGGCACAGGTGCAGCAGATTTTCAGCGCCACCGACACCGTCGCCGCCACCCCGGCGACCCTCAAGGCGCCGTCCACGGTCAAGGTGCAGGGCGCGGTGTTCGACGCCAGCGGCGTGGTCGACCTGCAGCAGCTCGACGAGCTGTATGTGTTCTTCCACGCCAACGCCAAGCGCCTCGGCCAGCATGGCCGCGTGGTCGTGCTCGGCACCGCGCCCGAACACTGCAAGGACTTGCCCCAGGCCATCGCCCAGCGCGCGCTGGAGGGCTTGGTGCGCTCGCTGGCCAAGGAGTTGCGGCGGGCGATCACCGTGCAATTGATCTACGTCGCGCCAGGCGCTGAGGCAGCAGTGGAGAGCAGCTTGCGTTTCTTCCTGTCGCGCCGTTCGGCCTATGTGTCTGGGCAAGTGGTGCGCCTGGAAAAACCGGTGGACGGCTATGTTGCCGTCGACTGGGACAAACCTTTCGCCGGGCGGCGTGCGCTGGTCACCGGCGCTTCCCGTGGCATCGGCCTGGCGATTGCCCAAGTGTTGGCGCGCGACGGCGCCCACGTGGTGTGCGTGGACGTGCCCCAGGCCCAGCTGGAGTTACAGCACGCCGCGACCTCGGTAGGCGGTTCGGCGTTGCCACTGGACATCACGGCTTCGGATGCCGCTGCGCTGTTGCAAGCCCACACCAGCCAATACGGCGCCTTCGACGTGGTGGTGCACAACGCCGGCATCACCCGCGACAAGACTATCGCCAAGATGACCGAGGCGGCGTGGCGCAGTGTGCTGTCAGTCAACCTGGAAGCACCCTTGCAACTGAGTAACGCCTTGCTCGATGGCCAGGGGCTGAACCCGGGCGGGCGGATTGTGTGCGTGTCGTCGATTTCCGGCATCGCCGGCAACCTGGGGCAGAGCAATTATGCGACGTCCAAGGCCGGGGTGATCGGCCTGGTGCAAGGGCTGGCCCCGCGTGCGGCGGCGCTGCAGGTCACGGTAAATGCCGTGGCGCCGGGGTTTATCGAAACCCGGATGACCGCAAAAATTCCGCTGATGATCCGCGAAGCCGGGCGGCGCATGAACTCTTTGTCCCAAGGCGGCCAGCCAATCGATGTGGCCGAGACCATCGCCTGGTTGGCGCACCCGGCGTCCGGCGCAATCAATGGCCAGGTCGTACGCGTGTGCGGCCAAAGCCTGCTGGGAGCTTGAGCCATGGACTACGTGACGCAGATCATCGACCCACTCCCATCGCGCATCACACTGTTATTGGACGGCGTACGCGCCTTGCGCAAACCCACGCCCGACGGCGCGCCAGTGCTGCCGCAAGCGCGCCTGGTGCGCTCAGCCGTGGAACTGTCGGCCAGCGGCCTCGCGGCGTATGCCCGTGCCTGCGGGTTTCGCCGCGAGCAAGGCGTGCCGCTGTCCTATCCGCACGTGCTGGCGTTCCCTTTGCACCTGATGCTGCTGACCCGGCCCAGCTTCCCGTACCCGGCCAGCGGCATGGTGCACCTGGCCAATCGCATCCATCAGCATCAGCGGTTGGAGGCGGGCCAGTCCTTGCGCCTCGAAGTGTTTTGCGAACGCTGGGTGGCCCACCCCAAGGGCCAGGCCTTGAGCATTGCGACCCGGGCTTACAGCGCAGGCGCTTTGGTCTGGGAAAGCGACAGCCTCTACCTGCGCCGTGATGTAAAAAATCCCACAGGCGAACCCTGGAACGACGCCTTGCCCTTGCAGGAAGAAGGCCTAGTGCGCACCCAACGCTGGGTATTGCCCGCTGACCTCGGCCGGCGGTTTGCTCATGTGTCGGGGGATTTCAACCCGATCCACACCTCGGTGATTGGCGCAAAAATCTTCGGTTTCCGCCGCGCCATCGCCCATGGCATGTGGACCCTGGGCCGCGCGCTGGCCGCCCAGCAACCTCCCGGTGGGCTAGAGGTTGCCCAAGCCCACTGCGACTTCAAACTGCCGATCTTCCTGCCCGGCCAGGTCGCCCTGTGGAACCACCCCGCGAGCGGCCCGCGCCGTGAATTCGAAGTGCGCAATATCGCCGGGGATAAACCCCATATGCGCGGACTGTTTATCTGGAAGGACAGCCTGGAATGAGAACCGCCAATGAGTGACTACAGCTTCACCCCGGCCCCGACTCGCCGCGTGGCGATTATCGGCGGCAACCGCATTCCCTTTGCCCGTTCCAACACGGCGTATGCCCACGACAGCAACCAGGATTTGCTGGTGGCCGCGCTGCAAGGCCTGATCGGCCGCTTCAACCTGCACGGCCAGCGCCTCGGGGAGTTCGCCGCCGGCGCGGTGATCAAGCATTCGCGGGACTTCAACCTGGCACGCGAGTCGCTGTTGTCCACGACTTTGTCGCCGGACACGCCGGCGTACGACGTGCAACAAGCCTGCGGCACCGGCCTGGAAGCCGCGCTGCTGGTGGCGAATAAAATCGCCCTGGGCCAGATTGATGTGGGTATTGCCGGCGGTGCCGACACCACATCCGACGCGCCCATCGGCCTCAATGAATCGCTGCGCCATACCCTGCTGGCGGCCAATCGTGCCAAGGGCATGGGCGCCAAGTTGAAGACGTTGCTGAAGGTGCGGCCGTCGATGTTTTTCAAACCGTTGCTGCCGCGCAATGGCGAGCCGCGCACGGGGCTGTCGATGGGCGAGCACTGCGAGGAAATGGCCAAGCGCTGGCAGATCAGGCGGCTGGCCCAGGATGAGCTGACCCTCACCAGCCACCAGCGCCTGGACTCGGCCTATACCCGCGGCTTCTTTGATGACCTGATCAGCCCGTATCGCGGCCTGAAACGGGATAACAACCTGCGCAGCGATGCCAGCCTGGAGAAGCTAGCGGGCCTGTCGCCCGCCTATGACCGGCACAACGGCACCCTCACGGCGGGCAATTCCACGCCGCTGACGGATGGCGCCTCGGTGGTGCTGCTGGCCAGTGAAGAATGGGCCGCTGAACACGGCTGGCCAGTCTTGGCCTATCTGCGCACGGGCGAAACGGCGGCGGTCAATTTTGTCGACGGCACCGAAGGTCTGCTGATGGCGCCGACCTACGCCGTGCCGCGCATGCTCAAGCGTGAAGGCCTGAGCTTTGCCGACTTTGACTTCTTTGAGATCCACGAAGCGTTTGCTGCCCAAGTGCTGTGCACGCTCAAGGCCTGGGAAGACGCCGATTATTGCCGCGACCGCCTGGGCCTGGACGCGCCGCTGGGCGTGATTGACCGCGCGAAGATCAACGTCAACGGCGGCTCCCTCGGTTGCGGCCACCCGTTCGCCGCCACGGGCGGGCGGCAGCTGGCGGCGCTGGCCAAGACCATCCACGAAAACGGTGGCGGGCGCGGGCTGATTTCAATCTGTGCGGCGGGCGGGTTGGGCATTACCGCCATCGTTGAAAAGTAGCGCTTTCAAAACAATAACAACAAGGAGACTGCCATGAACGCTGTAAGCCTGGAACACACCGAGCGGGTCTGGTTGAACGCATACCTGCCGGGCGTGCCGGCAGACATTGAGGCCGGCATTGAGGCGTACCCGTCGTTGCGCGAGGTGTTCCTGGAACACCTGGAAAAATTTCGCGAGCGGGTCGCCTACGTCAGCATCGGCACCGAAATGACCTATGCCGATTGGCGCGTGCAAGGCCACGCATTCGCCGCGTGGTTGCAGGGCCAGGGCGTGAAGAAGGGCGACCGCGTGGCCTTGATGATGCCCAACTGCTTGCAGTATCCGATCTGCCTGTTGGGCACAATCCTGGCCGGTGCGGTGGTGGTCAACGTCAACCCGCTGTACACCTCCCATGAGCTCAAGCATTTGCTCAAGGACAGCGAAGCCGAAACCGTGGTGATCTTCGAAAACTTCGCCCGTACCCTTGAAAAAGTGATCGAAGGCAGCAGCGTCAAACGCGTGGTGGTGGCCGCCATCGGCGATTTGCTCGGCACCTTCAAAGGCGCCGCGATGAACTTCATTCTGCGCAGCGTGCAAAAGCAGGTGCCTGCGTTCAACTTGCGCGGTTCAGTGCGCTTTAATCAGGTGCTCAAGCAAGGACGGGCGCTGAACCACTTCCCGGTGGCCATGGCCCTTGATGACCTCGCGTTCCTGCAATACACCGGTGGCACCACGGGCGACGCCAAGGGCGTGATGCTCAGCCACCGCAATATTATCGCCAACTTGCTGCAAGCCAAGGCCTGGGTCGGTGACCAACTGGACCAGGACAAACAGGAAACCAACGTCACCCTGCTGCCGCTGTACCACATCTTTTCCCTGACCGTGAATTGCCTGATGTTCATGTGCCTGGGCGGGCGCAACATCCTGATCGCCAACCCGCGTGACGTGAAGCGTGTGCAGATGATTCTGCGCAAGGAGCGCTTCAATGGCATCGCCGGGGTCAACACGCTGTTTAACGGCTTGCTGGAGAATAAAGAATTTTGTGCGCGGGACTTTTCCGACCTGCGCATGGTAATCGCCGGTGGCATGGCGACGCACACGGCCGTGGCCAAGCGCTGGAAGGAAGTCACCGGGTTGCCGATTATCGAAGGCTACGGCCTGACGGAGTGTTCGCCGGTGGTCAGCATCAGCCCCATCGACATCAAGCGCATGCGCGAGATGGAGTTCACCGGCAGCATCGGCGTGCCGTTGCCGTCGACCTGGGTGCGCTTTATCCGAGAGGACGGGCAGTTGGCCGACATCGGCGAGCAAGGCGAGCTGCAAGTGCGCGGCCCGCAAGTCATGCAGGGTTACTGGAAGCGGCCCAAGGAAACCGCCGAAGTGCTCGACCGCGAAGGCTGGCTGTCGACCGGTGATATCGGCGTGATGGATGCGCGCGGCTATATCCGCCTGGTGGACCGCAAGAAAGACATGATCCTGGTCTCGGGTTTCAACGTGTACCCGAATGAAATCGAAGACGTGGTGGCGTTGCACCCTGGTGTGGGTGAAGTGGCGGCGATCGGCGTGGAAGATGGCGTGGCCGGGGAGAGGGTCAAGATCATCGTGGTGCGCAAAGACCCGAACCTGACCCAGGAACAGATCCTTGCGCATTGCCGGGAATACCTGACGGGGTACAAGGTGCCCAAGTACGTAGAGTTCCGGACCATGGAATTACCTAAAACCACGGTGGGCAAGGTGCTGCGCCGGGCGTTGCGCTGACCGTAAAGTGTTTGAGATACAGAGGTGCGCAGGGGGCTTGCCCCTCCTGGCACTTTAAACCGTGTCGACTTTGACCCAGCGCTCCTCGGCGGCGGCCACCCGAATCGCCGTCGCCAGCCGTTCCACCGCCCACGCCGCTTCAAAGTCAGTGCCGTCCGCGCCCTGGCCCGCCAGCGCCATGATCAGCTCCTGGACTTCCAGCGTTTTCAACTCGTTGTAGCCCAGTTGGTGGCCTGCGGCCGGGCTGAACGCGGCATAGCCGGGCAGGGCGGGACCGGCGAGCAGGCGCTGGAAACCGTCCTGGCCGACACGGCACACCTGCAGTTCATTCAAGCGTTCCTGATCGAATACCAACGTGCCCTTGGTTCCGCTGATTTCAAAACTCAGGTGGTTTTTATAGCCGTGCTTGAGCCAACTGCTGCTCACCGTGCCCCGCGCGCCATTGGCAAAACGCAGCAGCGCGTGCACCTGGTCATCCACGGCAATGGCTTTGAGGTCGCGACTGCCTTTGACGGCGGGGCGTTGCGCATGCACGGTCTGGGTGTCGGCACACACACTGACCACATCACCGACCAGGTACACCGCCATCGACAGCAAATGACTGCCCAGGTCCGCCAGTGCGCCGCCGGCATGCGCCACTTCGCAGCGCCACGACCAGGGCGAGGTGGGGTCAGCCATGAAATCTTCGCTGAATTCCCCTTGAAAGCTGATGATCTCGCCCAACTCGCCATTGGCAATCATCTGCCGCGCCAGGCTGATCATTGGGTTGTGCTGGTAGTTGTAGCCAACCCGCGTCACCACCCCGGCGGCACTCGCGGCGCGGCGCATTGCGTCGGCTTGCTCCAGGCTGACAGCCAGGGGCTTTTCGCAGTACACCGCCTTGCCCGCCGCAATCGCAGCCATGGCCATGGGGTAGTGCAGGTGGTTGGGCGTGGTGATCGCCACGACGTCGACCTTGGGGTCGTTGATCAAGGCCTGCCAGTCGCCATGGGCTTGGGCAAACCCCCAGGCGTTGGCGCATCGCTGGGCGCGCTCGGTGTCGGCATCGGCCAGGGCGGCCAGCCTGAGGGTTATTGGCAGTTCGAATACCGCGCGCGCGTTATTGAAAGCCAGCGCGTGGGCGCGCCCCATGAAGCCTGTGCCAATCAAGCCGATTCCGAGTTCACGCATCGCCGTGGTCCTTTGAATTATTGTTTTCAAGAACGCCATTAATGGAATAAAAATTCCTTAATTTCAATAGATGGAACAAAAATTCATTTGTGCGCGGGCAATCAGCCTGACGAATGCAGCGATATTCAGGCCCTGACGAAAGGCCATCAGTTAACAAAAGATAACGTAGCGCCGATTGTCAGACGATTCGAAAGCCCGATAGGATGGCCCCTGCTTCCTCCAGGCGCTCTAGATTGCAGGTTTCAGAGCCCGGGAAGGCGAGACGACCTAACAATAATAAATGGGGAGAAAGGTCTATGAGTGAGCCTGTCATGGGTTGGGTTGTTTGCCGCCCGCGCGCCGCACGCAGGGTTGCGTTGCTGGCCACAGCGCTCTCGCTGCTTGCCGGTGCCGTGTTGTCCACGCCCGTGCTGGCGGCCAGTGATACCGTCGCTCAGCCGGTGTTTGCGATTGAATCCCCCAAGGCCGCCAAAGGCCTGATGATCGATGTGGTGCATGCCGGCAAACGCCTGGTGGCCGTTGGTGATCGCGGGCATATCCTCTATTCCGATGACCAGGGCAATACCTGGACCCAAGCCAAAGTCCCCACCCGCCAGTTGCTCACAGCCGTGTTTTTTGCCGATGACAAACACGGCTGGGCCGTGGGCCACGATGCGCAAATTCTTGCCAGCATCGACGGTGGCGCCACCTGGACCCAGCAATACCAAGACCTCAAGCGCGAAGCGCCGTTGCTCGACATCTGGTTCAAGGACGCCGAACACGGCCTGGCCGTGGGCGCCTACGGTGCGTTGATCGAGACCACCGATGGCGGGAAAACCTGGAACGACGTCAGTGACCGCCTGGATAACGAAGACCAATACCACCTCAACGCCATCGCCGCGATCAAGGACGCCGGGCTGTTTATCGTGGGCGAGCAAGGCAGCATGTTTCGCTCCAGCGATGACGGCCAGACTTGGGAAAAACTCGAAGGCCCTTACGAGGGCTCGCTGTTTGGCGTGATCAGCACGGCGCAACCGCAGACGCTGCTGGCCTATGGTTTGCGCGGCAATCTTTACCGCTCCACGGATTTTGGCAGCACCTGGGAGCAGGTCGAGCTGAATGCGGCGCGGGGCGCCCTGGAATTTGGCCTGTCGGGCGCCACCTTGCTGGACGACGGCGCCATCGTCGTGGTCGGCAACGGCGGCAGCGTGGTGGTCAGCCACGACGATGGCCAGACCTTCAGCGTGTTCAACCGCCCCGACCGGATCTCACTGTCGGCGGTGACAGCGGCAGGCAACGGCAACTTGATTCTGGTCGGGCAGGGTGGCGTCCGTATTGCCACGCCCACCGGCGCCGAACCGACAAAACAATAAGAAGGCGGGGAAAGCATGAGCAGTCATCACAACGATAAAGCGACCTTTCTTGAGCGCCTGATCTTCAATAACCGCCCGGCAGTGATCGTCATTTGCCTGGTGGTGAGCATTTTCCTGTTCTGGCAGGCGACGTTGATTCGCCCCTCCACCAGCTTTGAAAAGATGATCCCGCTGAAACATCCCTTCATCGAAAAGATGATGGAACACCGCAATGACCTGGCGAACCTGGGCAACACGGTGCGCATTTCGGTGGAGGCCAAGGACGGCGACATCTTCAGCCAGGCGTACATGGAGACCCTGCGCCAGATCAACGACGAAGTGTTCTACATTTCCGGCGTCGACCGCTCCGGCCTCAAGTCGCTGTGGAGCCCCAGCGTGCGCTGGACCGAAGTGACCGAAGAAGGCTTTGCCGGCGGTGAAGTGATCCCGCAAAGCTACAACGGTTCGCCGGAAAGCCTCGATCAACTGCGCAACAACGTGCTCAAGTCCGGGCAGGTCGGGCGCCTGGTGTCCAACGACTTCAAATCGAGCATCGTTGATATACCGCTGCTGGAGTCTTACCCGGACCCGCAGGACCAGGGCAAGTTGCTCGCCCTCGATTACCGCAAGTTCTCCCATGAACTCGAAGACAAAATCCGCGACAAATTTGAAGCGCAGAACCCCAACGTCAAGATCCACATCGTCGGGTTTGCCAAGAAGGTCGGTGACCTGATCGACGGCCTGGTGATGGTGGTGATGTTCTTCGGCATTGCGTTCGTCATCACTCTGATACTGCTGCTGTGGTTCACCAACTGCCTGCGCAGCACCATCGCGGTGTTGAGCACCACGCTGGTGGCGGTGGTCTGGCAACTGGGGCTGATGCACTTTTTCGGGTTTGGCCTCGATCCGTACTCAATGCTGGTGCCATTCCTGATTTTCGCCATCGGCATTTCCCATGGCGTGCAGAAGATCAACGGTATCGCGCTGCAATCAAGTGAGGCGGACAACGCGCTGACGGCGGCGCGCCGCACCTTCCGGCAACTGTTCCTGCCGGGGATGATCGCGATTCTCGCCGACGCGGTGGGCTTCATCACGCTGCTGATCATCGACATTGGCGTGATCCGCGAGCTGGCCATCGGCGCGTCCATCGGCGTGGCCGTGATCGTGTTTACCAACCTGATCCTGTTGCCGGTGGCGATCTCCTATGTCGGCATCAGCAAACGCGCCATCGCCAAAAGCAAGAAAGACGCGCACCGCGAACATCCGTTCTGGCGCCTGCTGTCCAAGTTTGCCAGCCCGAAAGTCGCCCCCGTGTCGATTGCGCTGGCACTCGTGGCCTTTGGTGGCGGCCTCTGGTACAGCCAGAACCTGAAGATCGGCGACCTCGACCAGGGCGCGCCGGAATTGCGCCCGGACTCGCGTTACAACAAGGACAACAACTTCATCATCAACAATTACTCCACCAGCTCCGATGTGCTGGTGGTGATGGTCAAGACCAAGGCCGAAGGTTGCTCGCGTTATGAAGCCATGGCGCCCATCGACCAATTGATGTGGAAGATGCAGAACACCGAGGGCGTGCAATCGGCCATCTCGCTGGTGACGGTGTCCAAGCAGATGATCAAGGGCATGAACGAGGGCAACCTGAAATGGGAAACGCTGTCGCGTAACCCGGACGTGCTGAACAACTCCATCGCGCGTGCCGATGGCCTGTACAACAACAACTGCTCGCTGGCACCGGTACTGGTGTTCCTCAACGACCACAAGGCTGAAACCCTTGACCGCGCGGTTCACGCCGTGCAGGACTTCGCCAAGGAAAACAACAAGGACGGCCTGGAATTTATCCTCGCCGCCGGTAACGCCGGGATCGAGGCGGCCACCAATGAGGTGATCAAGGAATCGGAACTGACCATCCTGATCCTGGTGTACCTGTGCGTAGCGACAATGTGCATGATCACCTTCCGCTCCTGGGCGGCGACCCTGTGCATCGTGCTGCCGCTGGTGCTGACCTCGGTGCTGGGCAACGCACTGATGGCGTTCATGGGCATCGGTGTCAAGGTCGCGACCTTGCCGGTGGTGGCCCTGGGTGTGGGGATTGGCGTGGATTACGGCATCTACATCTACAGCCGCCTGGAGAGCTTCCTGCGCGCCGGCTTGCCGCTGCAAGAGGCGTATTACCAGACGCTCAAGTCCACCGGTAAAGCCGTACTGTTTACCGGCCTGTGCCTGGCGATCGGCGTGTGCACCTGGATCTTCTCGGCCATCAAGTTCCAGGCCGACATGGGCCTTATGCTCACGTTCATGCTGCTGTGGAACAT
>NZ_JBARTQ010000296.1:0-9337 GCF_049645325.1 Pseudomonas sp. | reverse complement strand
CCCGCGCTGGGCTGCGAAGCGGCCCCCAACCTGGCGCCGCCGTCCGCTTGTAAGAATGCAGTGATGTTACGAGGGGCCGCTTCGCGCCCCAGCGCGGGGCAAGCCCGCTCATCACAGAAGCCCGCTCATCACAAAAAGCAGGCTCACCTCAGGGCAGAGTATTACTGGGTCAGCGGTGTGATGCTCGCCGGCGCGTTGAGGCGTTGGTTCAGGTTTTGCACCTGGCTCTGCAAGGTGGTGATGTTGCGCGTGGTCTGGATGCGGAACACGTCGAACTCTTTATTGGTCGGCGCATCGCTGTTGGCGGGCTGGTTGTCTTGCGCACTCTTGAGTACCACCAGATCCTGCTCCAGGCGGGCGATGGCCGCGCTTGGGTTGCCTTGTTTCTTCAAGGCAGCCACGTCGGCGACCAGATCCTTGATCTCGGCATCACGTTTGCCCGCTTCGCCTTGCGAAGCCTTGAGAGTGGCCACGGCATCAGTCAATGCCTGCACCTGGCCTTGCAGCTTGGCGTTCGCGTTCGACAGGTCGGTGGTGCTCGCACTCATTTGCGCCAGACGCTGATCAAGCTCGGTGGCTTGCCCGGCAACGCCCACTTGCTGCTTGCCCTGCTCCAGCAACTGGGTTTCCAGCTGCTTGATCTGCAGTTTCAGCGCCTCGCTGCCGTTGTTCACATTGGCTTCGCTGGCCACCACCTTGCCGGAAATATCCTGCAGGCGGCCAGCCGCTTCCTCGCTGATACGCGCAAAGCTTTCCTGGGTGGCGACCAATTGCTGGCCCATCAGGGAAATCTGCTGGAAGCTCCACCAGGCCAGGCCTGCGAAGGCGATCAGCAGTGCGCCGACCAACGCCCACAGCGGGCCGGTGCTGGCACTCTTGACCCGCACCACCGGCGTGGTGCGTGAGCGCACGGAGGTGGCGGGAGTCGGCTCGAAATCATCATCGTCCCCGATGTCGGCCCGCAGGCCGGGAACGTTGTCGAAATCGTCTTTAGCATCGTTACGCATGAATCAACCCTGAATCAAAAAGATGGCCTGGAGCGCCGAGCGGTCAGAGTATAAACCGCGTTGGCGCCGCACAGATCGACCCGGAACCGCGAATTCGGTTCCCGATGTGTTGCCGGTTGTGAGCTTACTTGAATGCCGGATCCTGGGCCTTCCACCAACCGCAGAACTCGTCCAGTGCAGTCCACAGGCTGACCTTGGGCTCGTAGTCGAGATAATGCCTCGCGCGGCTGATGTCGAGGGTGAAATCTTTGTTCATCACCTGCATGCCCAACCGCGACAACGCCGGCTCCGGTCGGCCCGGCCACATTGCGCAGAATGCCTCGTTCAAGGCGGCCACGCTGTAGGACAAACCGTAGGAGCGGTAACGCGTGACCTGGGGCATGTCCATTTGGCGCATCACGTAGTTCACCACATCCCACACCGGCACCGGCGTGCCGTTGCTGATGTTGTAGGCCTTGCCCAGTGCCGAGCCGGTCGCGAGCAAACTGCTCAGCAACGCCTCGTTGAGGTTGTGAATGCTGGTGAAATCGACCTTGTTCAGGCCGTCGCCGACAATCGCCAGGCGGTTCTTGCGCTGCATTTTCAGCAGGCGCGGGAAGATGCTCATGTCGCCGGCGCCGGTGACAAAGCGCGGGCGCAAGGCCAACACTTCAAGGCCGAACTCCTGGGCGCCGAAAACCTTCTGTTCCGCGAGGTATTTGGTCGCGGCGTAAGGGTGTTTGAAGCGCTTGGGCACCTGCTCTTCGGTCAGCCCCAGGTGATCGCGCCCATCGAAGTAAATAGAGGGCGACGACAGGTGCACCAGGCGCCCGACGCGTTGCTTGAGGCAGGCTTCAACAACATTTTCAGTCACCAGCACGTTGCCTTGATGGAAATCCTGGTACTTGCCCCACAGCCCGACGGCACCGGCGCAATGCACCACGGCTTCAACGTCGCGGCAGAGGTCGCGGACCAGGTCGGCGTCATTCAAGTCACCCTGGATAAACTCGGCGCCGCGCCGTACCAGGTGTTCCACACCTTCGGCGCGCCGCCCGTTGACCCGTACGTCCAGGCCCTGCTCCAAGGCGAAACGCGCAAAGCGCCCGCCGATGAAGCCGCTTGCGCCGGTGACCAGAATTTTCATTTGTTACCCCATGTTCTTTCGTTTTTCATCGCTGTTGCCTTGACGCCTGCCGTCACTCCAACGGCACCAACCATTGACCACACGCCTGGGCCAGATGGTCGGTCAACAGGCTCAACAGTTGCCCGCCACTGCGCCAATGATGCCAGTACAACGGCACATCGATGGGCTTATCTGGCAATAACTCAACCAGAACGCCGGTTTTCAACTGGTCGCGCACCTGCAATTCAGGCACCAGCCCCCAGCCCAAACCGGCCTCTGTCAGGCGGATAAAGCCTTCGGACGACGGGCATAAATGGTGTTCGAAACCGCCGTCTACCCCCAGGGAAGCCAGGTAACGGTGTTGCAGGAAATCATCCGGGCCGAACACCAGCGCCGGCGTTTTCGCCAGTTGATCGGCACGCACGCCCTGCGGGAAATGCCGGGCGATGAAGGCCGGGCTGGCCAGCGCCCGATACCGCATGGCGCCAAGCAACAGGCTGCGCGCACCGGCCACAGGCCGTTCACTCGCGCAAATACAGGCGGCGACTTCACCCGCGCGCATGCGTTTGAGGCCGACGGTCTGGTCTTCGACCACCAGGTCCAGCAATAAATGTTGCTCGGCACAAAAGTCGCTGACGGCCTCGGCCCACCACGTGGCAAGGCTGTCGGCATTCAAGGCGATGCGCAGGCGCTCGGGCATGCCCTCCTCGTCCAGCGCCGGCACCTGGCTTTGCAGGTCACGTTCCAGTAGCCGCACTTGCTGCACGTGGTTGAGCAGACGCCGGCCAATGTCGGTAGGCGTCGGCGGCGTCGCCCGCACCAGCACAGGTTGGCCGACGCGCGCTTCCAGCAGCTTGATGCGCTGGGAAATCGCCGACTGCGACAACCCCAGTACTTGGGCACCGCGTTCAAAGCCAGCTTGTTCCACCACCGCCGCCAAGGCGGAGAGCAATTTATAGTCGAACATCAGTTTCTCTAATGAGCGATCAGCAATATTGGTTTTTCTTATACAGCTTAGCCCTTGAGAATGACCAGCACTGCTTCTCTCTTCAAGGAAACCTCCCATGGCTGGCGAAACCACCCTGGCAACCCTGCTGCGCAGCATGAGCCCGCAGCTCAATGACGGCGATTACGTGTTCTGCACCCTGCCTGACCACTGCATACCCGAAGGCTGCGACGTCATCGGCAGCTTTCGCGAGCAGGAAGGCCTCACGTTGATCGTCGAGCGCCAGCAAGCGCAACAGGCTGGCCTGGCCTTCGACTATGTAGCCGCCTGGATCACCCTGAACGTGCATTCAGCCCTGCACGCCGTGGGCCTCACCGCCGCCTTCGCCGGCGCGTTGGGCAACGCGGGGATCAGCTGCAATGTGATCGCCGGTTATTACCACGACCACTTGTTTGTCGGGCGCGCCGACGCCGCGCGCGCCATGGATGTCTTGCAGCAACTGGCAGCGAACGCGGAGTAAACCCTATGTGGCAAAGTTATGTGAACGGGCTGGTGGTGGCCCTCGGGCTGATCATGGCGATCGGCACCCAGAACGCTTTCGTGCTCGCGCAAAGCCTGCGTCGCGAGCATCACCTGCCGGTGGCGGCGCTGTGCATCGTGTGTGATGCGATTCTGGTTGCCGCCGGGGTATTCGGCCTGGCGACGGTACTGGCGCAAAACCCGCTGTTGCTGGCAATCGCGCGCTGGGGCGGCGCGGCGTTCCTGTTGTGGTACGGCACCCTGGCGTTGCGCCGGGCGTTTTCCCGGCAAAGCCTGGAACAAGGCGAAAACCTCAAGGTGCGCTCGTTACGCGCTGTATTGCTGAGTGCGTTGGCGGTGACGCTGCTCAATCCACATGTTTACCTGGACACGGTGCTGTTGATTGGCTCATTAGGCGCTCAACAAACTGAACCGGGCGCGTATGTAGCCGGTGCGGCCAGCGCGTCATTCCTGTGGTTCGCCAGCCTCGCGCTCGGCGCGGCATGGCTGGCGCCCTGGCTTGCGCGCCCGGCCACGTGGCGGCTGCTGGACCTGTTGGTTGCGGTGATGATGTTCAGCGTGGCCTATCAATTGATCAGCGCCTGAGGAATATTCCAAAACGCTCTGGAACCTCTATCCCACACAGTTGTTGCGTGGTTTTGCCGCACCCCCGGTGCTATGATCCGGACCCTGCGCCGCAAAGAGTACAAACTCCCCGGCGCTTGTTTGGCCGCCCGTGATCGGCCTTGCGCTCACCGCAACTGACCTGATTAGGAGAATCATCATGGCTTTCGAATTGCCGCCGCTGCCCTACGCACACGATGCCCTGCAGCCGCACATTTCCAAGGAAACCTTGGAGTATCACCACGACAAGCACCACAACACCTATGTCGTGAACCTGAACAACCTGGTGCCAGGCACCGAGTTCGAAGGCAAGACCCTGGAAGAAATCGTCAAGTCTTCTTCGGGCGGCATCTTCAACAACGCCGCTCAGGTCTGGAACCACACGTTCTACTGGAACTGCCTGGCGCCAAACGCTGGTGGTCAACCTACCGGCGCACTGGCTGAGGCTATCAACGCCGCTTTCGGTTCGTTCGACAAGTTCAAGGAAGAGTTCACCAAGACGTCCGTCGGCACCTTCGGTTCCGGTTGGGGCTGGCTGGTGAAAAAGGCTGACGGTTCCCTGGCCCTGGCCAGCACCATCGGCGCCGGCAACCCGCTGACCAGCGGCGACACCCCGCTGCTGACCTGCGACGTCTGGGAACACGCTTACTACATCGACTACCGCAACGTGCGTCCAAAGTATGTGGAAGCGTTCTGGAACCTGGTCAACTGGAAGTTCGTGGCTGAGCAGTTCGAAGGCAAAACCTTCACTGCCTAAGCAACACTTGCAGTAAAAAGAGCCCGGCCATGTGCCGGGCTTTTTTATGGGCGATGAATAAGTCGCCAGGGCATCGGAACTGGCCGAAGGGATTGCGCCACCCAGTCAGCGTGAGGAATTCGCCTCTCGTACCTGTCGGAGAAATTACAATGTCCATCGGCGCACTAGCAGCACTCCCTATGGTTGGCGCACTGGCCAAGACCGCCCTCCCGGTGGTCGGTGAATTGGCTAAAACGGCCACTGAGCTGGTTAAAGTAGCGGGCGAAGTCGTCAAATCCATCTCCGCCAAGCCACAGGGCAGCGCAGATCAGAACAAGGTTGCCCACGAAGACACGCACACGAACAAGACGCCTGTGGATTTTTCAGGCGGCAACTCGGCAAGCAGCAACGTGAACATCAACTTCTCGTAACCGTGAGGGTGCCAGTTCCAGGCGCACGCTGTGCGGCTGCGGCATAGTTCAAGGCAGGCGGACTCACCTCCGCCTCGCCCCCGCCCCACCCTTCAAGTTCCAGGTCAAACCCGCCGTTGCCCCAATGTTCCTTTGACTGCCATCACGAGATTGCCAATACTCATGGCATATTGAGGCTACCCGCACGGAACAAGGAATGACCCTTTGAAGCTGGAACTCAAAAACAGCTTGTCGGTGAAGTTGCTACGGGTTGTGCTCCTGTCGGCATTGATCGTGGGCGTGGTGCTGAGCGCGGCGCAGATCGTTTTCGATGCTTACAAGACGCGCCAGGCCGTGGCCGGTGATGCCCAGCGCATTCTCGACATGTTTCGCGACCCCTCGACCCAGGCCGTCTACAGCCTGGACCGCGAGATGGGGATGCAGGTGATCGAAGGCCTGTTTCAGGACGACGCCGTGCGCATGGCCTCCATTGGCCACCCCAACGAAACCATGCTCGCGGAAAAAAGCCGCGCGCTGCAACAATCCCCGAGCCGTTGGCTGACCGACCTGATTCTTGGCCAGGAACGCACCTTCACCACGGCATTGGTCGGCAAAGGCCCCTACAGCGAGTACTACGGCGACCTGAGCATCACGCTGGACACAGCCAATTACGGCAAAGGTTTTCTGGTCAGCTCGGTGATCATCTTCATTTCCGGCGTGCTGCGTGCCCTCGCCATGGGCCTGGTGTTGTACCTGGTGTACCACTGGCTGCTGACTAAACCCTTGTCGCGGATTATCGAACACCTGACCTCGATCAACCCGGACCGACCCAGCGAACACAAGATCCCTCAGCTCAAAGGCCATGAACGCAACGAACTGGGGCTGTGGATAAACACCGCCAACCAGTTGCTCGAATCCATCGAGCGCAACACCCACCTGCGCCACGAAGCGGAATCGAGCCTGCTGCGCATGGCCCAGTACGATTTTCTCACCGGCCTGCCGAACCGCCAGAAGCTGCAGGAGCAACTGGACAAGATCCTTGTCGACGCCGGCCGCCGACAGCGCCGCGTGGCGGTACTGTGCGTGGGGCTGGATGACTTCAAGAGCGTCAACGAACAGTTCACCTACCAGGCCGGCGACAAATTACTGCTGGCCCTGGCCGACCGTTTGCGCGCCCACAGTGGCCGCCTGGGCACCCTCGCCCGCCTCGGCGGTGACCAGTTTGCGCTGGTGCAGGCCGATATCGACCAACCTTATGAGGCCGCCGAACTGGCACAAAGCATCCTGGACGACCTGGAAGCCGAATTCGCCCTCGAACACGAGCAGATTCGCCTGCGCGCCACCATCGGCATCACGCTGTTCCCGGAAGATGGTGACAGCACCGAAAAGCTGCTGCAAAAAGCCGAACAAACCATGACCCTGGCCAAGAGCCGCTCACGCAACCGTTATCAGTTCTATATCGCCAGCGTCGACAGCGAAATGCGTCGGCGCCGAGAGCTGGAAAAAGACCTGCGCGATGCCCTTAGCCGCGAGCAATTCCACTTGGTCTACCAGCCGCAAATCAGCTACCGCGACCATCGCGTGGTGGGCGTGGAGGCGCTGCTGCGCTGGCAACACCCGGAACACGGGCTGGTGCCGCCGGACTTGTTCATTCCACTGGCGGAACAGAACGGCACCATTATTCCGATTGGCGAATGGGTGCTGGACCAGGCCTGCCGGCAATTGCGCGAGTGGCATGACCTGGGCTTCACCGAACTGCGCATGGCGGTCAACCTGTCCACCGTGCAGTTGCACCACACTGAACTGCCGCGGGTGGTCAACAACCTGATGCAGATCTACCGCCTGCCGCCGCGCAGCCTTGAGCTTGAAGTCACCGAAACCGGCCTGATGGAAGACATCAGCACCGCCGCCCAGCACTTGCTGAGCCTGCGGCGTTCGGGGGCGCTGATTGCGATTGATGACTTCGGCACCGGCTATTCATCCTTGAGCTACCTGAAAAGCCTGCCGCTGGACAAGATCAAGATCGACAAGAGCTTCGTCCAGGACCTGCTCGATGACGACGACGACGCGACCATCGTGCGCGCCATCATCCAGCTGGGCAAAAGCCTGGGCATGCAAGTGATTGCCGAAGGCGTGGAAACCGCCGAGCAAGAGGCCTACATCATTTCCGAGGGCTGCCATGAGGGCCAGGGCTATCACTACAGCAAACCGCTGCAGGCCCGGGAGTTGGCGGCTTACTTGAAACAGTCCGAGCGCAACAACGCCGCCATTCTTTGACATGACAAATCGATACTAAATATTTCCCCGCTATAACCCTTTACACAAAATGCAAATCTTTCGCATTATGTCGCAGTTTTTGCGCTCCCCCGCGCGCCCTATCAACAACCGAAGCAGGATGTTCGCCATGATTCGTATGCCCCTGGCCACCGCCAGTCTGCTGGCCATTGCCATTTCTCTCGCCGGTTGCGGCGAAGGTAAAGACAAGGCCGCCGCGCCTCAAGCGCCGACCCCGGCTGCCAGCACTACCGCTCCAGCGGCTGCCACACCTGCCGGCCAGGTTGACGAAGCGGCCGCCAAGGCCGTAGTCGCGCATTACGCAGACATGGTGTTCGCGGTGTACAGCGATGCCGAATCCACTGCAAAAACCCTGCAAACCGCGATCGACACCTTCCTCGCCAACCCGAACGACACCACCCTGAAAGCGGCCCGCACCGCCTGGGTCGCCGCGCGCGTACCGTACCTGCAGAGCGAAGTGTTCCGTTTCGGCAACACCATCATCGACGACTGGGAAGGTCAGGTGAACGCCTGGCCCCTGGACGAAGGCCTGATCGACTACGTCGACAAGTCCTACGAGCACGCACTGGGTAACCCGGGCGCCAACGCCAACATCATCGCCAACACCGAGATCCAGGTCGGCGAAGACAAGGTCGACGTCAAGGAAATCACCCCGGAAAAACTCGCCAGCCTCAATGAGCTGGGCGGTTCCGAAGCCAACGTCGCCACCGGCTACCACGCGATTGAATTCCTGCTGTGGGGCCAGGACCTCAACGGCACCGGCCCTGGCGCGGGTAACCGCCCGGCGTCGGATTACATGACGGGCGACGGCGCCACCGGCGGCCACAACGAGCGTCGCCGCACTTACCTGCGCGCTGTGACCCAACTGCTGGTCAGCGACCTCGAAGAGATGGTCGGCAACTGGAAACCCAACGTCGAAGACAACTACCGCGCCACGCTGGAGGCAGAACCTGCCACCGACGGCCTGCGCAAGATGTTGTTCGGCATGGGCAGCCTGTCCCTGGGTGAATTGGCCGGTGAGCGCATGAAGGTTTCCCTGGAAGCCAATTCGCCGGAAGACGAGCAGGATTGCTTCAGCGACAACACGCACAATTCGCACTTCTACGATGCCAAGGGTATTCGTAACGTTTACCTGGGTGAGTACACCCGTACTGACGGCACCAAGATGACGGGCGCGAGCTTGTCGTCGCTGGTGGCCAAGGCGGATCCGGCGGCTGATACGGCGTTGAAGGCTGACCTGGCGTCGACCGAAGCGAAGATTCAGGTCATGGTTGATCAGGCGGCCAAAGGTGAGCACTACGACCAGTTGATTGCGGCCGGGAATGATGCGGGCAATCAGATCGTGCGTGATGCGATTGCGGCGTTGGTCAAGCAGACGGGGTCGATTGAGTCGGCAGCGGGCAAGCTGGGGATCAGCGACCTGAACCCGGACAATGCCGATCACGAGTTTTGATTTGACGTTGTAGAGAATGAGGCGGCCTTTGGGTCGCCTTTTTTTATTGGGGTTGGGGGTGGGGGTGGGGTTGGGTGAATATCCGTTTTTGCGGTGATGGCGGGTATGGGTTCCGCTTTTACAGCGGGTCACTTTCGAAAAGCGCGAAAGTAACCAAAGCGCTCTTGCCCCACCACTCGGCACCTCGCTGTGGCTCGGTGTGCCCGCACTCCGGCATTACTCCGCGGGCCGCCGCCACGCGCCAT
>NZ_JBARTQ010000295.1:0-2732 GCF_049645325.1 Pseudomonas sp. | reverse complement strand
AATGAAGGAACCTTCGCCGTCACTGGATCGCCGCTGGTGGCTTTTGTCGACAGCAACACGTTTCGAGTACACGCCTACTTTGAGGAGACAAAACTCAGGCACATCAAAAAAGGTGACCGAGCCATCGTTACCTTGATGAGCCATACGGACCAGCCGCTGGAAGGTGTCGTCGACGCGATCGGCCACGCCACGAATCCACCCGACATCGCTGCCACCGAAGGCGAAATGGGGGTGGTCCCTCAAATCCAACCGACGTTCGACTGGGTACGATTGGCGCAGCGCGTCCCGGTAACCATTCGCATCAAAGAGGTCCCCGACAACATCCAGCTCGTGTCGGGCACAACCGCTTCGATTTCGATTGAGCCGAGCCCAAAGAAATAACCAAGGCGCAGGCACATCTGTGAGCACAACTTCTCAAGACTCGGTTACACCGGCGCCCGCCCCGTTACTTTTCCAAAGTGTATTAGCGCTCCCAAATCGCATCTTCGACGCAATTGATCTCGCCAGCCTGCTGTTGGCGATGAAGTCGAGCTTGGCCATCGTGCTGACGATAGGAATCGCATTTTGGTTTGGGAACATTAGTGCAGGGATCGGCGCCACCACGGCTCTGATGATCCAAAAGGGTTTTTCGGCAAGCACGATCCAAACAGGCATCATGCGGTTTGTCGGAGGGATTACGGGCTGGCTTGCTGCACTCGTGTTGCTGGCATTGTTTTCCCAGGATCGTGTGCTCTTTATTGTTGCCATCTCGCTGGCGGTGGGCGTTGTCGTCTTCTTCATGCAAGGCAGTCGTTTCTTCTACGCGTACTTGCTAGGCGCCGTGTCGATGGTGCTGATTGGCTATGGATCTGTCGAAAATCCCGACGGTTCTTTTGAGTTTGGGGTCGCCTGGGGCTCGGGAATTCTGCTGGCCGTCGTCGTCGATTCACTTGTACACAGTTTGCTTTGGCCGACCGACACAGCGACGATTTTCGAGGAACAACTACGGGCCAACAGCGAGAATGGCCGAGATCTCCTGCGACTGATGGTTGAGACTTCCGTCGAGGGAAAAGACAGGCGCGCGGATCTGATTCGCATTGAGCAAAGTCTCATCCAGGGACTATCAAAACCGGCAGCGACTTTGCAGACCGCGGCGATTGACAGTTGGCGGATGAAACGATTTGAGGTCTCCTACAAGCTCTTACTCGATAAGTTCACTTCCCTGGCGCACGCGATGGTCGGCGTTCGTGAACACCTGGATATCTGCCAGTCGATGCCGGTGTTCAGCGATTTCGTCCACCAATCTGCGACGCTGCAACAGATCACGCAGAAATTAAACGATCAGATGCAGAATTTCGTCGAGGCGCACACGGCGCCCCGCGACGGTTCGCGGCTTGGCGAAATGGTTCAAGCCCGCGAGTCATTCGATCCCTTGGTTCACAAGCTGGCTGATGAGATCGCATCGTCAGAAGCTGACGGAATGAGCAAGGGCGCGCTGCTTGGCCTGCAGGAGAAGCTAGCTCAACTCGCAACGCAAATTACCACGGCACACCAATCCCTAGCCAGCGTCGAAACCGGCAAAGCACGGACCGAGGCACGTGCCGTCGTAAAACACCAGTCGAGCGCGCCTCCCTTCGCACCACGTCTGATTAAATCGGCCATCGCGGTTGCTGTGATGATTGCGGTGGCTTGCCTGTGGATCTTGACGAACTGGCCTAGTGGAACCGGCAAGCTCATGATCTATACCGTCGTCGTGGTGAGTTTCAATGCCTTATTCCCCGCCATGCCGCGACGTGGCATACTCCTCTCACTCCTGATTGGACCTGTCGTTGCTGCGGTTCTCTATTTTGCTCTGATGCGTCCTTTGGACGGATATTTCCAGCTTGCGGTGGTATTCTTCTTCGCAACGCTGCCGTTCTGTTACCTGATCAACTCGGCCAATGTCACCAAGATGTTTGTGGGAAAGTTCGGCGGCATGCTGGTGTGTGGACTGACGTCCATCTCGCTCCAGCAGTCCTACTCATTTTCCACGTTTTCCAATGCCTTGATCGGTGACTGTGGCGGGTTTATCGTTCCCATGCTGCTGCTTCAATTCTTCGCCTGGTCGACGCCAGAACAAACATTGCGGCGGAACGTATTGGGGTTCTTTCAAAATTGCGGGCAGACGCTTGGTGCACTTGGCGCGTCTCCTTCATGGACCGAGCCTGGCAAATCACTTTTGGCCGCCCGGCAGGCTGGTTTGCTCAAGAGCTTCAAAGCTTGCAGCCTTTCGACACATTTCATCGATCCACAGCGAGCTCCTCAGAATGATTCTAAAAAGGTGAGCCAACTGCTGGCTTCAATGCAATCGCTCATGTTCCGAATCGATTTGACTGAGCATGCCCGCTTGCCAGCGCCTGACGACGCGGCTTACGCCCGTCTCAGCGCGGCAGTCCACGAGCTGCGCAAATCGTTCGAAGACGCATTGGAGGCAATTCAGAATAGGATCCGTGGACTAGACCCCGGCGGCGTGTTGCCAGATACCAGGGCACGAATCGAGGAGTACCGTCATCAGCTCGATGCTTTAGGTGACCATCCGGCGGTGGATGCAGCAGGTCGAGCAACAGCTGGCCGCGTCCTTGTGTTGGCAGGCTATTATCGAGCGTTGGCAGCTGCCATCGACCAGTGCCATGAAGACGTCAGTGCCCTTGATTGGCAGCAGTGGGAGCAAACCTATATCTAACGCGGCGCGATGTCTCATCACCCCTATCCTC
>NZ_JBARTQ010000294.1:0-3918 GCF_049645325.1 Pseudomonas sp. | reverse complement strand
AGCCCGCTCCCACAGTTGATCTTTATCCGCCCAAAGGTTTAGGCAGGCTGATCCAGCGCCAACTCAACGCCCAACTGCCGCGACAGGCACGGCCAACGCTTCCACGCCGCTTCCGTGTTCGGGCTCTTGAGCGTCTCGCGGTACGCCTCGACCGACTCCAGCGCAAAGCTCTCTTCGTTAAGCATTTCATCCACCGCCAAATGCACGGCTTCATCCAGCTGGTTGGCGAACGCTTCGCCGATCAGTTGATGGGCGATCAGGTTGGCCACGGTGGTGTCCGCTGGAATCAGCGGTTGGCCGAAATGCTTGATGTACAGATCGTTTACTTCTTCCACCAAACGATGGGCCAGGTAGGCCTCGTCCAGCAGGCCGTCGAGGCCTTCATGCCCGGCCAGGATCGCAGGCGGCTGCAGGAAAAAATGCTCGGCGATCTTCAATACCGGCTTGATCTGGCTTTCGATCCCGGCTTCGCGGGCCACGTCGTTGGCGGCCTCCAGCAAGTCCGGGACGAGGTCGATGTAGGCAGTGACAAAGCGGGTCATGACAATGTTGCGATCACCGTCAGCCAGGGAAATGGCCGAATGCAGGTGCGGCAATTGTTTTTCCAGCTGCTGGGCAAGCTGGCCAGTGCTGGCTTCGTGTTGATGGGCACGGGAAATCTGCTCGCGCAATGCGGCGGTGTTCATGAAGGCTCCAGTGAAACAGGCGTAGGAAAAGGGAGAGGATAAGGTAGCTCGTTTATACGAGCGCCTAAGACGCATTTGTCATAATTATTTCATGGTTATGCATGTGCGTTATATCGAATTGCCATCGTTCGTCGGATAAACGATTCCGCCCCTGTGTTTATTGGGCCCGCCCGTCTGTTTTTGCTCATTTGCCCCTACACATTGCGGGGTTGCAGGTGCTGTCTATACTCGGGTTTGTACGCAATTAGCTGATGACGCCCAACTGCATGAGGCAGGCAAGGCTTGGCGGTTGTAAGCAGTATGGAAGCCGCTCCCTTCGCCGCAGGTGCAAACCGGCGGGATAACAAGAAACATAAAGGGGAACCCGCAATGACGCGACATCCACACGTTTGGATGGGCCTACTGTTGTGGTCAGTATTCGGCCAGGCGCACGCCGCCTGGACAACGAATATGACGACAGGGGCGACTGAAGTCAGTCACGCCGTGTTTGACCTGCACATGACCATTTTCTGGATTTGTGTGGTGATCGGCATCGTCGTGTTTGGCGCGATGTTCTGGTCGATGATCCTGCACCGCCGGTCCACAGGCCAGGTGGCAGCCAAGTTCCACGAGAGCACGACCGTGGAAATCCTCTGGACCGTGGTGCCCTTGCTGATCTTGGTGGCCATGGCCATTCCGGCGACCAAGACCCTGATCAACATCTACGACAGCACTGAGTCGGACATCGATATTCAGGTCACCGGCTACCAGTGGAAGTGGCACTACAAATACCTGGGCCAGGACGTGGAGTTCTTCAGCAACCTGGCCACGCCCGCCGAGCAGATCCATAACCAGGCCGTCAAAGGCGAGCATTACTTGCTCGAAGTCGACCAGCCGCTGGTGCTGCCGGTGGGCGCCAAGGTGCGCTTTCTGGTGACCGCCGCCGACGTCATCCATTCCTGGTGGGTGCCGGCTTTTGCGGTCAAGCGTGATGCCATCCCCGGGTTCGTCAACGAGGCCTGGGCGCGTATCGAAAAGCCGGGCATCTACCGGGGCCAGTGCGCCGAATTGTGCGGCAAGGACCACGGTTTCATGCCAATCGTGGTCGAGGTCAAGTCCCAGGCCGACTACGACACCTGGCTCGGCGAGCGCAAGGCCGACGCCGCCAAGCTCAAGGAGCTGACCTCCAAAGAATGGACGCTGGAAGAACTGGTCGCGCGTGGCGACAAGATCTACCACACCACCTGCGTGGCCTGTCACCAGGCTGAGGGCCAGGGCCTGCCGCCGATGTTCCCGGCGCTCAAAGGCTCGCCCATCGCCACCGGGCCGAAGGAAGACCACCTGCACCGCGTGTACTTCGGCAAGCCTGGAACCGCCATGGCGGCGTTCGGCAAACAGCTGTCGGAAGTCGATATCGCCGCCGTGGTGACCTACGAACGCAACGCGTGGGGTAACAACAAAGGCGACATGGTCACGCCCAAAGACGTGCTGGCTCTGAAACAGGCGGAAAGCAAATGACGGCCTTCATCGCGTATGCCCTCAACCATTGCGCCCACTCGCGTGCAGGAGAACGGCCATGAGCACTGTGATCGATGACCATGGTCACGCCGACCATGCCCACGGCCCTGCCAAAGGCCTGATGCGCTGGGTGTTGACCACCAACCACAAAGACATCGGCACGATGTACCTGTGGTTCGCCTTCACCATGTTCCTGCTCGGCGGCTCGTTCGCCATGGTCATCCGCGCCGAGTTGTTCCAGCCCGGCCTGCAGATCGTGGAGCCGGCGTTCTTCAACCAGATGACCACCATGCACGGCCTGATCATGGTCTTCGGCGCGGTGATGCCGGCATTCGTCGGCCTGGCCAACTGGATGATCCCGCTGATGATCGGCGCGCCCGACATGGCCCTGCCGCGCATGAACAACTTTAGTTTCTGGCTGTTGCCGGCGGCGTTCCTGCTGCTGGTCTCTACGCTGTTCACCCCCGGCGGCGGGCCGAACTTCGGCTGGACCTTCTATGCCCCGCTTTCCACCACCTACGCGCCGGAAAGCGTGACGTTCTTCATCTTCGCCATCCACCTGATGGGCATCAGTTCGATCATGGGCGCGATCAACGTGGTCGCCACCATCCTCAACCTGCGCGCGCCCGGCATGACCCTGATGAAGATGCCGCTGTTCGTCTGGACCTGGCTGATCACCGCGTTCCTGCTGATCGCGGTGATGCCGGTGCTGGCCGGGTGCGTGACCATGATGCTGATGGACATCCACTTCGGCACCAGCTTCTTCAGCGCGGCCGGCGGCGGCGACCCGGTGCTGTTCCAGCATGTGTTCTGGTTCTTCGGCCACCCCGAGGTGTACATCATGATCCTGCCGGCGTTCGGCGCCGTCAGCTCGATCATCCCGACCTTCTCGCGCAAGCCGCTGTTCGGCTACACCTCGATGGTCTACGCCACGGCGAGCATCGCGTTTTTGTCGTTCATCGTGTGGGCGCACCACATGTTCGTGGTCGGTATTCCGCTGGTGGGCGAGTTGTTCTTCATGTACGCCACGCTGCTGATCGCGGTGCCCACGGGCGTGAAGGTGTTCAACTGGGTCAGCACCATGTGGCAGGGCTCGCTGACCTTCGAGACGCCGATGTTGTTTGCCGTGGCCTTCGTGATTCTGTTCACCATCGGCGGTTTTTCCGGCCTGATGCTGGCGATCGCCCCGGCGGACTTCCAGTACCACGACACCTACTTTGTGGTCGCCCACTTCCATTACGTACTGGTGCCCGGCGCGATCTTCGGCATCTTCGCCTCGGCGTACTACTGGCTGCCGAAATGGACCGGCCACATGTACGACGAAACCCTGGGCAAGCTGCACTTCTGGCTGTCCTTCGTGGGCATGAACATGGCGTTCTTCCCGATGCACTTCGTGGGGCTGGCCGGCATGCCGCGCCGGGTGCCGGACTACAACCTGCAATTCGCCGACTTCAACATGGTGTCGTCGATTGGCGCGTTCATGTTCGGCGCTACGCAGATCTTCTTCCTGTTCATCGTGATCAAGTGCATCCGCGGCGGCCCGCCAGCGCCGGCCAAACCGTGGGACGGCGCCGAAGGCCTGGAATGGAGCATCCCTTCGCCAGCGCCGTACCACACGTTCACCACGCCGCCGGAGGTCAAGTGAGCATCTGGTCCGCCATACCTACACAAATCCCCTGTGGGAGCGGGCTTGCTCGCGAAAGCTGTGTATCAGGCACCACAAGCAGTGACTGGC
>NZ_JBARTQ010000293.1:0-27295 GCF_049645325.1 Pseudomonas sp. | reverse complement strand
AGCCCGCTCCCACATTGGATTGCATTCCAAATGTGGGAGCGGGCTTGCTCGCGAAGGCGGCCTGACAAGCAACACACATCCCGGAAAGTGAAATGAAACCGAAAAAAGCCCAATGGCCCTGGCACCTGCTGACCGTGGTCGTGCTGGTCGGCCTGGCCGGTGCGTTGTACTACGCCACCTCGCTGATGTCCTACGAATGGCGCTGGAACCGCGTGCCGCAGTACTTCGCCTATCAGGCCGAAACCTCCCAGCGCGCCGCTGACATTTCCACCGTGGTCGAGCTGGTGCGCAAAGGCGATGTCGCCGAAGTCACCTTGCGCAACGACGCCGGTGCGGAGCAGAAGCTCACCGTGGCCGACAACAGCCTGCAAGTGTCGCGCGGTGACGACGTGGCCGAGGGCGACGTGGTTGGCGTGACCCGCCATTGGGCGCTGGGCCCGCTGATGTGGGGCTTGTGGACCACGCTGTGGCTGTCGGTGGTCTCCGGCATTCTGGGCTTGGCGATCGGTTTGGCGACGGGCTTGTGCCGTCTGTCCAGCAACCCGACCTTGCGCGATCTGTCGACGATCTACGTCGAACTGGTACGCGGCACGCCGCTGTTGGTGCAGATCTTCATTTTCTATTTCTTTATCGGCACGGTGCTCAACCTGTCCCGCGAATTTGCCGGGATTGCCGCACTGGCGTTGTTTACCGGTGCCTACGTGGCGGAAATCGTCCGCGCCGGTGTGCAGTCGATTACCCGTGGCCAGAACGAAGCGGCGCGCTCATTGGGGCTGAGTGCCAGCCAGTCGATGCGCCATGTGGTGCTGCCGCAAGCCTTCAAGCGCGTGCTGCCGCCGTTGGCGGGGCAATTTATCAGCTTGGTGAAAGACACTTCGCTGGTCTCGGTGATCGCGATCACCGAGCTGCTGAAAAGCGGCCGCGAAGTGATCACCACCTCGTTCTCGCCGTTTGAAATCCTGTTCTGTGTGGCAGGCCTGTACCTGCTGATCAACCTGCCGCTGTCGAAAATGGCCAGCCGGCTTGAGCGGAGGCTCGCGCAAAGTGATTGAAGTCCGCGATCTGGTAAAAGTCTTCGACACCCGTGGCCACGTGGTGCGCGCGGTGGACCACGTCACCACCCAGGTCGCCAAGGGCGAAGTGCTGGTGGTGATCGGCCCGTCGGGTTCCGGCAAGTCGACCTTCCTGCGCTGCCTGAATGGGCTGGAAGCGTTCGACTCGGGTTCGGTGAGTATCGACGGCCTGCAATTGGCCGACCCGAAGACCGACGTGAACGCTTATCGTCGCGAAGTCGGCATGGTGTTCCAGCACTTCAATTTGTTTCCTCACATGACCGTGCTGGAAAACCTATGCCTGGCGCAGAAAGTCGTGCGCAAGCGCGGCAAGAAGGAGCGTGAGGCCAAGGCGTTGGCGCTGCTGGAAAAGGTCGGCATTGCCCAGAAAGCCAATGAATTTCCTTCACGGCTTTCCGGCGGCCAGCAGCAACGTGTGGCGATTGCCCGCGCGTTGGCGATGGAACCCAAGGTGATGCTGTTTGACGAGCCCACCTCGGCCCTCGACCCGGAAATGGTCGGCGAAGTGCTGGACGTGATGAAGACCCTGGCCCTGGAAGGCATGACCATGGTCTGCGTCACCCACGAAATGGGTTTTGCCCGCGAAGTGGCCGACCGTGTGCTGTTCTTCGATCACGGCAAGCTGCTCGAAGACGCCTCGCCCGCCGAGTTCTTCGATGCGCCGAAAGACCCGCGTGCCCAGGCTTTCCTGCGTCAGGTGCTGTAAACCTCAGAGCCTGAATTTGCCGACCAGCGTCTGCAAATCCAGGCTCAATCGTGACAACTGAAGGCTGGCCGCCGCCGTTTCCTCACTGGCGGCCGCCGTCTGTTCCGACACATCCCGCACCTTCAATACACTGCGATTGATCGCTTCGGCCACTGCGCTTTGCTCCTCGGCGGCAGCGGCAATCTGCGGGTTCATTTCCTGGATGACCGACACCGTGCGCGCGATCGCCGCCAGTGCATCGCCGGCGTCACGGGTCAGGCCGACGCTGGCGTGGGTCAGGCTGCGGCTGTTGTCCATGATGTCTGCGACCTGCCGGGTGCCCGTGTGCAGGCCGACGATCAACTCCTCGATTTCTTCCGCCGAGGCCTGGGTGCGTTGGGCCAGGCTGCGCACCTCATCGGCAACCACGGCAAAGCCTTGGCCGGCGCTGCCCGCCCGTGCGGCTTCGATGGCGGCGTTGAGGGCCAACAGGTTGGTCTGTTGGGACACTGACTTGATCACGTCCAGCACGCTGCCGATCTTTTGGCTCTCGCGCTGCAACGCCAGCATCGCCTGGCTGGCGCGCGCCATTTCATGGGCCAGGTGGCCAATCTGTTCAACCGCCTGCGTGACCACCTGCTCACCCGCACCGGCCTGTTGGTCGGCTTCGCTGGCGGCGACGGATGCTTGTTCCGCGTGGCGCGCCACTGTTTGCGCAGTGGCGAGCATTTCATTCATGGCCGTGGCCACCTGGTCGGTTTCCTCTCTCTGGTTGTTGACCCCGCTGCGCGTCTGCTCGGTCACCGCCGACAGTTGCGCCGCGGCGCTGGCGATTTGCCGGGCACTGTCGCCAATACCGCTGATGAGGGTGCGCAGGTTTTGCGTCATTTTGCCGATGCTTTGCTGCAATTGGCCGAGTTCATCGTGGCGCTCCACCGGGGGATTTTCACTCAGGTCACCCTCTGCGATGCGGTTGGCGGCCAGCAACGCCTGGCGCAATGGCACAGCGATCTGCCGGGCGATCCACCAAGCCGTCGAGGTGCCCAGGAGCAGAGCCGCAAGCATGACGCTCACGAGCAGTGTGCGTGTGTCTTGCGCCTCCTGATCACGTTTGACGATCTGGCCCTGACTCACCTGTTCGCTCTGGTCGAGTAACTGGTTGAGCTGCTGTTCAAAGCGGTTCTGCGCGGTTTCCGTGGTGAGTTGAGCGTCCTTGAGGGTTACCAGCAAGGTGCGAAAGGCTGCGAGATCAGCTTTGAGCAGGGTGGAATCCACCGGCAAACGCGTGACAGCCGCTTGTGCGCGGTCCAGGGCGTCAAGCGTGTTGCCGACCGCTTCGGCATACGCCTGCAGTGACTCGGCGGCCCAAGCCGGGCTTTGAGTGCGATCCTCGGCCTGCTCCATGGCTTGGCGCAGGCTCTCGATGGCCTCGATTGCCGGTTGGTCTTGGCGGTCGGGCAGTTCACCCGCCAGTCGGGCGAGTGTGTCGCTGGCCTGCAAGGCGGTTTTTTGCAGGGCCGGGCGGGTGTTCTCGCGCTGTTCGATCAGTGGTGGCAGCGTCACCAGCGCGGTGTTGAAACTCGCCACCAGCTGTTTGGCGGCCTGCAGGCGCTGCAAGTCAGCGGGGTCCTTTACATGGGCGGACAAGTTGTCGAGGTGCTGGTCGATTTTTTCAATCTGCAAGACCATTTTGCCCAGGCTGGCCGAGTCGGTGAGGGTGCGGTACACGATGCGGTCGGCGCGCATTGCCTCGGCGACAGCGGTCAGTTGGCCGAGGGCGGTCAGGTTGCTTGAACGCAACAGGGCCGCATTCAAGGCTTGCCAGCCAGTCACGGCAATGACGAGGCTGAGGATCAGCACTTGGCCAAAACCCAGGAAGAGCTTGAGTCGCACGCTGGCGTTGACCAGCAAACGGGTCAGCCGGGCAGACATGGTGAACCTCCAAATCAAAAAAGAGCGTGTTGGAACGCTAATTCGATTTGGGCTGATGGCGGGCTGATAACTGCGTAGGACATTTCATAAGTTGCTGTGTGCGACGACCATGACTGGCCGCCGCAACGGGATCAATCAGACGCGGAAACGCCCGACCAGTGTCTGCAGGTAGATGCCCAAACGGGCCAGTTCTGCGCTGGAGGCGGCGGTTTCCTCGCTGGCCGAAGAGGTCTGCTCAGACACATCACGCACGTTCAGCACGCTGCGGTTTATCTCTTCGGCCACCGCGCTCTGTTGCTCGGCGGCAGTGGCGATCTGCGAGTTCATCGCCTGGATGGTCGAGACCGTGCGGGTGATATTGCCCAGCGCGTTGCCGGCGCGGCGAGTCAGTTCGACGCTGCTGTCGGTGAGGCTGCGGCTGTTGTCCATGATGGTCGCCACCTGCTGCGTGCCGTTTTGCAGGCCGACGATCAGCTCTTCGATCTCTTCAGTGGACTTCTGGGTGCGCTGCGCCAGGCTGCGCACTTCGTCGGCCACTACCGCAAACCCGCGCCCGGCTTCACCAGCACGTGCCGCTTCAATCGCCGCGTTAAGTGCCAGCAGGTTGGTTTGCTGGGCCACGGACTTGATCACGTCGAGCACGCTGCCGATCTTGTCGCTTTCGCGCTTGAGATGGCCCATGGCCTCGGTGGAGTTGCCGACCTCGGTAGCCAGGCGTTCGATCTGGGCGATGGCCTCGCCGACCACCTTGTCACCTTCACGGGCCTGCTGGTCAGCGGCCACGGCGGCTTCGGAGGCTTCCTCAGCGTTACGCGCAACTTCCTGCACGGTGGCGGCCATTTCGTTCATGGCGGTGGCCACTTGGTCGGTCTCGACCTTCTGGCTGTTGACCCCGGCGCTGGTCTGCTCGGTCACCGCCGACAGCTGCTCGGCGGCGCTGGCGATTTGGGTGACGCCGTCGCTGATGCCGCCGATCAGCTCGCGCAGGCCCACGGTCATGCTTTGCATGGCCCGTTGCAGCTGGCCCAGTTCATCCTGGCGGCCGGAGTTGAGGTTGTGGCTCAAGTCGCCGGAGGCCACACGCTCGGCCACTTTGAGGGTCTGGTTCAGCGGGATGACGATCTGGCGGGTGATGGCCCAGGCGGCGACGACGCCGAAGATCAGCGCCAGAACGGTGGCCAGCAGCAGCAACTGTTTGGCTTGTGCTGCATCGTGATCGCGCACCACGGTCTGGGAGATCGTCAGTTTGTCGCTGTGACTCAGCAGGATGTCGCCTTGTTCGGTGGTGCTTTTCAGGGCGGCCGCCGTTGCTACCTGGGAGTCACGGTACTGGCTGACCGCCGCGCGGTAGGCTTGCAGCGAGGTGCTGGCCTCTTGCAGATTGGCCTGGTACTGCTCTGGCAGTTGGCCCTGGAGTTCGGTGATTTTCTTCAGGGCATTGTCGATGGCGTCCAGCGCCGGCTGCTCGGCCTCGGGCTTGGCGCTGTAGGTGTAGCCGCGCACCTGGAAGCGCGCCTGCTGGATCAGCTTGCTCAGGTCGACGACGCTGTTGAACTGGGTGACGCTGTCGCCTTGCAGCAGGGATTTTTCGACTTCGCTGGTTTTGGCCACGGCGTTGTCAGCGGTGTCGCCAAGCTTGCTGCGCGCGCCTTCACGCTTGAGGCCAGCCTGGACCATGGCGGCAAAGGCTTTTTTGTATTGGTTCAGGGCGTCGAGTTGTTGCTCGACCAAGGCCTTGTCGTCGGGTTGCTCGATCAGGCCTTCAGCGGTTTTCAGGCCACTGTCCAGCCGGGTGATCAGTTCATTGACCGCCCCGGTGCCTTGTTCGCCGCGACGCATTTCGAAGTCCAGGCGCGCCAGGCGCAGGTCTTTGGTCAGGCTGTTGAGGCTGGAGATAAAGCCCAGCTTGTCACCGCGACTGGTGACGTCGCCCAGGCCGGTCCAACCGGTGAAGGTGATCAACAGCGTCAGAATCAACACCAAGCCAAAGCCAATGCTCAGCTTGCGATTGACGCTCACATTCCCCAGTTTTTCGGCTAACCAACGATACATGCTGCGATCTCCTTTGGAACAAGGCTTGGACTTATTCAGAGGCTATCGGCAGGTGCCTGGGATTCTGTAACGGCGAAATTCAATGTGGGAGCAGGTAAGCCAGTTCCCACAGGGGATCGGTGTTGGATGCCGAATTGTCGCTAAAACAAGCGCGCGAGCAGGGCAGTGACGGCGGTTTCGACGCGAAGGATGCGTGCACCCAGCTGTACCGGCTGCAAGCCGGCCTTGGCCAGCAGGTCCACCTCGTAAGGAATCCAGCCGCCTTCCGGGCCGATGGCTAGGGTGACGGGCTCATCCAGCCCGCGCGGGCAGGGCGGGTAATCGCCGGGGTGGCCGATCAGGCCCAACGTGCCGTCGGCCATGGCCGGCAGGCGATCTTCTACAAACGGCTTGAAGCGTTTTTCGATGATGATTTCAGGCAGCACGGTATCCCGCGCCTGTTCCAGGCCGAGGATCAATTGCTCGCGAACCGCCTCAGGCTCCAGGAACGGCGTTTGCCAGAAGCTCTTTTCCACCCGGTAACTGTTGAGCAGCACGACTTTCGGCACGCCCATGGCCGCCACGGTTTGCAGCACCCTGCGCAGCATTTTCGGGCGCGGCAGCGCCAGCAACAGGGTCAGGGGCAGTTTGGCCGGGGGCGGCTGGTCGAAGCTGACGTGCAGCTCGGCTTCAGCGGCTTCCAGGCGCAGCAGTTGCGCAGTGCCCATCAGCCCGCCGATCCGGCCGACGCGCAGGCTGTCGCCGACGACGGCGCGGTGGACTTCCTGCATATGCACCAGGCGCCGATCACGCAGGATCACTCGGTCGGCCGCGATAAAGTCGGCCTCCTCAAGCAGCAGCAGGTTCACGGCTGGGTCGCTGGCGGCTGGTCGTCTTCGGCGCGTTGGTCATCCGGGTGATCGCCGCGCTTGCTGATCAGGCTGCCGAACAGGATGCCGATCTCGAACAGCATCCACATCGGCACGGCCAGCAAGGTTTGCGAGAAGATGTCCGGCGGCGTCAGGATCATCCCGACCACAAAGCAACCAATGACCACGTAGGGGCGGATTTTCTTCAGGTACTTGACGTCGACCACGCCGATCCACACCAGCAGCACCACGGCCACCGGGATTTCAAAGGCCACGCCAAAGGCGAAGAACAGCGTCATCACGAAGTCGAGGTAACTGGTGATGTCGGTCATCATTTCCACACCGGCCGGGGTGGCGGCGGCGAAGAATTTGAAGATCAGCGGGAACACCAGAAAGTAGGCGAACGCCATGCCGGTATAGAACAGCAGGATGCTCGACACCAGCAACGGCACGGCGATGCGTTTCTCATGCTTGTACAGGCCTGGCGCGATAAAGCCCCAGATCTGGTGCAGGATCACCGGGATCGCGAGGAACAGCGAGACCATCATGGTCAGCTTCAACGGCGTCAGGAACGGCGACGACACGTCGGTGGCGATCATCGTCGCGCCGGCTGGCAGGTACTGGCGCAGCGGCGTGGAGACGAAGGTGTAGATCTGCTGGGTAAAGGCGAACAGCCCGGCAAAAATGATGAAGATCGCCGCCACGCAACGCAGCAGGCGCGTACGCAGCTCGGTGAGGTGCGAGACCAGCGGCATGTGCTGGTCGTTTTCCGGTTTATCAGCGCTCATGGGGCTCGCGGCGGCAATGTAGGGTCATGGGGCGCGGGCGACGCGGCAGGCGTCGGCGCAGGCTCGGTTGGCGCGGTCGGGATCGGCGCGACGGGTGTGGCGTGGACGGCAGGCGCGGGCGCGATGCTGTTTTCGGCCACAGGCTCTGCCGGTTTGGCCAGAGTGTTCGGCTCATTCACCGGAGACAGGATCTTGCGTGCTTCCTGCTCCAACGACAGGATATGTTCGTTGTGCAATTGCCTGCGGATCTCGTCGGCGCCGATTTCCCGTTCAACTTCCTGTTTGATGGCGTTGAAACTGCGTTTCAGGCGCCCGATCCACAGGCCGGCCGTGCGCGCGGCACCGGGCAGGCGTTCCGGCCCCAATACCAGCAAGGCAACCAGGCCGACGAGGAGCAGTTCAGAGAAGCTGATACCAAACATTAGTCAGTGCTCACAAGTCTTTGCGGGTCGGCTCTTCGACTTTTTCAGCCTGCACGTCGAAGGTGCGACGTTCGGTAATGGGCTGAGTGGCCTGCGGGTGTACAGGCTGGGCCGGAGGCACGGGGTTGGCCATTGGCTCCGCTGGTTTTTCATCGTCGTTCATGGCTTTGCGAAAGCCCTTGATCGACTCGCCCACGTCAGTGCCCAGGTTCTTGAGTTTCTTGGTGCCGAACACCAGAACAACCACCACCAGAATGACGATCCAGTGTTTCCAGTCAAAAATGCCCATGCTGCAATTCCTCTGTGAAAGTTATTCAGGCGGACGGGCGCGAGGCCTTTTCGGCGTGCCCGGACAAGCCGAAGCGACGGTCCAGTTCATCCAGCACGGCCTGCGGATGCTGCCCCAGTTGGGCGAGCATGACCAGGCTGTGGAACCATAAGTCAGCGGTTTCGTAGATCACATCGCTGCAGTCGCCGCTGATTTGTGCGTCCTTGGCGGCGATGATGGTTTCGACGGATTCTTCGCCGAGTTTTTCCAAAATCTTGTTCAGGCCCTTGTGGTAAAGGCTGGCGACATAAGAGCTGTCGGCGTCCGCGCCTTTGCGGTCTTCCAGCACCTGTGCCACACGGTTCAGGGTATCGCTCATGTTCAGTGTCCTGCCGAGTAGATGGCGTGCGGGTCTTTGAGCACCGGCTCTACAACCTTCCATTCGCCGTTTTCGAACACGCGATAGAAGCAACTGTGACGACCGGTGTGGCAGGCGATGTCGCCGATTTGCTCGACCTTGAGGATCACCACGTCGGCGTCGCAGTCGATGCGCATCTCGTGCAGGGTTTGCACGTGCCCGGACTCTTCGCCCTTGCGCCACAGTTTGCCACGCGAACGTGACCAGTAAATGGCGCGCTGCTCAGCGGCGGTCAGGCTCAGGGCCTCGCGGTTCATCCAGGCCATCATCAATACGCGCCCGGTCTTGTAGTCCTGGGCAATGGCCGGCACCAGGCCGTCACTGTCCCACTTGATCTCGTCCAGCCAGTCTTTCATGTTCGGCTCCGGCAATTTGCGACAGTGTATAACCGGATCGGCTATCGACGCACGATCAGATAAACACCCACGGCGACCATGATGCCGGCCGGCCAATGGCCCAATTGGTTCAGCGGCCCGCCAATCGCCAGCATCACGCCGCCTACCAGGTGCGCGGCGCCCAGCAGGCGCAGGAACCAGTCGTCCTTGCGCTTCTGCCACGGTGGCGCGGGGTCCTTGGCGTGAGGCTGGGACATGCGCTCCAGCAGGTCGCGGGTCATGTTGGCCAGGTGCGGCAGCTGTTCCATCTGGCTGTGCAGGTTGCCCAGCACGGTTTTCGG
The DNA here is from genome assembly GCF_049645325.1 of Pseudomonas sp. Taxonomy (GTDB): domain Bacteria; phylum Pseudomonadota; class Gammaproteobacteria; order Pseudomonadales; family Pseudomonadaceae; genus Aquipseudomonas. The sequence goes on along the minus strand of NZ_JBARTQ010000293.1, from coordinate 18,133 downwards.
GCTCATGCGCTCGCGCATCCAGCGTTCCAGGAACGGCTGCGCGGTGTTCCACAGATCAAGGTCCGGGTACAACTGGCGGCCCAGGCCTTCGATGTTCAGCAGGGTTTTTTGCAGCAGTACCAGCTGCGGCTGCACTTCCATATTGAAGCGGCGCGCGGTCTGGAACAGGCGCATCAGCACCTGGCCGAATGAAATATCTTTTAACGGTTTTTCAAAGATCGGCTCGCACACAGTACGGATCGCCGCTTCGAATTCGTTGAGCTTGGTTTCCGCCGGCACCCAGCCCGAATCGATGTGCAATTGCGCCACGCGGCGGTAGTCGCGCTTGAAGAAGGCAAACAGGTTGCGCGCCAGGTAGTCCTGGTCTTCCGGGGTCAGGCTGCCGACGATGCCGCAGTCGATCGCGATGTACTGCGGGCTCCACGGGTTGACGGTGCTGACGAAAATGTTGCCCGGGTGCATGTCGGCGTGGAAGAAGCTGTCGCGGAACACCTGAGTGAAGAAGATCTCTACGCCGCGCTCGGCGAGCATCTTCATGTCGGTGCGCTGGTCGGCCAGGGTCGCAAGGTCGGTGACCTGCACGCCGTAGATGCGCTCCATCACCAGCACTTTCGGGCGGCACCAGTCCCAATACACTTGCGGCACGTACAGCAGCGGCGAGCCTTCGAAGTTACGCTTGAGCTGGCTGGCGTTCGCGGCTTCGCGCAGCAGGTCGAGTTCGTCGTAGATGGTTTTTTCGTAGTCGGCAACCACGTCCACCGGGTGCAGCAAGCGCGCATCGGCAGAGAAACGCTCGGCGGCGCGGGCAAGGATGAACAGCCACGCCAGGTCCTGGCCGATGATCGGCTTGAGGCCCGGGCGAATCACCTTCACCACCACTTCTTCGCCGGTCTTGAGCTGCGCCGCATGCACTTGCGCCACCGAAGCCGAGGCCAGCGGCTCGACATCGAAGCGGCTGAAGACGTCGCTGATCTTCTGGCCCAGTTGCTCCTCGATCAGCTTCATCGATTGCTGGGAATCGAACGGCGGTACGCGGTCCTGCAACAGCATCAATTCGTCGGCGATGTCTTCGGGCAGCAAGTCGCGGCGGGTGGACAGGATCTGCCCGAACTTGATGAAGATCGGCCCCAGGTCCTGCAACGCCAGGCGCAGGCGCGCACCCCGGCTGAGCTCCAGCTGTTTGCGCGGGAACCAGCGCCACGGCAGCACGTAGCGCACCGCCAGCAGGAACCACGGCAAGGGCAGGGCGAACAGCAGGTCATCGAGGCGGTAGCGGATTACGACGCGCTGGATACGAAACAAACGGCGGACGGCGAGCAGCTTCATGCGTTATCGCTTGGATCAAGGGAACGGCTCAGGCGCTCGAAGCGGGCCTCAAGGCGTTCCAGGTCGATTTTGGCCTTGTCGAGTTCACGAAAGCGCGCTTGCGCTTCGCGTTCTCCGACGAGAATGCGCGATTCTTCGCTCAGGTATTCGGCGAGGTTCTGGTTGAGGCTGGCGAACCCCTGCTGGTACCAGCGCGAGCGGCTGCGCAGGTGCCCGCTGATCAGCTGGGTAGCGACGGGGCCGATCCAGCGTGACAGCTCGTATTCCCAGTCCAGCTCCAGGTCTTGCAGCACGGCGGCCAGGTCCATCAGCACCGCACTGTCGCCTCCCAGTTCCACTTCGGCGCTGTGCAGGATGGTGGTTTTGCTGCGGCTCACGGCCAAGTGCAACAGGCTCGACGCCGGCGCACGCAGGGTGCAGTCGGCGTCGGCGGCCCAGTCAGTCGCGAGCAGCAGGCCTTCGTCGCTGGGCAGGATAAACAGCTGCAAGGCGGGGCTCGTGCAGTCGACGGCAATCACCTTGCCGTTCAAGTGCGCAAGCCGCGCCAGGGCGGTGCTGTCCAGGCGCAGCACACGGTTAATGCCGTGTTCAACGCTGGCGAGAAGGCCTTTGAGCAGCATCAGGGTTTGATACCGCGGTGCAGGGCAACAATGCCGGACGTCATGTTGTGGTAGGTCACGCGGTCGAAACCGGCTTCCACCATCATCGACTTCAGGGTTTCCTGGTCGGGGTGCATGCGGATCGATTCAGCCAGGTAGCGGTAGCTTTCGGCGTCATTGGTGATCAGCTTGCCCATCAACGGCATGAAGGCGAACGAATAGGTGTCGTAGACCTTGGACATCAGTGCGTTGGTCGGCTTGGAGAACTCCAGCACCAACAGGCGGCCACCCGGCTTGAGCACGCGCAGCATCGAGCGGATCGCGTCTTCTTTATGGGTGACATTGCGCAGGCCGAAGGCGATGGTTACGCAGTCGAAATGGTTGTCCGGGAAGGGCAGCTTTTCAGCGTCGGCCTGGACGAATTCGATATTGCCGGCCACCCCTTTATCCAACAGGCGATCGCGGCCAACCTTGAGCATCGAGCCGTTGATGTCGGCCAGCACGACCTGGCCGGTAGGGCCGACGAGCTTGGAGAACTTGGCCGCGAGGTCGCCGGTGCCGCCGGCGATGTCGAGCACGCGGTTGCCGGTGCGTACGCCCGACAACTCGATGGTGAAGCGTTTCCACAGGCGGTGCATGCCGCCCGACAGCACGTCGTTCATCAGGTCGTACTTGGCGGCTACGGAGTGGAACACCTCAGCGACTTTTTCCGCTTTCTGGCTTTCCGGAACGTTCTTGAAGCCGAAGTGAGTGGTGGGTTCGGCATCGCTGCCTTTGCGCTGATCAGTCATATCGCTGTCACCAAAAGAGAATGCGGGACATGATAATCCCCATGACCTGCTTTGTCTTGGCAAGGCTCAACTGTAGTGAGCGGGCTTGCCCCGCGCTGGGTGGCGAAGCCGCCCCAAAAAGGACGCCGCAGTGTTTCAGAAAGACCGAGGTGCTTGGGTTTGGGGCCGCTTCGCAGCCCAGCGCAGGGCAAGCCCGCTCACTACAGGTAGAGAGGCATAGGGGTAAGATGGGCGACCACCGAGACCTTTTGCCGCATAGAAGGTATCCAAACAGCTATAAAGAGGAGTCATTGCAATGGCCCGTATTACCGTTGAACGTGCACACACCTTGGGTAAGGAAGGCGCGCGGGCGAAGGCCGAGAAGTTGGCGAGCAAACTCAAGGAGCAATATGGCCTGGAACCGTCGTGGTCCGGCGATACCTTGAACCTCAAGCGCTCGGGGGTTAAAGGCACGGTACTTGTCGCCGACGATTCGCTGCGCATTGATGTGGAGTTGGGCCTGTTGATGTCGGCCATGAGTGGCACCATCAAGTCTGAAATCGAGAAAGCGCTGGACAAGGCGCTGGCCTGATTCACCTCTTCTTAGGGTGCCGATTCTAATTTTTCTGCCTACTTTGTGCCCAAGCCCTCAACTCCTGCGGGCCGTTCCTCCCCCCAATTTTGCGTGAGGTGCACCATGGCCAAAGTTATTTTGAAGAAAAAAATCGACATTCAGTCCACTGCCCTGGGTGACGTTAAAAGCTATGCCCGCAAGATCTGGCTGGCAGGACTTGGCGCCTATGCCAAGGTCGGCAGCGAAGGCAGCGAGTACTTCAAAGAGCTTGTTAAGACAGGTCAACATGTTGAAAGTAAAGGCAAAAAAGTTGTGGTTGAACAACTTGATGCCGCCAACAGTCAGATTGACCAAGTAAAGAGCAATGTCTCAAGCGTCAAAGGTTTGGTTGAAGTTCAACTGGATAAAGTTGAAAAAGCTTTTGACTCGCGTGTTGCAAGTGCCTTGAATCGGATCGGCATTGCGTCTAAACATGACGTTGAGACACTCTCTGCTAAGCTCGAAGAGCTGACGACATTGCTAGAACGTGTCGCGCGTAAACACTAAGGAGACATCGGGATGGCTGTTAAAAAGACTACTCAGAAAGAAGGCAGCTCGTGGGTCGGGGAAGTTGAAAAATATTCCCGTAAGATCTGGCTTGCTGGTTTAGGCGTGTATTCGAAGGTTAGCAGTGACGGCGGCAAATACTTCGAGACTTTGGTCAAGGACGGCGAAAAGGCCGAGAAGTTGACCAAGAGCACGGTTGGTAAAAAAGTTGAAGCGGCCAAGGCAACTGCCGGTTCTGCCAAGTCGAGCATTTCTGACACCTGGGGCAAGTTGGAAGAAACTTTCGACAAGCGCCTCAACAGTGCCATTTCGCGATTGGGCGTGCCAAGCAAGGCGGAGCTGAAAACGCTGCACGGCAAGGTCGATATCTTGACCCGGCAAATTGAAAAACTGACCGGCGCCAAAGTGACTCCGGTGAAAACGGCCGCTGCAAAACCGGCTGCCAAACCTGCCACTAAAACCGCTGCTGCCAAACCTGCGTCCAAAACCGCAGCCAAGCCTCTGGTGAAAGCGGCTGCCAAGCCCGCGGCCAAGGCACCGGCCAAAGCGGCGGCTAAACCTGCCGCCAAGCCAGCTGCGAAAACTGCAGCCGCCAAACCGGCTGCCAAGCCTGCCGCCAAGCCAGTGGCCGCTAAAGCAGCTGCCAAGCCGGCAGCTAAACCCGCCGCCAAGGCCGCCGCAAAACCCGCCGCAAAACCTGCGGCTAAAACCGCAGCGGCCAAACCTGCAGCCAAGCCAGCCGCTGCGAAGCCTGTGGCCAAGCCTGCCGCCGCTAAACCCGCGGCCAAGCCTGCTGCTGCAAAACCAGTGGCTGCCAAGCCTGCGGCAAAACCCGCCGCCGCGAAGAAGCCAGTAGCCGCCAAGAAACCCGCAGCGCCAAAGCCTGCCATTGCGGCCAAGCCTGCAACGCCGACACCGGCTGCCTCTTCAGCCAACTCGGTTTCTGCACCGACACACGCTGCTGCAACCTCGACTGCTACGCCGGTAACCCCGACGCCATCCAGTCAGTCCTGATTTTTTCAGGGCACAAAAAAATGCCCGGCCTGCAAAGGTCGGGCATTTTTTATGGTGATTTTATGCAAGCCCGCTCCCACACAAGCCTTCCCACATTTTTAATCAATGTCATCCAGGTATTTCAGGGCGAATTTCTCGGTCGCCAATCTGGCCGGCATCAACAGGTGCGGTGCCACCAGCATCATGATCTGGTACACCACCACGCGCACCTCGCCTTCACGGTCGAGAATCCTCTGGTAGTCCAGGAAAAACAGCAGGGTCATGGTGATCTGTTCCACCAGTTGCCCCAGCGCCTGGGTACCGCTGACCAACTGCCCCGAGGCCTTTAACCGCGCCAGCAACGACGCCAGCGTGCGCTTGAGTGCCGTGAGCAAGTTGCGGATGCCTTTGGCCAATTTCGGCAGGCGCCCCGCCAGGTTCGACAGGTCCTGGAACAAAAACCGGTAATGAGCCATGCGCTCGACAATCAGGTGCAGGAACAACCAGTAGTCTTCAGGCTTGAGCTGCGCATCTGCCGGCGGGTCGAGCAGCGGCGCCAGTTCGCACTGAAAGCGCTCGAACAACCCCAGCACCAACGGCTCCTTGCCATGGAAGTGGTAGTAGAGGTTGCCGGGGCTGATCCCCATTTCATTGGCCACCTCCATGGTCGACACGTTCGGCTCGCCCTTCTGGTTGAACAACTGCAGGGCACATTCAAGGATACGGTCGCGGGTCTTCATCCAGTCTTCTTAATGTGATCGTTGAGCTCAGCGCACTCGCACGTAAGTGCCCGGCGCCGCTTCCATCGGTGGGTAATTCTGGTTGCCCAGGGCGGTGAGGGTTTCGCGCTGTACGCCCGAGCGCTGCTGAATCCATTCCAGCCATTGCGGCCACCAGCTGCCTTCGACGTGGTTGGCGTCGTAGTACCAGGCGCGCGGGTCGCTGCTCAGCTTGAGGTTCTCGACGTAGTTGGCTTTGGGGTTGCCCGGCGGGTTGAGGATGCTCTGGATGTGCCCGCTGTTGGACAGCACAAAGCGTCGCTCGCCACCCAGCAATTGTGTGGAGCGGTACACCGCATCCCAGGGCGTGATGTGGTCGTTGATACCGGCCACGCTGAAGCTGTCCACCGTGACCTTCTGCAAGTCGATCGGCGTGCCGCACACCTCCAGGCCGCCCGGATGGCTCAACGGGTTGTGCTTGAAGAAGTCCAGCAAGTCGCCGTGCAGCGCGGCGGGCAGGCGGGTGTTGTCGTTGTTCCAGTACAGGATGTCGAAAGCCGGCGGTTCCTTGCCCAGCAGGTAGTTGTTGATCCAGTAATTCCAGATCAAGTCATTGGGGCGCATCCAGGCAAACACCTTGGCCATGTCGCGGCCGTCCAGCACGCCTTGCTGGTAGGAGCGGCGCTTGGCGGCTTCCAGGGTTTGTTCGTCGGCAAACAGCATGGCGGGGCTGTCGATCTGGCTGTCCAGCAGGCTCACCAGGTAACTGGCGCTGGAGACCCGACGCAGCTGGCGCTTGGCTTGCAGATGGCCTTGCAGCGCGGCAATGGTCAGGCCGCCGGCGCATGCGCCCATCAGGTTGACCTCGCGCGCGCCGGTAATCGCGCGGCACACGTTGAGTGCTTCTTCGAGCGCCGCCACATACGTGGACAGGCCCCATTCGCGGTGGCGCACATCCGGGTTGCGCCAGCTGACAATAAAGGTCTGCAGCCCGTTTTTCAGCGCGTACTGCACGAAACTGTTGGCCGGGCTGAGGTCGAAAATGTAGTACTTGTTGATTTGCGGCGGCACCACCAGCAGGGGCTTGGCGTACTGCTTTTCGCTCATGGGCTTGTACTGGATCAACTCCAGCAGTTCATTGCGAAACACCACGGAGCCCGGGGTGGTGGCCACTGTCTTGCCAACCTCGAAGGCGTGTTTGCTCACCTGGCGCGGCAGGCCATTGTTGTGCAGCAGGTCTTCAAACAGGTTGCTTGCGCCGCGTATCACGCTGTTGCCGCCGGAATTGAGCAGCTCTTTGATGGCGAGTGGGTTGAGCAGGGTATTGGATGGCGAGACGGCGTCGTTGAGCAGGGCGAAGGCGAAGTGCGCACGGGCACGGTCATCGGCGCTCAGTGCGCTGTCGTCGATCCAGTGCCGCGTTTGTTTCTGCCAGCTCAAATAGGCCTGCAGGCTGCGCCGGTAAAACGGGTTGAGCGTCCAGGTGGGGTCGACAAAGCGGCTGTCATTGGGGTTGGGTTCATGCACGGTTTCGCCCAGCAAGATGCGACCCAATTGCCCGCCGAAAGCCAGGGCATGACGGGCGGTGTGCACCGGGTTGCGCAAACCGTGGGCGGCGACGCTGCGCAGGGTCGACAGCAGATCCCGACCGCGCAGGCCGGTGATCGCGTTTTGCGCATTGATGAACGCGGCAGGGGTGGGCGCCGGGTTCGTCACGGGTCTTTCTCGCATGAGCCAACACTCCTTCGTCAAACCATCAACAGGCACGCCAATTCAGAACCATAGTCGGTTTTGCCCAAGTTGCGCGGCAGGTCGTCCTGACCTTGAACCTCTAGATTGCGGGTCGCGGGTGAATCACGGCGCGCAGGCGCTCCTCTTCGAGAAACTTCATGATGATCGGCGCCACGGCCTCGGCCCGGGTGATCAGGAACAAGTGGCCGTCATCGATGATGTGCAGCTGTGCGTTGGGAATGCGCCAGGCCAGCATGCGCATGTTGATCAGCGGGATCAGCGGGTCGTCGTCCCCCGCCAACACCAGGGTGGGTTGGCGGATCTTGTGCAGCCAGTGAATGCTGGTCCAGCCCAGCCCCGCAAACAGCTGCCAGTAGTAGCCGAGCTTGCCGGCCGAGCGCACTTTGCTGGCGTGTTCGGCGGCGAGTTTTGCGTCGCGGCGGAACGAGCCGCCATAGATCATCGGTGCAATGCGCACCACGTGGGACGGTTGGATATACCGCCGTGGGCTTGCCATCAGCCACAGCACCTTCGGCTTGCCCGGCACCATAAAAGCCCCGGCCGCCGTGGCCGCCAGGATCAGCTTCTTGCAGCGTTCCGGGTAGTCATAGGCAAACTGCTGCGCCAACGCGCCGCCCCAAGACACACCCACCGCGTTCACCTGGCCATAGTCCAGGTAATCAAGCATGCGTGCGGTGAGTTTGGCCAAACCGGGGAAACGGTAGGGCCGGTTGGGCGTCGAGGAACCGCCCACGCCCGGCACGTCGAAGGCGATCACTTCCAGGTCCGGGTCCAATGCCTGGACGAACGGAAACACCAGCTCAAGGTTGGCGCCGATGCCATTGAAGATCAGCAGCGGCGTCAAGTGAGGCTTGCCCGGGCGTACCGCCGTGCGAATGGCTTGGCCATCCAGGTCGATGGTACGGAAGATGAACGGTTGCGGCATGCTCAAGCCCTGTGAAGTGGCGGTACTTATTGGTAAGACCTCGGTACATGTGGGAGCAGGCTTGCCTGCGATAGCGATCTATCAGTTAGCTCATCTACTCGCTGCCCCACCGCTATCGCCGGCAAGCCAGCTCCCATATTGACCTCATTCCAACCGCAAAATGTGTTTAGCGTTCGTGTACATAAGTACCCGGCGCAGCCTCAGCTGCGGCATAGGTTTTGTTACCCAAGCTTGTAGGTGCTTTCTTCAACTTGCCCGCCCGCTCCGCCTGCCATGCCTGCCAATGCAGCCACCAGGAGTCAGTGTGCTTGGTCGCGTTCTCCTGCCACTCCAGCGCCTTGCCCGCAAGGCCGTCGCTGGTCTGGTAGCGCGCCTTGGGGTTGCCCGGCGGGTTGAGGATGCTCTGGATATGCCCGCTGCTGGACAGCACGAACTCGACCTTGCCGCCAAACAGCTGCGCCGACTTGTAGCAAGACTGCCAGGGCGTGATGTGGTCGTTGGTGCCGGCCAGTGAGTAGATATCGGCGGTGACCTGCTTGAGGTCGATCGGCGTGCCGCACACTTCCAGGGCGTTGGCGCGCACCAGCGGGTTGTTCTTGAACAGCTCGATGAGGTCGCCGTGGAAGGCGGCGGGCAGGCGCGTGGTGTCGTTGTTCCAGAACAGGATGTCGAACACCGGCGGCTCGTTGCCCAGCAGGTAGTTGTTGACCCAGTAGTTCCAGATCAGGTCATTGGGGCGCATCCAGGCAAACACCTTGGCCATGTCGCGGCCTTCGAGCACACCGGCCTGGTAGGAATGGCGCTTGGCCGCCTCCAGGGTCTGCTCGTCGACAAACAGCGCCACCTGGGTGTCCAGGGTGGTGTCCAGCACGCTCACCAGCAGGGTCAGGGCGTTGACCTTCTTCTCCCCCAGCGCGGCGTAGTGGCCGAGCAGCGCGGTGCAGGTGATGCCGCCGGAGCAGGCGCCGAGCATGTTGATGTCTTTGCTGCCGGTAATTGCCGTGACCACATCCACCGCTTCCTTGAGCGCTTCGATGTAGGTCGACAGGCCCCACTCGCGCTGGGCCTTGGTCGGGTTGCGCCAACTGACGATAAACGTCTGCTGGCCATTGCGCAGGCAGAAGCGCGCCAGGCTTTTTTCCGGGCTCAGGTCGAATACATAGAATTTGTTGATCTGCGGCGGCACCACCAGCAGTGGGCGCTCGTGCACCTGCTCGGTGATCGGCTTGTACTGGATCAGCTCCAGCACGTCGTTGCGAAACACCACGGCGCCCTCGGTGGTGCCCAGGGTCTTGCCCACTTCAAACGCGCCCATATTGACCTGGCTCGGCATGCCGCCGTTGTGCACCATGTCTTTCGCCAAATGGGACAGCCCGTCGAGCAGGCTTTTACCGCCGGTTTCAAAGAAGCGTTTGACCGCCGCCGGGTTGGCCGCACTGTTGGTGGGGGCCATGGCTTCGGTCATCAGGTTGATCACGAAGTGGCCACGGCTGATGTCCTGTTCCGACAGGTTGCTGTCGCCGATCCAGTCGTGCAGCTCCTTGCGCCACGCCAGGTAGGTTTGCAAATAACGTTTATAGAGCGGGTTCTGGCTCCACGCCGGGTCATGGAAGCGACGGTCGTCGCCCTCCGGCACCAGCTGTGATTTGCCGAACATCACGTTCTTCAATTCGACGCCAAAGTGGGCGACATGCTTGACGCTGTGCAACGGTTGCTTGATGGCTTGGGTCAGCACCATCTTCGCCGAGGCGAGTAAGTCCTTTTTACGTAACGCGATGATCGGGTTCAGCCCCAGGGTGTTTTCCGAGGCCTGGCGTTTCAAGTCATCGTTATTCTTGTTACTCATCTACGACGCTCCATTGTCCGAAAGACGAGTACCGGCGATTGCTGCGCACCCAATTTCGATACACAACACAAGCCAGGTACGCGACTCGGGTGACCGTTGATACCGCATCGTCAAATGCAGGGAACTTGCCAGTTCCATTGGTTACCCGAGTTTAATTTTTTTCGCAAGCGGGCCAATCGTTGGCCACGAGACAGGGCATTCAAGCAGATGAAATTAGAAAATGCCCTCTAAAGAGCGAGAAGCCTGGGCTAGAGCATCAGCCGCACGACCGACTGGCTCGGGTCGCGGGTTTTTCCGGCGGCTTTGAGTTCGGCCAGGTAGTCGGCCCACAGCGCGTCCTGACGCACGGCCAATTGGTAGAGGTAGTCCCAGGTGAACAGTCCGCTGTCATGCCCGTCGTCGAAGGTCAATTTCAGTGCGTACTGACCGGCCGGTTCTATCTTGGTCAACCGAACGTTGAGCTTGCCGAATTGCAGGATGGGTTTGCCGTGGCCCTGCACCTCGGCGGAAGGCGAATGGGTGCGCAGCAGTTCAGCGGGGAGCTGGTAGACCTCGTCGGGCCCGTAGGTGAGACCGAGGGTGTTGGAGTTTTTGTGCAGGTTTACAGCGGTGGGGAATGTGGTCATTGGAGAAGATCCTGAAGAAACCGGCTTCAAATAGGGGAGCAGGTTTATGTGGGCGCTGGCTTGCCTGCGATGGCGTCACTGCGGTGTAACTGAAGCACCGAGGTGTCTGCATCGCAGGCAAGCCAGCTCCCACACAAGCCAGCTCCCACATTAAAAGCAAAGCGGTCCTGAGTAAGGCTTACAGGATATAACGAGACAGATCTTCGTTCTGCGCCAATTCGCCCAGGTGGCTGTTGACGTAGTCGGCATCGATCTTGATCGCTTCGCCATTCTGCGCGCCGGCCATGTCGCCGGCGCTGAAGGACACTTCTTCCAGCAGGCGCTCAAGCAAGGTGTGCAGGCGACGGGCACCGATATTCTCGGTCTTCTCGTTGACCTGCCACGCGATCTCCGCCAAACGCTTGATACCGTCCGGCAGGAACTCGATGGCCAGGCCTTCGGTTTTCAGCAGTTCGCGGTATTGCTCGGTCAACGAAGCGTGCGGCTCGCTCAGAATGCGCTCGAAGTCGCCAGGGGTCAGCGCCTTGAGTTCTACGCGAATTGGCAGACGGCCTTGCAGCTCCGGCACCAGGTCGCTTGGCTTGCTCAGGTGGAACGCGCCGGACGCGATAAACAGGATGTGGTCGGTCTTGACCATGCCCAGCTTGGTGTTCACGGTGCAGCCTTCGATCAGCGGCAGCAGGTCGCGCTGCACGCCTTCGCGGGACACATCGACGCCGCCGGAATTACCACGCTTGGCCACCTTGTCGATCTCGTCGATAAACACGATGCCGTGCTGTTCGACCGCTTCCAGGGCCTTGGCCTTGAGTTCTTCCTCGTTGACCAGGCGCCCGGCCTCTTCGTCACGCACCAGTTTCAGCGCGTCCTTGACCTTGAGCTTGCGGGATTTTTTCTTGCCCTTGCCCATGTTGGCGAACAGGTTCTGCAGCTGGCTGGTCATTTCTTCCATGCCAGGCGGTGCGGAGATGTCGACGCCGGAGACTTCGGCGACTTCGATCTCGATTTCCTTGTCGTCCAGCTGGCCTTCACGCAGGCGCTTGCGGAACAGCTGGCGAGTGTTGGAATCCGAGCTTGGCGCGGCGTCTTCGTTGAAACCCATGCGTGCCGGTGGCAGCAGGGCGTCGAGGATGCGGTCTTCGGCGGCGTCTTCGGCGCGATGGCTGACCTTGGTCATCTCCTGTTCGCGCAGCAGTTTCAGCGCGGCGTCGGCCAGGTCACGAATGATCGACTCGACATCACGGCCCACATAGCCGACCTCGGTGAACTTGGTGGCTTCGACCTTGATGAACGGGGCGTTGGCCAGCTTCGCCAGGCGCCGGGCGATCTCGGTTTTACCGACACCGGTCGGGCCGATCATCAGAATGTTCTTTGGCGTTACTTCAACGCGCAGTTCTTCCGGCAGTTGCATCCGGCGCCAGCGGTTACGCAGCGCAATGGCAACGGCGCGCTTGGCATCGTCCTGGCCGATGATATGGCGATTAAGTTCATGGACGATTTCGCGGGGAGTCATGGACATAGTGTTTGGCGGCCTCAAGCGGGAATAAGCCTACGGCTTACTCGGCGAGGTCCTGCTCCTCAATGGTCAGATTGTGGTTGGTGAACACGCAGATATCGCCCGCGATGCCCAGGGCAGTCTCGACGATTTCGCGGGCCGACAGGTCGGTTTTCTTCAACAGTGCGCTGGCTGCGGCCTGGGCGTAGCCGCCGCCGGAACCCATGGCGATCAGGCCGTTTTCCGGCTCAACCACATCGCCGTTGCCGGTGATGATCAAGGATGCGTCTTTGTTGGCGACAGCCAGCATGGCTTCCAGGCGGCTGAGGGAGCGGTCGGTACGCCATTCTTTAGCGAGTTCGACGGCGGCGCGCACGAGGTGGCCCTGATGTTTCTCAAGCTGGCCTTCGAAACGCTCGAAAAGGGTGAAGGCGTCGGCAGTGGCGCCGGCAAAGCCCGCGAGAACCTGGCCGTGGTACAGGCGACGGACTTTTTTCGCGTTGCCTTTCATCACGGTGTTGCCCAGGGAAACCTGGCCGTCGCCGCCCATGACGACTTTGCCGTGGCGACGTACTGAAACGATGGTGGTCAAGGGGAGAGTCTCCACGCAGCGGGGCGAAAATGCCCTGATGGAACTAATATGGGGGTGGCGGGGGGGATTTCAACCTTGGGCGGTTGGGGCGGACGAGTGGTGTTTATTGGTCTGACAGATTTTTGAGAACACCCCGAAACCAATGTGGGAGCTGGCTTGCCTGCGATAGCGGTGTGTCAGTCACAGAAAATATTGACTGATATACCGCTATCGCACGCAAGCCAGCTCCCACATTGACGCAGTGTTGGCTGCGAATCAGCGGCTCTGGCGTTGTTGTAACAACAGGTTGCTAAACCCTGCGCCGGCCAATTGCTTCTGTGCCACGGTCAGCTGTTCACGGTTGCTGAATGGCCCCACCAGCACGCGATACCAGGTCGCGTCCTTCACCGTGCCGGACTCCACCGTCACCGCTTGGCCGAGCAGAATGATCTGCGCCCGCACGCGGTCCGCGTCCGCCTGCTTCGGGAACGAGCCCGCCTGCAGGAAGAACTTGGTCACCGGCGCAGCCTTGGTGGTCGCGACCGGCGGCGGTGGCGGCGGGGTGATCCCGGCCAATGCAGCCTGCGCGCGTGCCGTGTCGATTTTCGCCGCTTCCGCAGGCGTAACCGGGGTGGTCGGCACTTGTGGCGTCGGCAGGGTTTTCTCCGGCACGGCGTCAGGCGGCACGATCACTTCCGATTCCGGCAGCAGCGTGTAGAAGTCGTACTTCGGCTTCACCGGTGCAGTCGGGCTTGGCGCCGTCTTGTTGGCCTCGGCTATTTTCGTGGCCTTCAGTTGCTCTTGCTTGACGCGTTTGACGTCATCGCCCTTGCCCGGCTCCAACTTCATCAGGATCACCACAAACGCACCGACCGCGAGGCCGATCGCCATCCACAGCCAGCCTGGAATGGGCTTCTTCGCCGGTGCCTGATAGCGGCTGGCGCCGCGCTTGGGTGCAGGTTTTTTCTTGGCAGCCAACTTACATACGCTCCAGGGTTTCCAGGCCTAACAGTTCCAGGCCTTGCTTGAGGGTCCGTCCAGCCAATGCGGCGAGGCGCAGGCGACTTTGTTTTTGGGCTTCGTCGTCGGCGGTGAGTATCGGGCAGTTCTCGTAGAAGCTGGAGAACAGGCCGGCCACTTCGTACAAATAGGTGCAGAGGATGTGCGGCGTGCCTTTCTCGCCGACGCTGTTCAGCACTTCGCCGAATTGCGCCAGTTTGGCGGCCAGATCCTGTTCATGCGGGGCTTGAAGGTTGATGTGGCCTTCGACTTCGCTGAAGTCCTTGCCCAGCTTGCGGAACACACCGGCCACACGGGTGTAGGCGTACAGCAGGTACGGCGCGGTGTTGCCTTCGAAGTTGAGCATCAGCTCGAAGTTGAAGCTGTAGTCGCTGGTGCGGTGCTTGGACAGGTCGGCGTATTTCACCGCGCCAATGCCCACCACGCGGGCGATGTTGCGCAGGTCGGCTTCGGCCAGCTCCGGGTTTTTTTCCTTCACCAGGTTGTAGGCACGTTCCTGGGCTTCGTTGAGCAGGTCGATCAGCTTCACGGTGCCGCCGTCGCGGGTCTTGAACGGGCGGCCATCGGCGCCGTTCATGGTGCCAAAACCCATGTGTTCCATGTGCATCGGGTGAGTGATGAAGCCCGCGCGGCGCGCCACTTCGAACACTTGCTGGAAGTGCAGGGCTTGGCGCTGGTCGACGAAATACAGCGCGCGGTCGGCTTTGAGCACGCCGCTGCGGTAGCGCACGGCCGCCAGGTCGGTGGTGGCGTAGAGGTAGCCGCCATCGGCCTTGACGATGATCACCGGCAGTGGCTCGCCGTCGGCGGTCTTGAAATCTTCGAGGAACACGCACTGCGCGCCGTTGCTCTCGACCAGCAGGCCCTTGGCCTTGAGGTCGTTGACCACGTTGATCAGGTCGTCGTTGTAGGCGCTTTCGCCCATCACGTCGGCCATGGTCAGCTTGACGTTGAGCAGCTCGTAGATTTCCTGGCAGTGGGACAGCGAGATCTCACGGAAGCGGCCCCACAGTTCCAGGCACTCCTTGTCGCCCGCTTGCAGCTTGACCACCAGGCCCCGGGCACGGTCGGCGAATTCTTCGGACTCGTCGAAGCGCTTCTTCGCCGCGCGGTAGAAGTTTTCCAGGTCCGACAGCTCGTTGCTGGTGATCGGGTTTTCCTGCAGGTAGGCCATCAACATGCCGAACTGCGTGCCCCAGTCACCTACGTGGTTCTGACGGATCACGTCGTCGCCGAGGAATTCCAATACGCGCGCCACGCCGTCGCCAATGATGGTGGAGCGCAGGTGGCCCACGTGCATTTCTTTGGCCAGGTTCGGCGCCGACAGGTCAATGGCCACGCGTTGCAGCGGGCCCGCCTTGCGCACACCGATCTTGGCGTCGGCCAAGGCCGCGTCCAGGCGCGACGCCAGAGCCTGGGTGTTCTGGAAGAAGTTGATAAAGCCCGGGCCGGCGATTTCAGCCTTGGTGACGCTCTCGTCAGAGGGCAGGGCGGCAATGATTTTTTCCGCCAGGTCGCGCGGCTTCAAGCCCGCAGGCTTGGCCAGCATCATCGCGATGTTGCTGGCGAAGTCGCCGTGGGTCTTGTCGCGGGTGTTTTCCACCTGGATCGCCGGCGTCAGGCCTTCAGGCAACACACCTTCGTTGACGAGTTGGGTGATGGCTTGTTGGATCAGCTGGCGAATGGTGTCTTTCATGGTGTTCTCTTTCGACCGCAAGCGGCGGCGCGCGATGCGCAGGTGGAAAAACTGGGCATTATCCGTGGCGAGGGCGGGCTTGCCAACCGTTCAGACCAGATGGCGGACCCGCGGACCTCATCGCGGGCAAGCCCGCTCCCACATTTTAATGGGTGAATACTTCTACATGTGGGCGCTGGCTTGCCTGCGATAGCGATTTTGCAGTCAATACAAATCTACCGGGTCCACATCCAGCGACCATCGCACTTGCCGGCCGCTGGGCATTTGCTCCAGGGCAAGCAACCAGCTACTTAACAGCCGATGCAGCGGCGCGCGCGAGGTTGCCTGCAAGAGTAGCTGAGCGCGATAACGCCCGGCGCGGCGCTCCATGGGCGCGGGTACCGGGCCGAGCAATTCGATGCCGGTCAGACCCAGTTCGCCGAGCAAACGTTCGGCGGCGCTGCACGCTTCATCGAGGAAACCCTCGGCCTGCCCGGGTTTGTGCGCTTCAGCCCGCAACAGGGCCAGATGAGAGAAGGGTGGCAAACCGGCGGAGCGACGTTCGCTCAACGCCTGTTCGGCGAAGGCGAAATAGCCTTGTTCGGTCAGCTGGATCAGCAGCGGATGGTCGGCCAGGTGCGTCTGGATAATCACCTTGCCCGGCTCTTCGGCACGCCCGGCGCGGCCTGCGACCTGCACGATCAACTGCGCCATGCGCTCGCTGGCGCGGAAGTCGCCGGAAAACAGGCCACCGTCGGCATCGAGGATCGACACCAGCGTTACCCGGGGAAAGTGATGCCCTTTGGCAAGCATCTGCGTGCCGACCAGGATGCACGGCTGGCCCTTCTGGATCGTGGCAAACAGCTGGTTCATCGCGTCTTTGCGCGAGGTGCTGTCGCGGTCGACGCGCAGCACCGGGTAATCGGGGAACAGAATGCCCAGGCGTTCCTCGGCGCGTTCGGTGCCCGCGCCAACCGGGCGCAGGTCCACTTTGCCGCATTGCGGGCAGTGGCGCGGCACCCGTTCCACATGGCCGCAGTGATGGCAACGCAACTCGCCATGGCGCTGGTGCACGGTCATGCGTGCATCGCAACGTTCGCACTCGGACATCCAGCCGCAGTCATGGCACAGCAGCGTCGGTGCAAACCCACGGCGGTTGAGAAACACCAATACTTGCTGGCCGGCGGCGAGGGTCTGGCCGATGGCTTGTTGCATCGGCCCGGAAATGCCGCTGTCCAGCGGGCGACTTTTCACGTCCAGGCGCAGGAAGCGTGGCTGCTTGGCGCCACCGGCACGCTCGTTCAGGCGTAGGAGGCCATAACGACCGGTGTAGGCATTGTGCAGGCTTTCCAGGGAAGGCGTGGCCGAGCCCAGCACAATCGGGATGTCTTCCTGGCGCGCGCGTACCAGGGCCAGGTCGCGGGCGTGGTAACGCAGGCCTTCCTGCTGTTTATAGGAGCCGTCGTGCTCCTCGTCGATGATGATCAGCCCGGGGTTTTTCATGGGCGTGAACAGCGCCGAACGCGTGCCGATAATAATGTCGGCCTCGCCGTCGCGCGCGGCCAGCCAGGACTCCAGGCGCTCACGGTCGTTGACCGCCGAATGCACCAGGGCGATGCGCGCGTTGAAGCGCTGTTCGAAACGCGCCAGGGTTTGCGGGCCCAGGTTGATTTCGGGGATCAACACCAGCGCCTGTTTGCCGGCTTGCAGGGTTTCGCGGATCAGTTGCAAATACACTTCGGTCTTGCCGCTGCCGGTGACGCCGGCCAGCAAGAACGCGTGGAAGCTGTCGAAACCTGCACGAATGGCCTCGTACGCCGCGCGCTGCTCAGGGTTGAGCGGCAATTCCGGCTGGGCCAGCCAATGTTCATGGCGCGGGTCGGGAGCGTGCTT
Source organism: Pseudomonas sp. (assembly GCF_049645325.1). Lineage (GTDB taxonomy): Bacteria > Pseudomonadota > Gammaproteobacteria > Pseudomonadales > Pseudomonadaceae > Aquipseudomonas. The sequence goes on along the minus strand of NZ_JBARTQ010000293.1, from coordinate 806 downwards.
ACGGATTTCCACCTGCACCAGGCCTTTGGCGAGCAACAGGTCGAGGCTGTCTTTGCTCAGCATCAGCTTGCTTAACAGCTGGTGGGCGACGCCGTGCGGGTGTTGGGCCAGGGTCGCCAGGGCTTCACGCTGGCGCGGGGCACGGGCAATGCGCGGGTCGTCGAAGCGCGCGCCGGGAACCATCGACCAGAAGCGCTCCTGGCGCGATTCGGCCAGCTCGCCCTGGCGCAGCAGCACCGGCAGCGCCCAGCTCAAGGTGTCGCCGAGGCTGTGTTGATAATACTGGGCGGTCCACAGGCACAGCTTAAACAGCGCGGGCGGCAGCGGCGGCGTGGCGTCGAGGATCGCCAGGGCGGGCTTGAGCTTTTCCGCCGGGACTTCGCTGTGGTCGGCGACTTCCACCAGAATGCCGATCATCTCCCGGCGCCCGAACGGCACACGCACACGCATACCCGGCTGCAACTGCGCCCGCAGCACGCCGGCCGGGGCACGGTAATCGAACAGGCGGCGCAGGGGCGAGGGCAGGGCTAGGCGCAAAATGGCGTCGGGCACGCGGGGGGTCTCTTATAAAGGCAGGCGGTGGCGCAGGGGCGGGAGCCTAGCAGACCCGTGGTGGAGGTGTCCCGTGTCTTGGGGTGGGGGTTGGTCCGTTATTTGCGTTATGGCGGCTTTATGGTTCCGCCCTTACGGCGGGTCACTTTTGAAAGGAGCCCAAAAGTAACCAAAAGGCTCTTGCCCCTCCACTCGGTGCCTCGCCTAGGCTCGGCATGCCCGCACGCAGACTTGAATCCGTGGGCCGCCGCCCC
>NZ_JBARTQ010000292.1:0-9073 GCF_049645325.1 Pseudomonas sp. | reverse complement strand
CCAGTTAACTGTTTATAAGCGCTGTACTGTACAGAAATGGGGCAACTGTACCTGTCTGCACTCTAACAGTGCGAAATAGGCAGTTTCGTCGAGATGTGTAGGATATTTCGGTAGGAAAAGACCGGTACAGCAGTACAGTTTTTTGCGAATCGTGACGTTGGTGTGCCGAGCTGATGAAGCTGTGTGCGCATCAGCTCGGATCTGTATGAATTACGCCTTGAGCATATGCCCGGTTTCTTCCAGGTTAATGTGCCAACTCAGTGCTTCTCGCAGAATATGCGGGGTATGGCCGCCAATGGCGCAGGCGGCGTTGAAGTAACTGTTCAGCGCATCGCGGTACGCCGGGTGCACACAGTTGTCGATGATCACTCGTGCGCGCTCGCGTGGCGCCAGGCCGCGCAGGTCGGCGAGCCCTACTTCGGTCACGAGGATGTCGACGTCATGCTCGGTGTGGTCCACGTGGCTGACCATCGGCACCACGCTGGAAATCGCGCCACCTTTGGCAATCGACTTGGTCACGAAGATTGCCAAATGCGCATTGCGCGCGAAATCCCCGGAGCCGCCAATGCCATTCATCATCCGCGTGCCGCAGACGTGGGTGGAGTTGACGTTGCCATAGATGTCGAACTCCAGCGCGGTGTTGATACCGATAATGCCCAGGCGCCTTACCACTTCAGGATGGTTGGAAATCTCCTGCGGGCGCAGCACCAGCTTGTCCTTGTAGTGTTCCAGGTTGCCGAACACGTCGGCATTGCGGCGCTCCGACAAGGTGATCGAACTGCCGGAGGCGAAGCTCAGCTTGCCGGCATCAATCAGGTCGAACGTCGAATCCTGTAACACTTCCGAGTACATGGTCAGGTCTTCGAATGGTGACTCGATCAGGCCGCACATCACCGCGTTGGCGATGTTGCCGATCCCGGCCTGCAGCGGGCCGAGCTTGTTGGTCATGCGGCCAGCGTCGACTTCCTGCTTGAGGAAGTTGATCAGGTGGTTGGCGATGCCTTGGGTATCGGCGTCGGGCGGCGTCACGGTGGAGGCCGAATCAGGCTGGTTGGTGATCACGATGGCGACGATTTTCTCCGGCGGGATCGGAATCGCGGTGCTGCCAATGCGGTCGTCGACTTTCACCAGCGGGATCGGCGTGCGCGTCGGCCGGTAGGTGGGGATATAGATGTCGTGCAGCCCTTCCAGGTTCGGGTTGTGCGCGAGGTTGATCTCGACGATTACCTGCTTGGCGAAAATCGCAAAGCTGGCCGAGTTGCCCACGGAGGTTGTCGGCACGATGTGCCCTTGCTCGGTGATGGCGACGGCTTCGATCACCGCAATGTCCGGCAACTTGAGCTGGTTGTTGCGCAGTTGTTCGACCGTTTCCGACAAGTGTTGGTCAATGAACATCACCTGGCCGGCGTTGATCGCCTTGCGCAAGGTGCTGTCGACCTGAAACGGCATGCGACGGGACAGCACGCCGGCTTCGGTCAGTTGCTTGTCCAGGTCGTTGCCCAGGCTGGCGCCGGTCATCAGGGTGATTTTCAGCGGAGAAGTCTTGGCGCGTTCGGCCAGGGCGTGGGGGACGGCCTTGGCTTCACCGGCACGGGTGAAGCCGCTCATGCCGACGGTCATGCCGTCCTCGATCAGTGCGGCGGCGTCTGCCGCGCTCATGACCTTGTTCAACAACGAAGGCAAGCGGATACGATCACGGTACATGGATTGTTATCTCGGGCTACGGAAGCAAGGTGCGCAGTTTAGTGATTTCAAAAAGTTTCGGCCCGCTACCATGGTCGAATGCCGGGCAGCGATTTAGAGCCTTTGGTCGGGTTTCATGCGTGTGCGCAAAGCAGCACACAGAGCATCCCGGAATGCATTCCCACGCAGAGCATGGGAACGATCAAAAAAAACCCCAGCCTACGGGAGGCCAGGGTTTCGTGTATTGCGCTGGCGCAGTGTTATTCGACGGCTTTGACCATGTCTTCGATGACCTTCTTGGCGTCGCCGAAGACCATCATGGTCTTGTCCAGGTAGAACAACTCGTTATCCAGGCCGGCGTAGCCGCTGGCCATCGAGCGCTTGTTGACGATGATCGTCTTGGCCTTGAACGCTTCCAGGATCGGCATGCCGGCAATCGGCGAGGTCGGGTCATTCTTGGCGGCCGGGTTGACCACGTCGTTCGCGCCGAGCACCAGCACCACGTCGGCTTGGCCGAACTCGGAGTTGATGTCTTCCATCTCGAACACTTGGTCGTAAGGCACTTCCGCCTCGGCCAGCAGCACGTTCATATGGCCCGGCATACGGCCTGCCACCGGGTGGATCGCGTACTTCACGGTGACGCCACGATGGGTCAGCTTCTCGGTCAGCTCTTTGAGCGCATGTTGCGCCCGCGCTACTGCCAGGCCGTAGCCCGGAACAATGATCACGGTGTCGGCGTTGGTCAGCAGGAACGTCGCGTCGTCGGCCGAGCCGGACTTCACCGGGCGCGCTTCTTTCGAACCCGCTGCAGCGGCGGCGTCCGGCGTATTGCCGAAACCACCGAGCAGTACATTAAAGAAGGAGCGGTTCATCGCCTTGCACATGATGTACGACAGGATCGCGCCGCTGGAACCGACGAGGGAGCCGGCGATGATCAGCATCGAGTTGTTCAGCGAAAAGCCGATACCCGCCGCCGCCCAGCCCGAATAACTGTTGAGCATCGAGACGACCACCGGCATGTCCGCGCCGCCGATCGGGATGATGATCAGTACGCCGAGCACGAAGGCCAGGGCCAGCATCAGGGCGAAGGCACTGAGGTTGCCGGTGAACATGAACGCCAGGCCCAAGCCCAGCGTGAGCAGGCCGAGTACCAGGTTCAACTTGTGCTGGCCGCTGAACTGTACCGGTGCGCCCTGGAACAGGCGGAACTTGTATTTGCCGGACAGCTTGCCGAAGGCGATCACCGAGCCCGAGAACGTAATCGCACCGATGGCCGCGCCGAGGAACAGTTCCAGGCGGTTGCCTGCGGGGATCGAATCACCCAGGTGTTTGACGATGCCCAGGGATTGCGGCTCGACCACCGCCGCAATGGCGATAAACACCGCAGCCAGGCCGATCATGCTGTGCATGAACGCCACCAGTTCCGGCATCTTGGTCATTTCCACACGCTTGGCCATGATCGAGCCGGCCGTGCCGCCGACCAGCAGGCCAACAATCACGTAGCCGATGCCGGCGGTGGCCAGCTCAGCGCCGAGTTTATAGATGAGGCCCACGGTGGTGAGGACCGCCAGCGCCATGCCGAGCATGCCGAACAGGTTGCCGCGCCGCGAGGTAGTTGGATGTGACAAGCCTTTGAGGGCCTGGATAAAGCAGATCGACGCGATCAGGTAGAGCGTCGTGACCAGATTCATGCTCATGACGATGGCGCCTCTTCTTTTACTTTCGGGGCTTTCTTCTTGAACATCTCAAGCATCCTGCGGGTAACCAGAAAACCGCCGAACACATTGACTGCCGCCAAGGCCACGGCCAGGGTGCCCATGGTCTTGCCCAATGGTGTCACGGTCAGCGCGGCGGCCAGCATGGCGCCGACGATTACGATCGCGGAAATAGCGTTGGTCACTGCCATCAATGGCGTGTGCAGCGCGGGCGTGACGTTCCAGACCACGTGGTAACCGACATAAATCGCCAGCACAAAGATGATCAGGTTGTAGATACCGGGGGAGATAAGCTCTTCCATCGTCTGAATCCTTGCTTAGGCGTTTTTGCGGATGACTTGGCCGTCGCGGCACATCAGGCACGCGGCGACGATGTCGTCTTCGAGGTTGATTTCAAACTGCCCTTCCTTGTTGAAGACCAGCTTCAGGAAGTCCAGCAGGTTGCGCGCATACAAGGCCGAAGCGTCGGCAGCCACGGCACCGGCCAGGTTGGTCGGGCCGCAAATGATCACGCCGTTTTCCACGACCACTTGGTCGGCGACAGTCAGCGGGCAGTTGCCACCCTGGGCGGCGGCGAGGTCGATGACCACCGAGCCGGGCTTCATCTGCGCGACAGTCTCGGCGCTGAGCAGGGTCGGCGCTTTGCGACCGGGGATCAGGGCGGTGGTGATCACGATATCGGCCAGCTTGGCACGCTCATGCACGGCCAGGGCCTGGCGCTGCATCCAGCTGCTCGGCATCGGGCGCGCATAACCGCCGACGCCGACGGCGCACTCGCGCTCTTCATCGGTTTCGTAGGGCACGTCGACAAACTTCGCGCCGAGGGACTCGATCTGCTCTTTCACCGCCGGCCGTACGTCGGACGCTTCGATGACCGCACCCAGGCGTTTCGCCGTGGCAATGGCCTGCAAGCCTGCGACGCCAGCACCCAGGATCAGCACGCGCGCGGCTTTCACGGTGCCCGCCGCCGTCATCAGCATTGGCATGAAGCGCGGGTAATGGTGGGCAGCCAGCAACACGGCTTTATAGCCGGCGATGTTGGCTTGAGATGACAGCACGTCGAGGCTCTGGGCCCGCGAGGTACGCGGCGCCGCTTCAAGCGCGAAGGCGGTGATGCCGTGCTCGGCCAGCCTGGCAATGGTTTCGTTGCTGAACGGATTGAGCATGCCCACCAACACGGTGCCGCTTTTGATCAGCGAGAGTTCGCTGTCGCTGGGGGCGACCACCTTGAGAATCAGCTCGGCGCCAAACGCATCGTTGGCACTGCCAAGGGTTGCGCCTGCCGTTTCATAGGCACTGTCGACGACGCTGGCCTTGAGGCCTGCTCCGCTTTGTACAGTGACCTTATGGCCCTGGCCGATCAGTTTCTTGATGGTTTCCGGGGTGGCAGCCACCCGCGTTTCACCGGTCTGGGTTTCGAGAGGAACACCAATGTGCACGTCAAATCTCCTGCATGATCTTTTTGCTTTTGATCTTTTTGTAAAAAGGCCAGTGCACCGTGAGTGGCGCAGCTGGGGCGGCCGATCAGCACGATCCCGTTGAAATGACAGCGGGGCGCGGCATTTTGCAGGCGAACTTTACGGCCATCAAGGGATTATGACGGGTGACGAAAAATTAACTACAAGTCACCCTGTGACTGATTGTCGCAATGCCCTCAAATAACCTCTTTAAATACAGGTGTTTAAAGGGCTTCAGGTGTTTATGGCGCTTTTTGGCATGGTTGGTGTGAATGGTCGTGTATTGGCAGCTGATAGTCGCTGCAAGCCTTTAATCTCATGGCTTTTAACCGGATTTCTAATGGACAGATACAGTCTGTTTAAATGCGACATATACGTATATCTGTAGGGTGTAAATTAATTTGACTACAGGGTCAGCAAAATGAGGTATGCCTTTAAATACTGGGGCTGTAGCGCTGTGACTGGTCAATCAGCCAGTCTCTGAACGCATGCAATGAGGCAGATTCGACCTTTCTCTCAGGAATCATCAGGTAATACGCTTTTGAGCTGCTCAGCGCCTCGGGGTTTGCAATCACTAGCCGGTGCTCTTCCAGCTCGCGCTGGATCAGGAACGGTGGAATCAGCGCGATGCCCATATCATGCATGGCCGCCTGGGACAACATCGAGAATAGCTCGTAACGCGGGCCTGTCATGTCGCGAGGCACGTTCAGTTGCTGGGCGTTGAACCATTGGCGCCAGGCGTAAGGCCGAGTGGTTTGCTGCAGCAGCGCCAGCTCTGCGATCTCCTGAGGGCTGAAGTGGGTGCGGCCGCCCAGTAAGCGTGGGCTGCACACAGGCACGGGGTTCTCACCCATCAGCCGATGCGATTCGGTGCCGGACCAGTCGGCATCGCCAAAGTAGATCGCAGCATCGAAGTCAGTGTCGGCAAACAGGAAGGGGCGTGTGCGGTTGGTGAGGTTGACCGTCACTTCGGGGTGCTGATGTTGAAAGTCTTTCAGGCGCGGAATCAGCCATTGAGTGCCAAACGTGGGCACCACGGCCAGTTCGATGACGTTGGCGCCCTGCTGCCCCATGATCGACAAGGTGTCACGCTCAACTGCGTCCAGCTGCGTGGCAACACGGCGGCTGTAAGACAGCCCTGCTTCCGTCAGTTTTACCCCGCGCCGGGAGCGTCGAAACAGCTCGACACTTAAAAACTCTTCAAGGCTGGCGATTTGTCGGCAGATCGCGCCCTGGGTGATCGAAAGCTCATGCGCCGCCTTGGTAAAGCTCTCGTGGCGGGCTGCGGCTTCAAAACTCACAAGGGCGGTGGTGCTGGGAATTTTTCTGCGCATGTACCGGGTGCTCACATATAAAGCGCATCTGCGCGCTTCTCGGTGGTTTCGAAGTGAGAAATTAGCACAAGCCTATGCAGAAACCTCGTTTGCCCTCTTCGCTTGCCCGGCCTAGGCTGCATCCACGACTTCTGATTTTCCCTGCGAGGACTTATTCATGGCTGGCAAGGCAAGCTTCAACTGGATCGATCCACTGTTGCTGGATCAACAGCTCACCGAAGAAGAGCGCATGGTGCGCGACAGTGCTGAGCAATTCGCCCAGGACAAGCTGGCGCCGCGTGTGCTCGAAGCCTTCCGTCATGAGAAGACCGACACTGCCATTTTCCGTGAGATGGGCGAAACCGGCCTGCTCGGCGCGATGATCCCGGAACAGTACGGTGGCAGTGGCTTGAACTATGTCTGTTATGGGTTGATTGCCCGCGAGGTCGAGCGTGTCGACTCCGGCTATCGCTCGATGATGAGTGTGCAATCTTCACTGGTCATGGTGCCGATCAACGAATTCGGCACTGAGGCGCAAAAACAGAAGTACTTGCCGAAGCTGGCTTCCGGCGAATGGATCGGTTGCTTCGGCCTGACAGAACCCAATCACGGCTCTGATCCGGGCGCGATGATTACTCGGGCACGTAAAGTGGACGGCGGCTACAGCCTGACCGGCGCCAAGATGTGGATCACCAACAGCCCGATCGCGGATGTGTTTGTGGTGTGGGGCAAGGACGATGCCGGTGATATCCGCGGGTTTGTCTTGGAGAAAGGCTGGAAGGGCCTGAGCGCGCCGGCGATCCACGGCAAGGTCGGCCTGCGCGCTTCCATCACCGGCGAGATCGTCATGGACAACGTGTTCGTGCCGGAAGAGAACATCTTCCCGGATGTGCGTGGTTTGAAGGGGCCTTTCACCTGCCTCAACTCGGCCCGTTATGGCATCTCCTGGGGAGCGCTGGGTGCCGCCGAGTTCTGCTGGCATACCGCTCGCCAGTACACGTTGGACCGTCACCAGTTCGGCCGTCCGTTGGCGGCGACTCAGTTGATCCAGAAAAAGCTGGCCGATATGCAGACCGAGATCACGCTGGCCTTGCAGGGCTGCCTGCGCCTGGGTCGCATGAAGGACGAAGGGACGGCGGCAGTTGAGATCACGTCGATCATGAAGCGCAACTCGTGCGGCAAGTCCTTGGATATCGCGCGTATGGCGCGCGACATGCTCGGGGGCAACGGCATTTCCGATGAGTTTGGGGTGGCGCGTCATCTGGTCAACCTGGAAGTGGTCAATACCTATGAAGGTACCCATGACGTGCACGCCTTGATTCTCGGGCGCGCGCAAACCGGTCTTCAGGCCTTCTATTAATAGGAGCACGGCATGGGCGCGCTTTCGCATCTGCGGGTACTGGATTTATCGCGAGTACTGGCGGGCCCTTGGTCCGGGCAGATCCTTGCGGACCTTGGGGCTGAGGTCATCAAGGTCGAGCGGCCGGGCAATGGTGATGACACGCGTGCCTGGGGGCCACCCTTCCTTAAGGATGCCTACGGTGAGAACACCAGTGAGGCAGCGTATTACCTGTCGGCCAACCGTAACAAAGAGTCGGTGACCATCGACTTCACGCGGCCGGAGGGGCAGAAGCTGGTGCGTGATCTCGCGGCCAAGTCCGACATCCTGATCGAGAACTTCAAGGTGGGCGGTCTGGCAGCGTATGGGCTCGATTATGAATCGCTGAAGGAGATCAACCCGGAGTTGATCTACTGCTCGATCACAGGCTTTGGTCAGACAGGCCCCTATGCGACGCGTGCAGGCTATGACTTCATGATCCAGGGCCTGGGTGGGTTGATGAGTCTTACGGGTCGGCCTGAGGGGGATGACGGCGCCGGGCCGGTGAAGGTTGGTGTAGCGCTGACCGATATCCTGACAGGGCTTTACTCGACGGTAGCGATACTGGCGGCGCTGGCTCATCGCGACCATGACGGCGGCGGGCAACATATCGACATGGCATTGCTGGATGTACAGGTGGCCTGCCTGGCGAACCAGGCGATGAATTACCTGACGACGGGGGAGTCGCCGAAGCGGCTGGGTAATGCTCATCCGAATATAGTGCCCTATCAGGACTTTCCCACGGCGGATGGCGACTTCATCCTGACCGTGGGCAATGACGGGCAGTTTCGCAAGTTCGCAGAGGTGGCCGGGCAGCCGCAGTGGGCGGATGATCCGCGCTTTGCTACTAATAAGGTGCGGGTGGCTAATCGAGCGGTGCTGATTCCGCTGATTCGTCAGGCTACGGTTTTCAAGACAACGGTGGAATGGGTGTCACAGCTGGAGCGGGTCGGCGTGCCTTGTGGGCCTATCAATGATCTGGCCCAGGTGTTTGCCGATCCCCAGGTCAAGGCGCGAGGGTTGGCGATGGCGTTGCCGCATGCGCTGGCGGGGATGGTGCCTCAGGTGGCCAGTCCCATCCGCTTGTCCAAGACGCCCGTGGAGTACCGCAGTGCGCCTCCTCTTTTGGGGGAGCATACGGCTCAGGTACTGCAGAGTGTGCTTGGTTTGGGGGCGGTGCATGTAGCTGCTCTAAAGGAAGCTGGCGTTATCTGAATATCCCCTTCTATATAGATAGGGCGTATTTAGGCGCTTTATTGGTGATTTTTTAATCAATCCTGACTTATTGATAGAAAGGCGTAATTAGGGGGTTGACGGCAGATTCTGGAAGTCTATAATTCGCCCCACTTCCGGCGCAGTCGAAACGGAAAACTCCTTGGTAAACAAAGAGTTATGCGAGATTCGACAGCGAGTTGCTTCAGATCATCGAAGCCCAGAAGGAGTTGGTAGAGCGGTGTTGTTTGGCTCTATTGACGTTTCGATCTTCTCGGTCGAAAGCGGAGAAAAAGAGGTGTTGACAGCAGCGTG
>NZ_JBARTQ010000291.1:0-8759 GCF_049645325.1 Pseudomonas sp. | reverse complement strand
GGGAGCTGGCTTGCCTGCGATGAGGCTGGCACTTTCAACATCACTGTTGACTGCCCCACCGCAATCGCAGGCAAGCCAGCTCCCACAGCTGGCCTGCATTTCAATCAGAAACTGGCCGTTATTCAGCCGCGCTCAGGCTGAAAGCGCACCACAAAACCATTCAGGTTCTGCTGGCGACCCAGCAAGTCCCGCAGACGATCCGCTTCAGCGCGCTCGATCAGCGGCCCGATAAACACGCGGTTCTTGCCATCGGCACTGCGGATATAGGCGTTGTAGCCCTGGGTGCGCAGCTTTTTCTGCAAGGCTTCGGCGCTTTCGCGATTGGCCAGGCTGGCGAGCTGGATCGACCAACTGATCGGCAGGCCATTCGGGTCGATGCGGCTTTGCCCCACGTCCGGCTTGCCCGGCGCGGCAGGTTGCGGCACGGCAGGCTTGGGCGCAGGTGCCGGCGCAGCAGGCTTGGCGGCGACAACCGGGGCAGGCGCGGGAGCAGGTGCCGGCTTGACCACCGGTACGCTCGGCTGCACCGGCATCGAAGGCGCCTGCTGCTGAGCGACCTCCTCATCGGTCGGCACCGGCTCTTGCGGCAATGCCTGCGGCTCTGGCACCACCACCGGCTCAACCTGAACCTGCGGCATCACCGGTGCCTGAGGCGCAGCCGGCGCCTCTACCACGACTTGGCGCTGCTCATCCTGGCGAGAAAACAACATCGGCAGAAAAATCACCGCCAATGCCACCAGCACCAGGGCTCCGACCATTCGCTGCTTGTATGCGCTATCCAGTAATGCCATGTGCAGCTTCCTCCGTGGAGCGCCGGGCCAACCACTCAAGCGCCTCGGCAACACAATAAAATGATCCGAACAACAGAATTTCGTCCTCGGCCGTCGCCACCGCACATTGCGCTTCAAGCGCGGCAGTGACGCTTGCATACGACGTCACCGGCGCACCAAGGTTCTGCAAGGCCACTTGCAGCTCAACCGCCGGGCGGCTGCGCGGCGTGTCCAGCGGCGCTACCGCCCACGACTGGACATTGCCCAGCAACGGCGCAACCACGCCGTCCAGGTCCTTGTCAGCCAACAGCCCGAACACCGCCAGGCGGTGACCGCGCGGCGGCGTGCGGGACAGGCGCTGTGCCAGGTATTCGGCGGCGTGCGGGTTATGCCCCACATCCAGCAACAGGTTCAGGCGCTTGCCCTCCCACTCGAACACCCGACGATCCAGTCGCCCGACGACACGCGTCGCCAGCAAGGTAGCTGCAATCTGCTCGGCATTCCAAGGCAAGTCCAGCAACAGGTAAGCCTGCAACGCCAGCGCCGCGTTTTCCATCGGCAAGGCCAGCAGTGGCAAATCGTGCAATTCGACACCTTGCCCACGGGCATCACGCCCACGCCATTGCCAATGCTGATTACCGATTTCCAGATTGAATTCGCGGCCGCGCAGGTAGAACGGGCAATCCAGCTCACGCACCTTGTCCAGCAAGGTAACTGGCGGATCAATATCACCACACAGGGCAGGTTTGCCCTGGCGGAAAATCCCGGCCTTTTCATAGGCTACGGATTCGCGAGTATTGCCCAGATAATCGGCATGGTCGACGCCAATGCTGGTGATCAGCGCGAGGTCGGCGTCCACCACGTTGACCGTGTCCAGCCGCCCGCCCAGCCCAACTTCCAGCACGACCACATCCAACTGCGCGCGCTCGAACAGCCAGAACGCCGCCAGAGTGCCCATTTCGAAGTAAGTCAGGGAAATTTCGCCACGCCCGGCATCGAGTGCGGCGAAGGCTTCGCAAAGTTGCTCATCCGTGGCTTCGACGCCATTGAGCTGCACCCGCTCGTTGTAACGCAGCAGGTGAGGAGAGTTGTACACGCCGACTTTCAGCCCTTGGGACTGCAGCAGCGCGGCGACAAAGGCGCACGTGGAGCCTTTGCCGTTGGTACCGGTCACCGTGATCACGCGCGGCGCCGGCCGGCCCAACCCGAGGCGGGCCGCTACCTGTTGCGAGCGCTCCAGGCCCATGTCGATGGCGGACGGATGCAACTGCTCAAGGTAGGCGAGCCATTCGCCCAGGGTACGTTGGGTCATAGGTTTGCAGGCACCGGCGGAACAACGATTGGCTCGATTTTAGGCGCGACATACACAGGAGTAGGCAGGCCCATCATTTGCGCCAACAGGCTGCCCAGGCGTGGACGCAGTTCGCCGCGCGGGATGATGAGGTCGATTGCACCGTGCTCCAGCAGGAACTCGCTGCGCTGGAAACCTTCCGGCAGTTTTTCGCGCACGGTCTGCTCGATCACGCGCGGGCCGGCAAAGCCGATCAGGGCCTTCGGCTCGCCGACGATCACATCACCCAGCATTGCCAGGCTGGCGGACACGCCGCCGTAGACCGGGTCGGTCAGTACGGAGATAAACGGGATGCCTTCTTCGCGCAGACGCGCCAGTACCGCAGAGGTCTTGGCCATTTGCATCAGGGAGATCAGGGCTTCCTGCATCCGCGCACCACCGGAGGCGGCGAAGCAGATCATCGGGCAGCGGTTTTCCAGGGCGTAGTTGGCGGCGCGAACAAAACGCTCACCGACGATGGCACCCATGGAGCCGCCCATGAAGGAAAACTCAAACGCGGACACCACAACCGGCATGCCCAGCAGCTTGCCGCTGATGGAAATCAGCGCGTCTTTCTCGCCGGTCTGCTTCTGCGCTGCGGTCAGGCGGTCCTTGTACTTCTTGCCGTCGCGGAACTTGAGACGATCAACCGGCTCCAGGTCAGCGCCCAGCTCGTTACGGCCGTCGGCGTCGAGGAAGATGTCAACGCGGGCGCGGGCGCCGATACGCATGTGGTGGTTGCACTTGGGGCAAACGTCCAGGGTCTTTTCCAGCTCCGGGCGGTACAGCACCGCGTCGCAGGATGGGCACTTGTGCCACAGACCTTCAGGAACCGAGCTTTTCTTCACCTCGGAACGCATGATCGAAGGGATCAGTTTGTCTACTAACCAGTTGCTCATGCTTTCTTTCTCCAGTACCGGTGGCTAGAACACAGCCCCGCGTATGCCCTTGAGCTAAATTCATATGTGGCGATGATGCCTGCGGGACGGGGTCAGACCTTCGACCTGCCAATTCCCGCCTGCATCCTCAGCCTTCCAGACAACCTGCCAGCGCAGGGTTGCCACTTCATTTCCGGCCCACCCACAGGCGGCGCCGGGCTGTTTTACACAGCGGTAGTTATGGACGGCGGCAGACTGCCCGCCGTCACATCCCGCCACTGCTGTTGCGCACGGCCTGCATGAATGCGCGAATCTTGCGGTGATCCTTGATCCCCTTGCCCTGCTCTACCCCGCCGCTGACGTCCACGGCATATGGCCGCACCTGCTCGATTGCCGCACCGACATTCGCCGGCGTGAGCCCGCCAGCCAGGATAATCGGCTTGCTCAGGCCCTCGGGAATCAGCGACCAGTCAAACGCTTCGCCGGTGCCGCCGGGCACGCCTTCAACATAGGTGTCCAGCAGGACCCCACGCGCACCGGTGTAGGCGGCACACGCGCCGGCGATGTCATCCCCGGCCTTGACGCGCAACGCCTTGATGTACGGGCGCTGGTAGCTTTCACATTCTTCGGGGCTTTCGTCACCATGAAACTGCAGCATGTCCAGCGGCACGGCATCCAGGGTTTCGTTAAGTTCGCAGCGGCTGGCGTTGACGAACAAACCCACGGTGGTCACAAACGGCGGCAGCGCGGCGATGATCGCCCGCGCCTGCAACACATTCACCGCCCGCGGGCTTTTGGCATAAAACACAAACCCTATGGCATCCGCCCCCGCCTCTACAGCCGCCAGCGCGTCTTCTATGCGGGTAATCCCGCAAATCTTGCTGCGAACGGCTGGCATGTCGTGGAAACCTCAAGGGTTGAACCGGGAAAGTCCCGGATGGTAACAAAAGCTTTTCCGGGCGTCAGCCGCCAAGTTCGCTGAAACCTGTGAGGAAGTGTGGCCCGATGAAACGCTGCGGCAGTTCGAACTCGTCGCGGTACTCCACGTCCACCAGGTACAGGCCGAACGGATGCGCCGTCACCCCGCCGGTGCGGCGCACGCGGCTTTCGAGCACTTCCCTGGCCCACTCAACCGGGCGCTCGCCGGTGCCGATGGTCATCAACACGCCGGCAATGTTGCGCACCATGTGGTGCAGAAACGCCCCGGCGCGGATATCCAGCACGATCATCTTGCCGTGACGGGTGACTCGCAGGTGGTGGACTTCCTTGATCGGCGACTTCGCCTGGCACTGGCCGGCCCGAAAGGCGCTGAAATCATGCACGCCGACCAGATGCTGCGCCGCCTCGGCCATGCGTTCGGCATCCAGCGGGCGGTGGTTCCAGGTGATTTCTTCGTTAAGGTGCGCCGGGCGGATCTGATCGTTGTAGATCACATAGCGGTAACGTCGGGCGATGGCCTTGAAGCGCGCATGAAAATGCGCAGGCATGACCTTGGCCCAACTGACGCTGACGTCGTGGGGCAAATTGATATTGGCGCCCATCACCCACGCTTTCATCGTGCGCTCGGCCTGAGTATCAAAGTGCACCACTTGGCCGCAGGCATGCACACCGGCGTCAGTACGCCCGGCGCACATCAGTGACACCGGCGAATCGGCGACTTTCGACAGTGCCTTTTCCAGGGTTTCCTGCACCGTCAGTACACCCGACGCCTGGCGTTGCCAGCCGCGATAGCGCGAGCCTTTGTATTCCACGCCCAGGGCGATGCGGTAAAAACCTGCAGCCGCCATTTCGGCGGCTGCGTTATCTATATTTGCCAAGAACTGAGAGCCTGATGAGTTGCGCAAAGGCGGCCATTATGCAGGTTTGTGTGAGAGCTGGCTTGCCTGCGATAGCATCACCTGGATTCCACTGAAAGACCGAGTCGCCTGGATCGCAGGCAAGCCAGCTCCCACAGAAAAGCAAAACGGCGGCCCGAAGGCCGCCGTTTTGCTCAAACGCTGGCGATTACGCCAAGCGTCCAAGCATTTCCTTGGCTTCACCGCGCTGGCCTTCATCGCCTTCGGTCAGGACTTCGGAAAGGATGTCCCGCGCGCCGTCGGTGTCGCCCATGTCGATGTACGCCTGGGCCAGGTCCAGCTTGGTGGCGACCTCATCGGTGCCGGAGAGGAAATCGAATTCCGGCTCGTCGTCGCCCAACGCTGCGTCTTCAGCAGTGAAGGACGGTTCGATCGGCGGGTGCTCCAGGCTCTGGGACAGACGGTCCAGCTCGGCATTGACGTCATCCAGTTCCGAGGCAAAGGCATCCGGCTTGGCGGCTGCCGCTGGGGCTGGCTCGTCGGCCAGTGACAAGTCGAAGTCTTCCGGCAGGTCAAAGTCGTCCACTGTGGCGGGTGTCAGCGTGGGCGGTTCGACCGCCGGCACGTCTTTCATCTGCGCCTCAAGGCCCGAGAGGAAGTCGTCATCGGACTGCGATGCCGGTGCTTCCAGCTGCAGGTCCAGGTCAAAATCCGACAGATCGTCCGGGCTGGCCTTGGCGTCAGTCTGCTGTTGCAGCACCGACTCAAAGCTCAGTTCATCTTCCGGGCTGACCACGGCAGGCGAAGCGGCTTCCAGATCATCCAGGCTCAGGTCGAAATCAGTGTCGAATGCCTCCGGTTCCGGAGCCGGTGCAGCCGGCTTGTCTTCGAGCAAGTCCTTGACGTACTGGGCGTCGAGGGCCGCAGCGGCGACTGCCGCACTCACACCGGCGGCCAGCACGGCCATGGCCGGGAAACGGCTCTTGAGCTGCTCGACCTGGGCGTGGTTTTCACCATTGGCCACCAGTTGACGTTCCTGGGTGACGAAACCGTCCTTATCACCTTGCAGGCCATACACTTCGAGCAACTTCAAACGCAGGTCGCTGCGCTTGGGCTCGTGCTTGATTGCCTGCTCCAACACGTCGGCCGCCTGGTTCAGGTGACCACGGTCAATATGAGACTGGGCCTGCGCCAGCGCATCGCTGGAGTTCTGCGGGGCCACGGCCACGGCCAGGGGCGCCAGCACGGACGCCACAGTCGGCGCCACCACCGGTTCAACAACCGGTGCAGGCGCAGGCGCGGTAGCCAGCTTGACGTTCGGCGGCGGGACTTCCAGGCCTTCGAAGCTGTCCGGCGGCAGATCATGATCCACGTTGGCAGTGAATGCCGGTTCTTCTGCCAGCGCGCGCGCCATCCGCAGGTGCTTTTCCTCTTCGCGACGGGCATTGCGATGACGCACCCACAGCAGCAGGAGCAACAGCACCACAAGGCCGGCCGCACCGCCGATCACACCGAGAACAATCGGGTTGGTCAGCAGGTCATTGAATTTGCCGTCATTGCCGGCAGGCGCCGCGTCGGCCTTGATCGGCTCGGGCGCAGGGGCCGCAGCCGTCGGGGTGGCGGCCGGTGTGCTCGCTGGATCGGCCGCCGGTTCGCCTGCCAACTGGGCAGGCATCGCCGCAGTCGCCTGAGCCGCCGGCCCGCCCTTGTCAGCCTGCAAACGGGCCAGTTGATCGTTCTTCAGCTGGATCAGCTTTTGCAGTTTGTCCAACTGGCTTTGCAGGTCCGCCGCGCGGCTTTTCAGCTCTTCGTTGTCGCGGCGCGTGGTGTCCAGTTGCTCCTGGGTCATCGCCAGCTTGTCGCTCAGCGCGCGGCCATCTGCCGCCCTGCCCTTCGCACCTTGTTTGGCGGATTCGGCCGAGACCAGGCTCAAGTTGTCCTTGGCATTGGTGCTCGACGGCGCATTGCCCGCCTGAGTGCGCTTGGTCGCATCCAGTTGCTGCTTGCCCAGTGCTTGATTGCTGGCCGTACGACGACCTTCGCGCCAGGCCGCATTTTGTGCGCTTACTTCAGCAATCGCCTGGGGCTGCGGCAGGCTGGTGGCTTGCACGCGGTCCGGCAGGCGCAAGACCTGGCCGGTTTTCAAGCGGTTGATATTGCCGTCGACAAAGGCATCCGGGTTCAATGCCTGGATGGCCAGCATGGTCTGCTGCACCGACGCGCCATTGCGATTCTTCTCGGCAATTTCCCACAAGGTGTCGCGAGACGTCGTGGTGTGCTGGGCCGATTTGCCCACAGTAGGTGCCGCATTGCCCGGCGCGCTCAAGCGCGGCGCAGGGGTGCCGGCAGTCGGTGCCGCCTGATCGAATTTCGCCGGGTCGAGCAGCACGCTGTAATCGCGCATCAGGCGACCATTGGGCCATTGCACCTGCAGCAGGAAACGCACGTAGGAATCCGGCAACGGCTTGCTGGAGGTAACGCGCACCACACTGCGGCCGTTAGGGTTGATCACTGGCGTAAACGTCAGGTCGTTGAGAAACGCCTGGCGGTCCACGCCCGCGTCCACAAACGCCTGGGAGGATGCCAGGCTGGGCGTGATCTCGGCAGCCGTGAGGCCACCGACATCGAGCAATTCGATTTCTACCGACAACGGCTGGTTCAACGTCGACTTGAGGGTCATTTCCCCCAGCTGCAGCGCTTGCGCCATACCGGAGGACAGCGCCGAGGCGGCCGCTATTGCTAACACCAGTTTGCGAACTTGAACCATAGCCTCATCCTTTGTCTGAACACTCCCCGGCCTGCGAGAAGGTTGGTAACCGCTGCCATAAGGCATGGCGAGCCGATAGGTCACCGACGCGCAACTGTTCCTGCTTGGGGCCAAGCATAGCGCCTGGCTAGAATCAATCTACAAATTGCCGCCAAGTATCTTTTACACAAGGTCTTTTATCAACAACTGAGCCAGCTGGACGGCATTCAAGGCGGCGCCTTTGCGTACGTTATCTGACGTCAGCCACAGATTTAGTTCCGCCGGGTCGTCTACCCCTGCGCGAACCCGTCCTACATAGACCACGTCCTGACCGACCGCATCGCCCACCGCAGTGGGGTAATCGCCCTCTTCCACCAGCTCGATGCCGGGTGCCGCGTCGAGCGCGCGATTGACCGCGACCAGATCCACCGGCGCGCCCAATTGCAATGACACCGTCAGGCTATCGCCAAAAAACACCGGGGCTTGAACGCATGTTGCGGAAATCTTTAGCAAAGGAGTTTCCAGCACGGCGCGCAGTTCGTGTACGAGACGTTTCTCCAGGGCTGTATGACCTTGGGCGTCTGGGGTGCCGACTTGTGCCAACAGGTTGAAGGCCATCTGCCGATCAAAGAACTTCGGCTCCAACGGGCGCACATTCAGTAGCTCGGCGGTCTGACGGGCCAACTCGCTGACGGCTTCACGGCCTTGGGCGGACACCGCCAGGTTGGCAGTCACGCTGACGCGCTGGATATCGAGCAAACCCCGCAACGGTGCGAGGACCACAGCCAGGTTGGTGGCCGATGGGCTTGGGCTGCCGAGCTGGAAGGGTTTTTTCAGGCCTTTGAGAATATGGGCGTTGGCTTCCGGCACGACTTGAGGCGCTTGATCGGCCGGCAAGGCGCCGGACAGGTCGATCACCGAGCAACCGGCGGCGATGGCACGGGGGGCGAAGCTCAAGGTCACTGCGGGGCCTGCGGCGAAGAAGGCCAGTTGAGCTTTACTGAAGTCGAATTCATCGACTTCCTTGACCCGCACGTTCTTGCCGCGAAACGGTACTGATGCACCGGCGGAGTTGTTGCCTGCCAGCAAATACAGGGTGCCCACCGGGAAGCTCAGTTCTTCGAGGATCTGCACCAGGGTTTCGCCGACAGTGCCGGTGGCGCCGATCACGGCGATTTCAAAGGTCTGGGTCATGGGGGCTGCCTCGGGCATTGCGGGGGGAGCGGCACTTTACCGGGT